>JBOGVG010000042.1:0-4786 GCA_050692435.1 Actinomycetota bacterium
AGATGTCGCCGGCCACCTATATGCTGTTCTTCGCCTACGAGGACCGGCCGGGCGTCATCGGGAAGGTGGGCACGATCCTGGGGCAGCACGACGTGAACATCGCCACCATGGACGTGGGCCGGGCCACCCGGGGCGGGACCGCGCTCATGGCCCTCACCCTGGACAGCGCGGTCACCCCGGTGATCATCGAGGAGATCTCGACGGCCGTCGGCGCCGCCGACGCTTGGTTCGTGGTCCTCCCGGACTGACCCTTCCCGGCCTCGCGAAAACGGTGGTTCCCCCGGCCGGGACGGGCTGGTACACTCGGCGAACCATGAAACGGCTCACGGTGATCAACTCCAGCGTCACCGGCTGACGCGTTCGCTCGCCTCCCGGCGGGCGGTTCCTCACCGTCTCGCACGTCCTGAGCCACCGAACCAAGGAGTCGTTTCATGACCGTCCATCGCACATCACCGAGAGCCGCCGTGCGCCGGCTGGCCACGGCGCGCCTGATCTCGATCACGGGCGGGGCGGCCGCCTACACGGCGCTGATGTTCACGGTGTACGAGCGGACGCGTTCGCCCGCATGGCTCTCGGCGGCGCTGCTCCTCACGTTCGGCGTGAACGGCTTCGTGGCCCCGCTCGCCGGCGCGATCGGCGATCGGTTCGACCGTCGCCGGGTCATGATCGTGTCCGACCTGGCGGGGGTTGCGGCCTTCGGCGCGATGGCATTCGCCGGCGATCCCGCGTGGCTGCTCGCTCTGGCGTTCGTCTCGGCAGTCGTCGAGACCCCGTTCTGGATGGCGTCGGCCGCGGCCATCCCGAACATGGTCGAGCCGTCCGAGCTCTCCTGGGCGAACGGCCTGGTCTCGCTGGGGCGCAACGCCGGCGTCATGGTCGGCCCAGCGATCGGCGGCGTGTTGGTCGCCGCTATCGGGCCGGCATGGGTGTTCGGCCTGAACGCGGTCACGTTCGTCGTCTCGGCCGTCCTCGTGTGGACGGTTCGCGCGCCGTTCGCGGGGGACCGTTCCGACGCGACCGAACACCGCGGGCTTCGGGCAGGGTTCGTGTTCATCGCCCGGGATCGGGTGCTGCGAACGCTGGTGCTGGCCTGGACCGGGCTCGTGTTCGGGCTCGGCCTGGTGATGGTGGCCGACGTCCCGCTCGTCGAGCACTTCCACGCCGGCTCCATCGGCTATGGCCTGCTGATCACGTTCTGGGGGGCGGGATCCGTTGTCGGCTCGTTCGCCGGCCGGTACCTGAACGAGGACCGAGAGCCCGGCGCACTGTTCCTGGGAACCGCGGTGATCGCCGTGACCACGGCAGCCATCGCCGTCTCGCCGTGGTTCGCCCCGATCCTGGTCATCGCATTGCTCTCGGGGGTGGGGGACGCCATCGTCCTGGTGGCCGAACAAGGCATCCAACAGCGGCGAACGCCCGATGCCGTCCGCAGCCGGGTGATCGCGGCCTCGGAGGGCCTCACATCGATCGCCTTCGTCCTGGGGTTCGCCGCGGCCGGTGTGGTGTTGCGGGCCGTCGGGCCGCAGAACGTCTACGCGATCGGCGGCCTGACCGCGGCCATCGGGGCCCTCGTCCTGCTGCCCATCCTGCGGCGTCGATCCGATCGTGAGGCCGTCGAGCTGGACGTCGCGACGGCTGAGGAGGCCGAGGCCGCGAGCGCGCCGGCAATGGAGCTCACCTAGAGATTGAACAGCTGTTCAACGGTGCTATCGTTCGGCTGAACCGCCGTTCAGGAGGCCTTTACCGGGTGCGGGCGAACCGATACGACGCCATCGTCATCGGCGGGGGCCACAACGGCCTGGTGGCGGCGGCGTACCTCGCGAGGGCGGGCGCGCGCACCGTGGTGTGTGAGGCCCGGTACAAGACGGGGGGCGCCGCCGCCACGGACCAACCGTGGCCCGATCACCCGGAGTTCCGGGTCACCACACTCAGCTATGTCATGAGCTTGATGCCGGACACGATCATCCGCGATCTCCGACTCCGGCGGCATGGGTATCGGGTCCACGCGGTCGGCCCGTACGTCGTCCCGTTCCCCGACGGGCGGGTGATGATCGAGTACGACGACAACGCGAAGAACCGTGACGAGTTCGCCAGGTTCTCCCGGCGTGACGCCGAGGCAACGGAACGGTGGGACGCGTGGATCACTGGGCTCGCCGACGTCCTCGGACCACTCCTGATGACCACGCCGCCGAGGATCGGCTCCCGGCGCCCCTCCGACTTGTGGGAACAGCTCAGGCTGGCCTGGCGCTTCCGCGGCCTCGACGTCGGGACGGTCGGCGAGGTAACCCGGCTGATGACCATGTCCGTGGCGGACATCGTCGACCGGTTCTTCGAGTCCGACGAGGTCAAGACGGTGCGCGCCATCGACGGCCTCATCGGGACCTGGGCCGGCCCGTACGAGCCCGGGACCGGGTACGTGATGGCCCATCACTCCATCGGGAACGTCGGTGGCGGCACCCTCGGCGGATGGGGGGTACCCGAGGGCGGCATGGGCGCCGTGGCCGCGGCCATCGAGCGGAGCGCCCACTCGTTCGGTGCCGAGATCCGGACCAACGCGCGGGTGGAGAGGGTCTTGGTGCGGGCGGGCCGGGCCTACGGTGTGGCGCTCGAGGGTGGCGAGGAGCTCCACGCCCCGATCACGATCACCGCGTGCCACCCGAGGATCACGTTCCTCCGCCAGATCGACCGGAGCGAGCTCCCCGAGGAGTTCGTCAACGACATCGAGCACTGGAAGACCCGGAGCGGTGTTGTGAAGATCAACTGTGCGCTGTCGAAGCTCCCACGGTTCTCCGGCGCACCGGACTTCACCGATCTGTCCGGCGGGATCGAGCTGGCGCACTCGGTCGAGTACCTGGAGACCGGGTTCGAGGAAGCCCGGCGGGGGATCCCGGCCACGCGACCGTTCTCCGATGGCGTCGTGCCGACCGTGCTCGATCCATCGCTGGCCCCGGAGGGCGCGCACGTCATCTCGCTGTTCACGCAGTGGGTGCCACATGACTGGTCGGAGGAGCCGCACCGGGACGAGCTCGAGGCCTACGCGGACCGGGTGATCGACGGATACGAGGAGCTCGCGCCGGGGTTCAGGGAGTCGGTGGTTGCTCGGCAGGTGATCGGCCCATACGACATGGAGCAGGAATGGGGCCTGATCGGCGGCAACATCTTCCACGGGGAGCTCTCGGCGGACCAACTGTTCCACATGCGGCCGGCCCCGGGGTACGCGGATTACCGAACCCCCATCGCCGGCCTGTACCAGTGTTCGAGCGCCACCCACGCGGGTGGCGGTGTGACCGGGATCCCCGCGTACAACTGCGTTCGCGAGATCCGTTCCGATCGAAAGCGCAACCGCCGCCGGAGTGGGCGATGAGGGAGCCATACTCGTTCCCGTTCTACGTGGCGTCCTGGTACCGCAAGTCCCCGTACTGGCAGCGAACGGTCAAGGCTGGGTGCACCAGCTGGGACCTGTACAACCACATGCTGATCCCCACGCTCTACGACGACGACGAGAAGGAGTACTGGCATCTGCTCGAGCATGTGACCGTGTGGGACGTCGCGGTGGAGCGGCAGGTCGAGATCACCGGACGGGACGCGGCGGCGTTCACGCAGCTCCTCACGTGCCGCGACCTTTCGAGATGCGCGGTGGGCCAGTGCAAGTATGCGCCGCTCATCGCGCCGGACGGCGGGATCGTGAACGACCCGGTCCTGTTGCGCCTGGGGGAGAATCACTTCTGGCTGTCGGTGGCGGACTCCGACGCCCTGCTGTACGCGAAGGGCGTCCAGGCCCTGGCCGGCCTGGAGGTCGAGGTGCGTGAGCCGGACGTCTCGCCGCTCCAGGTCCAGGGCCCGAAGTCCAAGGAGCTCGTCCGGGACCTGTTCGGCCCCGCCGTGACGGACCTCCGGTACTACTGGTGCGTGGAGACCGACCTGGACGGCATCCCGGTCGTGGTGTCCCGGACCGGATGGACCGGCGAGGTCGGCTACGAGATCTACCTCCGCGACTCGTCGCGAGGGCTCGATCTGTGGGACCGGGTGATGGAGGCCGGCCGGCCATACCAGCTCCGGGCCATCGCCCCGTCCGACCAGCGGCGGTTGGAGGCGGGCATCTTGAACTACGGCAACGACATGACCATCGAGAACAACCCGTTCGAGGTCACCGGGATGGAGCGGCTGGTGGAGTTCTCGGCCGACTTCATCGGCAGGGCAGCGCTGGAGCGGATCGCGGTGCAAGGAGTGACGAGGAAATTGGTCGGCGTGGAGATCGGTGGCGAGCCGTTCCGGCTGTGGCTGGAGGACTTCTGGCCCGTTCAGTGGGACGGGCGCGTGGTCGGCAAGCTCACATCGGCCAGCAACTCGTTCCGGCTGAAGAGGAACATCGGGTACGCGTGGGTGCCGATCGAGGTTGCCGGTCCGGGGAACGACCTGGAGCTGGTGTCGCCGGACGGACCGGTTCCGGCCATGACCGCGGCGCTGCCGTTCCTGGACCCGGGCAAGCACATCCCGAAGGCCTAGGATGCTGCCGTGACCGAAACCTTGCACCCCGCACCGATCGACCCCGAGCGCCTGGCGCCCGCCCTCGAGCCGTTCGGGCACAGCCACGCCCTGCCGTCCGAGTCCTACACGTCGCCGGAGGTCTTCGAGTGGGAGCTCGAGCACTTCTTCGACGCCTCGTGGCTGTGCCTGGGGCGGGCGGGAGCGCGCCACCGCCATCCGTCGTCGGTTGAGTGGCGAGGGTGGGAGCTCGTGAACACCTCCGGCGATGGCGTCCCGTTCGACCGGCACGTCGGCTATC
>JBOGVG010000043.1:0-20810 GCA_050692435.1 Actinomycetota bacterium
GCCGTACGGCATCCCATGCCGTACGGCGACCTGACCGCCCAGCGGGTGCAGCGGTTCGCCACCCTGGAGGACCTGGACCGCCACAAGGTGACCATCGAGGAGCGCGAGGAGCACGAGCCCCACATCAACGCCGGCACCGTGGTGTTCGCCGGGGTGGACTACGGCGAGATCCTCCGGCAGGCGCAGGAGGAGTGCGACGTGCTCCTGTGGGACGGGGGCAACAACGACCTGCCGTTCTATCGGCCGACCGTCCACATCGTCGTGGCGGACCCACTCCGGGCCGGTCACGAGACCAGGTACCACCCGGGGGAGGCCAACCTTCGGATGGCCGACGTCGTCGTGGTCAACAAGATCGACTCGGCCTCCTCGGACCAGGTCGCCCTGCTGGATGACGCCATCCAGCGGATCAACCCCCGGGCCACCGTGATCAAGGCCAACAGCGCGGTGACCGTGGAGAACGGGTCCGAGCTGGCCGGGAAGCGGGTCCTGGTCGTGGAAGACGGGCCCACCCTCACCCACGGTGAGATGAAGTTCGGTGCCGGGGTCGTGGCCGCCCGCCGCGGCGGGGCGGCGGAGATCGTCGACCCCCGCCCGTACGCGATCGGGTCGCTCGAGGAGACCTACCGGCGGTATGACGTGGGCCCGGTGCTCCCGGCCATGGGGTACTCCCAGGCCCAGCTGGAGGAGATGGAGAAGATGATCGACATGGTCGGGGCGGACCTCGTGGTCATCGCCTCGCCCATCGACCTTCGCCACGTCATCCACATCTCGAAGCCGGCCGTTCGGGTCCGCTACGAGCTCGAGGAGATCCCGGGCGGCGCGACGCTCACGGCCGCGCTGGCGCCGGTGCTCGACTAGCCGAGACCAACAGGAGGCCTTCCCCTATGGAACGCGTGGCCATCGCCCTCGGCGGGAACGCCCTGCTCCGCCGGGAAGACGAGGACACCTTCGAGAACGCGTACCGGTCCGCCCGCCGCGCCGCGGAGAAGATCGCCGACATCGCCGCCGCGGGGTGGGAGGTCGTGGTGACCCACGGCAACGGCCCTCAGGTCGGCCGGATCCTCATCCAACAGGAGTCGGCGCGGGGCTGGGTCCACCCCATGCCGCTCGACGTCTGCGGGGCGGAGAGCCAGGGGCAGATCGGCTACCTTCTTCAGGTCACGATCGGCGACGTGTTCTACGAGCGGGGGATGGAACGGCCCGTGGCCACGGTCCTCACGCTCACGCGGGTGCGGGCCGATGACCCGGCGTTCGGGACCCCCACCAAGCCCATCGGGCCGTTCTACGAGAAGGACGAGGCCAAGAAGCTCGAGGAAGAGCAGGGGTACGTGATGCGGCCCGATCCGCACGGCGGGTGGCGACGGGTCGTGCCCTCGCCCGAGCCGTACTCGATCGTGGAGGCCCCCGTGATCCGGGAACTCGTCGCGGGCGGGGTCATCGTCATCGCTTCGGGTGGGGGCGGCGTGCCGGTGATCGAGGAGGGCCCGCGCCTCGTCGGCGTGGAAGGCGTGGTGGACAAGGACCTCGCGGCCGCTATCCTGGCTCGAGACGTCGAGGCCGCGGTGCTGCTGATCTTGACCGACGTGCGCCACGTGATGCGGGGGTTCGGCACGGACCGCGCCCAGGCCCTGGAGCGGCTCACGGTGGCCGAGGCTACGGAGCTCCTGGAGGCCGGGGAGTTCAAGGCCGGCTCCATGGGTCCCAAGGTCAAGGCCGCCACCCAGTTCGTCGACACAGAGCAGGGCCGCCGGGCCTTCATCGGCGATCTCGAGGAGGCACCGGACGTTTTGGCCGGCCGGAGCGGAACGCTCATCGTTCCCTAAACGGCGCAAGACGCGGGGGTACGCTCCGGCGGTGCAGCTTCGGGTGGTCGTCCACAACGTGCGGGGGTTCCGGGGCGGGCTGGACCGCGCCGTCCGGCTCACCGACCACTTCCGGCCGGACCTCGTGCTGCTGAACGAGACTGGGCCCCGATCGCGGCTGCGACGGTTCGCGAAGGCCGCGGACATGGTCGTGGCACGCGATCCATGGTCGCCGTTCCGCCGCCGGGTGAAGAACGCGGTGCTCGTCCGCCCGCCGTGGCGGATCGTGTCGCACCGCCTCGAGCGGTTCGCCGACGTCCACCGGGCGCTGTACCCCCGGGGAGCGCTGATCGCCCAGGTAGGGAGGGCCGGGTTCCGGGTGTGGGCCACCTCGGTGCATCTCGGGCTCCATCCGATGGAACGGCTCCGAAACGTCCAGCAGCTGTCGGACCTCACCCGGGGGTTGGCCGGACCCGTCCTGATCGGGGGCGACTTCAACGAGACCCCGGACGGCCGGGGCGTGGGGTTCCTGGCCGAGCGGCACTGGGACGCGTGGCTCTTGGGAGGCGACGTGGCCGGCGACACCTTCCCGGCCCAGGACCCCACGGCGCGGATCGACTACCTGTTCGTCTCTGAGGGCATCGGCGTGGACCGGGTCATCGTGCCGACCGGTCCAGACGCCCGGCTCGCATCCGACCACCTGCCCGTGATAGCCGAGCTCAACCTGCCCGAGGGTGGGGGCGGACCAGGCGAGATCGCCGAGAGCGAGCGGACGTGATCAGTTCGGTATGCCGCCCACCGGCACCAGAATGTCGGCCCTGACCTTCGACACGTCGAGGCCGAGGTACTGGGCCGGGGCCATGGCCAGGTCGATCACACGGTCCTGGTCCCCGTAGGGCCCTCGGTCGTTCACCAGTACTACGGCGCACTTCCCTCCGTGGTGGACCTTGAGGAACGTCCCGAACGGGAGCCACCGGTTGGCCGCGGTGAACAGCCGGGGGTCGAAGATGGCGCCGCTCGCGGTGCCCTGCCCGGCGAACTCCCAGCCGTACCAGGTCGCGAGGCCCGAGAAGCCCTTGCCCGTGTCCCGCAGCCCCTCGGGGGTGGTGCAAGTCCGGCCGCCGGAGGAGCCGAGGAGCGAGAGGAGGGCGCTTTGGTCCTTGCCGGTGGCGCCGCCGCCCAGGACGTTTCGGCCGATCTCCCGGCGCGCGGCGTCCTGGATTGCCTGTTGCTTCTCCTCCAGTGAGGCAACAACCACGCCGGCCCGATCGGCCAGGGTCTGGGCCTCGGCCACCTTGGCTCGCATGGCCGAAAGGAGAGAGGCAAGCTCGGCCTGCTTGGGTGCGAGCCTTGCCCTGGCCAGGGCCGCGGCGGCACGTTCCTTATTGAGCAGCGCCTCGGCGGCCCGCTTCGCCTCGACCGCCTCGGCGTCGAGCGAGAGGGTCCGTGCCGTGTACTCGCCCGCGGCCGCCACGTCGGCGAAGGTCCTGGCGGTCAGCATGGCCTCGAGGATCGCGCCTGGGCCGAGCTGGTATGCCGCGCGGGCTCGCTGGTCGAGCTGGTCCTGGGCCCCGGCAAGCAGGGCCTCGGCGGCCCGCTCGGCCAACGTGGCCTCGACCAGCCGGATGGATGCCCGGCCCGCCTCTCGTTCCAGGGCCGAATATCGCACCAGGAGGGGCTGGAGCTGTCGTTCCAGCTGGGCCAGACGGGCAAGAGCGGTCGCCCGATTCGCGCGCGCCTCGTCCAGCTCCTGGTCGAGGGGAGATGCGGTGGCCGGCGCTGCGACCAGTGCCGTGGCGAGCGCCACGAGCAGGGTCGTGGCTTTCGTTCGCATGTCCTTCCCCCGCGTCCGCCCCCTCCATGCCGGGCGGACGACGGCCCAGCGTAGAATCGGACGGACCGGCCTGGCAAGCACCTCGGGTGGCCGGTCGCTTCCTACAGGGGTCGCAACCGGCCGCTACCAGGGGAAACGTGTTCGCGATGAAACGCATCGGGATCCTCACCGGCGGGGGTGACTGCCCCGGGCTGAACGGGGCCATCCGGGCCGTGGTGCGAAGGTGCGTTGGGGCGCACGGATGCGAGGCCCTGGGCTTTCGGAACGGCTGGCGGGGCGTGATGGAGGGCGACGCGGTGCCCCTCACGGCCGATTCGGTCAGAGGCATCCTGCACCGGGGGGGCACGATCCTCGGCAGCTCCGCGGCCAACCCGTACCAGGAGGGCGGCATCGACCGTGTCCGGGCCGCCTTCCGGGACCTCCAGATCGACGGCCTCATCGCCATCGGCGGGGAGGGGACGCTCGGAGCCGCCGCCAACATGACCGAGGAGGGGCTGGCCGTCATAGGAATCCCGAAGACCATCGACAACGACATCTCGGGCACCGACTATTGCATCGGGTTCCAGACCGCCGTCCAGGTGGCGACCGACGCCATCGACCGCCTCCACAGCACGGCGGAGAGCCACAACCGGGTGATGCTGGTGGAGGTGATGGGCCGGAGCGCGGGCTGGATCGCGCTCTCCGCGGGCATGGCCGGCGGGGCCCACGTGATCCTCATCCCCGAGCACCCGTTCGATCTCGAGGAGGTCTGCGGGTACGTGCGCCGCCGCCATCTCCGGGGCCGGCTGTTCTCCATCGTGGTGGTGGCCGAGGGGGTCGTGCCGAGGGCCGGGGCCATGGACCTGCCGGAGTACCCCAGGGACGAACGAGGATTCCCCCGGTTCGGCGGGATCGCCGGCCGGCTGGGCCCGGAGATCGAGCGCCGGACGGGGTTCGAGACCCGGGTCACGGTCCTCGGCCACATCCAGCGGGGCGGGACGCCCTCGGCACACGACCGCATCCTGGCCACGCGGTTCGGCATCGCGGCGATCGACATGGCGGCGGCCGGCGCGTGGGGAACGATGGTCGCCCTCCGGGGGAACGACGTGGTGGGCATCCCGCTGAAGGAGGCGGTCGCAGAGGTCCGGCTGGTCCCCGAGGAGCTGTACCGGGTCGCCGAAGTGTTCTTCGGCTACTAACGTTGGATGGGCCGCGGACGGGAGGTTCGAGCGGGATGAAGGTCGGCGTCCTCACCGGTGGGGGAGACGTCCCGGGGCTGAACGCGTGCATCAAGGCGGTCACCAACCGGGCCTCGGAGGACGGGCACGCCGTGCTGGGCATCCGTCGGGGGTGGGCCGGGCTGCTCGAGTGCGACCCGGACGACCCGGACTCGGTGGCGGCGTGCACCATCCCGCTGGACCCCGGGGTGGTGCGGACCATTGACCGGTCCGGGGGGACCTTCCTGCACACCTCGCGGGCGAATCCCGCCCGAGTCCGACCCAAGGAGGAGCCCGGGTTCCTCCGGAGCGAGGACGGCGGGGACGAGCCACAGGACCACACCGCCCACGTCCTGAAGGTGATCGACCGGCTGGGGATCGGCGCCCTCATCCCCATCGGCGGCGACGACACCCTGTCCTTCGCCCTCCGCCTGAACGATGAGGGAGTGCCCGTGGTGGCCATCCCCAAGACCATGGACAACGACGTCCATGGCACGGACTACTGCATCGGGTTCTCCACCGCCATCACGCGCACCGTGAACTTCATCCACCAGCTCAGGACCAGCGCCGGTTCGCACGAGCGGCTGGCGCTGGTGGAGGTGTTCGGTCGCTACAGCGGCGAAACCTCGCTCGTCTCCGCGTACCTGGCCGGCGTGGACCGGGCCATCATCTCCGAGGTGCCGTTCGACATCGCGCGGCTTGCCCGTTTTCTGATGAAAGACAAGGGCGCGAACCCCAGCCGCTACGCCATGATGACCATCTCGGAGGGCGCGACCATGTTGGGGGGCGAGATGGTCATGGCCGGGACGGAGGATGCCTTCGGCCACAAGAAGCTCGGCGGGGTCGGACAGGTCACCGGCGAAGCGCTGAGGGAGCTCACCGGCGAGGGCATCATCTACCAGCAGCTCGGGTACCTGATGCGTTCGGGCACCCCCGACTCGCTCGACCTCATGGTCGCCATCAACTACGCGGTCATGGCCTCGGACCTCGTGATCCAGGGTGAGGTCGGGCGGCTGGTGGCGCTGCGGAACGGGAACTACGTGAACGTCCCCATCGCCGTGGTCCGCCAGGGCGTGAAGCGGGTTGACGTCGGCGCGCTGTACGACGTGGACAACTACCGGCCCAAAATCCGTCACGTCGACGGCAAGCCGATGTTCCTGTACTGAGGCGGAACGGCTGGTCGCCCGAAACGTACGTGCTCGACGTGTTCGGGACGTGGGATCAGGGCGACAGCGTCTTCTACTTCGGGATCCGGGTGGTTGGCCGAAGCGAATAAAGGGTCGGGGCGCAGGTTCCGGCCGACCGTAGAATCGCCCACGATCGGAGGGGCGATGGCCGGGATCATCGAAGTCGAGGGACTTCGCAAGGAGTACCGGCGCCTGCGCGGCGGGCGGACCCTGGCGGTCGACGGCCTCGACCTGGCAGTCCCCCAGGGTGGGGTGTTCGGGTTCCTGGGACCCAACGGGGCGGGCAAGACCACCACGATCCGGTGCCTCCTGGGGCTGGTTCGCCCCACCGGGGGCCGCTGCCGTCTGCTCGGCGTGGAGGTTCGCACGGAGCTGCACGGGGTGATCGGACGGGTCGGGTCGATCGTGGAGACCCCCACGATGTACCCGCGCTTCTCCGGGCGCCGGAACCTCGAGCTGCTCGGCCGGCTCGACGGCATCGGGAGGAGGCGGGTGGCCGAGGTGTTGGGGCGGGTGGGCCTGGCCGATCGAGCCGGCGACCTCGTGAAGAACTACTCGTTCGGCATGCGCCAGCGGTTGGGCATCGGCGCCGCGCTGCTCAAGGACCCCGAGGTCTTGATCCTGGACGAGCCGGCGAACGGGCTGGACCCGGCGGGCATCGTGGAGGTCCGGGAGCTGCTGCGGAGCCTCGGCCGGGAGGGGCGCACGGTGTTCGTGTCCAGCCACAACCTGTCCGAGGTCCAGCAGACTGCCGACCGCGTGGCCATCTTGTCGCGCGGCCGGTGCGTGGCCGCCGGGCCAGTGGAGGAGGTGCTGGCCGGCGGCCGGGCCCGGGGCCTGATCGTGAGGCTGGAGGACCCGGCGGCCGGGGCGGAGGCCCTCCGCGCGGCCGGCATGCCGGTCTCGATGCACGGCGCCGCGCTCCGGGTGGGCATTCCGCCCTCCGATGCTGCCACGGTGACGATGGCGCTCGCCGAGCGAGGGCTCTACCTGACGGAGCTTCGCCCCGACGCCGTCGACCTGGAGACGGTGTTCCTGGAGCTCACGAGAGAGGGCGAGCCGCCGTGAGGGAGCTCCTGTCCGTCGAGCTCCGAAGGATGCTGGCCCGGCGGCTGGTCCGGGTGCTGGCGGCGCTCGCGCTTGTGGGCATCGCCATCGCCGGGGTGATTGTCGCCGCCGCGTCGAACCCGGACCTGGGGCCTGAGCTGGCCCTCGCGCAGCGGCAGGTCGAGGAGCAACGGGCCCTGTGCGAGGAGGCCGTGTCGGCGAACCCTCAGGACTTCCCCCTCGACGTGGACTCCGAGGAGTTCTGCCGCGAGAGCATCCGGATGGAGTTCTTCTACCGTGACCCCCGGTTCCACCTGACCGTGCTCCGGGACGTGTTCCTGGGAACCGCAATCTTCCTCGTGGTCGGGGGATGGCTCCTGGGGGCCTCCTTCATGGGGGCCGAGTGGCACGCCGGGACCGTGGCCACGCTTCTCACGTGGGAGCCCCGCCGGCTCTGGGTGTTCGTGGCGAAGCTCGCCGCGGCCGCTGCCGTCCTGTTCCTGCTGGCCCTGGTCCTCCAGGCCGTCCTGGGTCTGGTCCTGGCACTGGTCGCGGCCCTACGGGGGACGACTGAGGGGGCCGACGTCGGGTGGCTCCGCTCGGTGAGCGGGGTCGCTCTCCGAGCGGCGGCGATTACCGCGATGGCCGGGGCCATGGGGTTCGCCATCGCGACGATCGCGCGGAACACGGCGGCCGCGCTCGGCGTGGGGTTCGCGTACCTAGCCGTGGTAGAGGGGTTAGTCCGGGGCCTTCGGCCCCAGTGGCATCGCTGGCTGATCGGGGACAACGCGGCATTGTTCCTGACCGGGCAGGACGGCTTCCCACCGGTTGGCCGCTCGCCACTGGGTGCGGCCGCGGTGATCGCAGTCTACGCGGCCGTCCTCCTCCTCGTTGCGGTCGTTGCGTTCCGGGACCGGGACGTCACCTAGCTGGCGGGATCGGGTCGAACGAGGCCGCTGCGGTCGGTGCCGACGTGCCCCGCCCATATACTGGGCTGACCGTGCACATCTACCGGGTCGACCTTCGTTCGGACACCGTCACGAAGCCCTCGCCAGCCATGCGGAAGGCCATGGCCGAGGCCGAGGTGGGCGACGACTGGTTCGGCGACGACCCCACGGTGAACCGGCTCCAGGACCGGGCCGCCGAGGTGACCGGCAAGGAAGCCGCCCTGTACGTCCCCACCGGCACGATGGCTAACCAGATCGCGCTCCGGCTGCACTTCCGGGTGAGCGGGCATCTCGCGGTCGCGGAGTCTCGGTCCCACGTGGCGTCCACGGAGGTCATGAGCTCGGCGGTCCTGTCTGGGATGGCGTTCAAGGCCATCGCCGGCGACGCCAGGGGGCAGATCGCGCCGGAGCAGGTTCGGGCGGCCCTGGAGCCCGACACGCACTACGACGTCGAGGTGGTGGACGTGGTGGCCGTGGAGAACACGCACGGCCACGCCGGCGGCACCGTGTTGCCGATCGAGGACCTCCGGGCCATCCGGAAGGTGGCGCAGGAGGCCGGGGCGCCCGTCCACCTCGATGGAGCGCGCATCTTCAACGCCGCGGCGGCTTCGGGAACCGACGTCGCCGAGTTCTGCGCCGAGGCCGACACCATGATGTTCTGCGTCTCGAAGGGTCTCGGGGCGCCCATCGGTTCCCTGGTCTGCGGCCCGGCCGAGATGATCGGCGAGGCCCGCCGCCTGAAGATCCTGTTCGGCGGGGCCTGGCGTCAGGCCGGCGTGGTGGCCGCCGCCGGGCTGGTCGCCCTGGAGGAGGGGCCGAAGCGCCTCCGCGAGGACCACGAGCGGGCCCGCCACCTCGCGGAGGGGGTCGCCGACGCCCTCCCCGGCTCTCTCGATCCTTCAGCGGTTGAAACGAACATGGTCTACGTGGACACCGAAGCGGTGGGACGCGATCCGCTCGAGGCCATCGCCCGGATGGAACGGGAGGGTGTGGGGGCGACCTTCGTCTCGGGCAAGGTCCGGATGGTCACGCACGTCGACATCTCCGACCAGGACATCGAGACGGCGGTCGCCGCCTGGCGAAGGGTCGCGGCGGCCCACTAGGAGGAATCTGTGAAGCTGTTCGGCTCGCGGTACCCGGAGGAGATCGCGAAACGCGTTCCACCGGGCCAGCGCCTGGTGAAGGGCTGGCCGGTGCTGCACTACGGGCCCATCCCCTCGTTCGACGAGGCCACCTGGGACCTCGAGGTGTCCGGGTTGGTCGAGAACCCGTACAAGCTCACGTACGCCGAGCTGAAGGCCCTGGGGCCCTCGGACGTCACCGCCGACATGCACTGCGTGACGGGGTGGTCGACCCTGGACAACGAGTGGACGGGCGTCCCGTTCCGGGTGCTCGCCGAGAGGGCGAAGCCGAAGCCCCAGGCGAAGTGGGTCATCGCCCACTGCGACTACGGGTACACGTCTGACCTGTCGCTGGAAGCGATGATGGATGACGACGTCCTGGTGGCCTGGGCCCACGAGAGCGAGGACCTGGCACCCGAGCACGGGTTCCCCCTCCGGCTGGTGGTCCCGAAGCGCTACGCGTGGAAGAGCGCGAAGTGGCTTCGGGGCCTGGAGTTCACGGCAGAGAACGAGCGAGGGTTCTGGGAGGTCCGGGGATACCACGTCCACGCCGACCCGTGGGGCGAGGAGCGCTACTCGTACCAGGAAGGCCCGCGCGCCGAGCTCGAGCCGTAGCCGGTCATTCCGCGGCCAGGCGCCGCAGCGTGGCGATGTTACGCGCGTGGGCGACCAGATCGCCGGGGGTTTCCACGACGACCGAGAGATCCCGGACCTCGGGTCGGTGGAGGACGCCGAAGAAGCCCTCCACGCCGATCCGGCCCTCTCCGATGTGCTCGTGGCGGTCCCGATGTGAACCCCGTTCGTGTTTCGCGTCGTTGGCGTGGATGAGGACCAGGCGATCGGCCAGGCCGGTGGCGCGCAGCTCGTCGAAGCACGCCGCGGTGCCGTCGGGCCGGTCGAGGGCGTAGCCCGCCGCGAACAAGTGACACGTGTCCGCACAGAGCCGGAGGCGGGGATCCTCCACGGCCTCGAACAGGCGGGCGGCCTCCGGGAACGTCGAGGCGACGGACCCCGCGGTCCCGGCGGTGAGCTCCACGACGACGGCGCAATCGCCTTCGGGAGCAACGGCCCTCAGTGCGGCGGCCGCCCGTTCCAGCGCCTCCTTCGGCTCGGCGGGGCCGCCGGAGCCGGCGTGGACCACGAACCCCGCCGCGCCCACCGCCGACGCCGCGGCGACCGAGCGCCGGGCCAGATCGATCGAGCGCTGCACGAACTCCGGGTTGGGCGACGCGATGTTCACGACGTACGGCGCGTGGGCGAACAGCGGCCCCAGGCCGGACTCGAGCCACGCCGCGCGGAACTGCTCGGCCTCGGCCCTCGCGATCCGCGGCCCGGCCCACGCCCGGGGGTTGGACATGAAGACCTGGACGGCCTCGGCGCCACACTCCCGCGCGGCGGTGATGGCGGAGAGGAGGCTCCCTCGGGCGGGGACGTGGGCCCCGATCCTCACGCCACGTAGATCGTGATGGTCGAGCCGGCCCGGACGGTCCCGCCCGCCTCCGGGAGCTGGCCCACGACCGTGTCGCCGTTCGATCCCGGCACCTGGTTCACCTGCGGTATCAGGCCGAGCTCGCGGATCCCGGCCACCGCGTCGTCCTTGCTCATCCCCTCGAGGTTCGGGACCTCGACGAACTTCGGGCCGAGCGAGACGACGATCGTCACGGCTTGGCCCGGCTGGAGTTCGGTCTTCGGGTTGGGGCCTTGGTCGATGACGACACCTCGCGGAACGGCGTCGGAGTACCTCGTCTCCTTCTTCACCACCCACGCGGCGAGCAGTCCCCGGGCCTGCTCCTCGGACTTCCCGATCACCTTGGGGACCGGTTCCGGCGACGGGCCCTTGCTCACCACCACGTCGATGGCGCTGCCCTGGGGCGCTTGGTCGGTCCCGGGCACGCTCTGTTCCATGATCTCGCCGACGGCGAACCGGTCGCTGTGGGCCCGCCTCCGCTCACCGAGCCGCAGCCGGGCCTCCTTCAGCTGCCGCTGCGCCTCCGGCACGGTCTTGCCGATCAGGTCGGGAACCGGGACGGGCGGAGGGCCCAGGGAAGGGGTCAGCGTGACGTTGGTGCCCTCCCGCACGTTGGTTCCCGGTGGGGGCTGGACCACCAGCACGTGGTCGGTGGGCACCCGGAGCGAGAACTCGCCCTCGCCGATCGTGACCGTGAGCTCGAGATCGTTGAGACGGGCCTGGGCCTCGTCCATCCGCATGCCGATCACCCTCGGCACGTCCACGCTGTGGGGGACGAGGTACGTCCACGCTCCCCATGCCGCTCCGGCCACCGCGAGCAGCGCGAACAAGACGCCGAGCGTGCGCCGTCTCCCGCGCCTCCCGCCGGCGCGCGTGCCGCGGGGGATGGCCACCGTGCGGGCGCGCCGGGGGTCGGTGGAAGGCGACGGCTCCGGCGCCTCCTGGACCAGCTTGCCGATCGACGGGGCCGGCGGGAACGAGGCGGCCTCCGCTGCCAGGTCTCGGCGGGCCTCGGCCGCCGACTCCGGCCTGAGCTCCCGGTCCTTCTCCGTCATGGACGCCACCCAGCCGTCGAGGCCCGGTGGCACCGAAGGATTGCGGGCCGACGGCCTCGGGACCCGGTCCCGGATGTGCCGGTACGCGATGGCCATGGAGGTCTCGCCTTCGAACGGCACTCGCCCGGTCAACAGCTCGAAGGCCACGATGCCAAGCGAGTACAGGTCGGTCCGGGGGTCGGCCGGCTCGCCATGGAGCTGCTCGGGCGCGAGGTACTGCGGCGTGCCCGTCACCGCCCCCGCCTGCGTCACGCGCCCGTCCGCGTACGCGCGGGCCAGGCCGAAGTCCGTCACCTTCGCCGCGCCGTCGGGGGCCACCATGACGTTCTCGGGCTTGATGTCGCGGTGGACGATGCCCTTGCGGTGCGCGTGGTCCAGCGCCGCCAGCACCTGGAGCAGGACATCGGCGGCCTGGGCGGGGGCCAGGACCCCCTGGGCGTTCAGGATCTCCCGGAGGCTCTGCCCCCGGACGAACTCCATGACCATGAAGTAGACGCCGTCGACCGCGCCCCAGTCGTGCACGCCCACGATGTTCGGATGGTTCAGCCCGGCGGCGGCCCGGGCCTCTCGGCGGAACCGGTTCACGAACCCGAGGTCGCCCGCCAGGTTGGGGTGCAGGACCTTGACCGCCACCTCCCGGACGAGCACGGCGTCGTGCGCCCGGAACACCTCGCCCACCCCACCCGCGGCGAGTCGATCGAGGACGTGGTACCGGCCATCGAGGGTGGTTAGGCTGGGTTTCGTCTCGGGGATGCGGACCGTGGGGTCCGGCTGCGTGCGACTGGACGTGGCTCTTCCTCCCGCGTGCGGGCGCCGTGTGAGGGGCCGGGGGCACATCGTAGCGTGGAACGGAGGCCGGATGGGCCAAGGTACGGGCGTTCCTGAAGCAGACGAGACCTACCAGGACGCGTTCGCCCGGATCGAGGCCGCGGTCGACGAGGGGGAGACGGACCTGTCGGGGCTCGGCTTCTGGCGGCTCCTGCGCAAGGTGAAGGCCGACCCGATGCTATCCGCGCACTGGGCCGACCAGGCCGGCCGGATCGACCGGAAGGCCTTCGAGGGACGTGTGAGGATCCGGTTCCCGGTGTGGTTCGGGACCCTGGTGCTGGCGGGTGGAACGCTGATCGGGGCAGGAGCCGCGGTCGTCGCGCTCCGTACGGAGGACCCCGCCCTCGCGGGGATCGCGCTCGTGGTGGCCGCCGGCGCTTGGGCCGTCTCCCTCCACGACCTGGCGCACTGGGCCGCGGGGCGGCTGGCCGGAGTCAGGTTCGTCGCGTATTTCTTCGGCGGCCGGTTCCCGCCACTGCCGGGCCTGAAGACGGACTACGCGACCTACCTGCGCGCGTCGCCCGGCGCCCGGGCATGGATGCACGCGTCCGGCGCACTCGCCACGAAGGTCGCGCCGTTCGTGGCGCTGGCGTTCTGGTGGGCCACGGAGGCTCCGGCCTGGGCGGCGTGGGCGCTCGGCGCCCTCGGCGTGCTCCAGATCGTGACCGATGTCCTGTACTCGACGAAGGCGAGCGACTGGAAGAAGGTGAAGCGAGAGCGGCGCATCGCACGAGTGCAGGGAGCGGGCCGATGATCTCGGCCGTACGATTCGGTCCGAGAGATCGGCGACGTTCGACGTCCATCCACACGTATACTCGAGGGCGAAGGACCGGGGAGCTCGGGAAGACCGGGCTGAGAGGCCGGCTGGCGGCCGGGGGCTCAAGTAGCGAAGCGATAGCCCCAGTGTCACGGGGGCTCAAGCAGCGAAGCGGCAGCCCCCGAACCGAAAGCGCCGGCGACCCGCGGAACCTGATCCGGGTAATGCCGGCGGAGGGAGCGATGGACGCGAGGTCCGTTTCCCTCGGGGTGTACGTCATCACCTCGAGCGGGCACGCCTCCGGCCGAGACCATCGTGACGTGGCGCTGGCCGCCATCCGGGGGGGCGCCGACGCCGTGCAGCTTCGCGCGCCGGAGCTCTCTGATGAGAACCTGCTCACGCTCGCGGCGGAGTTGGCCGGCGCCTGCCGGGCGGCCGGCGTCCTGTTCGTCGTGAACGACCGGGTCGATATCGCGGCGGCGAGCGACGCCGGGGGAGCGCACGTCGGCCAGAACGACCGGCTCGAAGATGTCCGGGAACTGTTGGGCTCGGGTCGGGTCTTGGGGATCAGCGTCGGCACGGAGGACCAAGCCCGAGCGGCCGAAGCCGCTGGCGCCGACTACCTCGGCGTCACCGTGTGGTCGACCCTCACGAAGCCGGAGGCCGTCCCCATCGGACTGGATGGGCTTCGGGCCGTGGTCCGGGCGACATCGCTTCCCGTCGTCGGCATCGGCGGCATCGACGCCTCGAACGCCCGGCAGGTGCTGGCCGCCGGGGCTGTGGGCGTCGCCGTGGTCTCGGCCGTCGGCGGGTCATCGGATCCGGTCGCGGCGACCCGGGAGCTCGTGGAGGTCGTTCGGGCGCAGGCATCGGTGCGAGGAGGCTGAGCATGACGGAGCAGAGGCTGGGGAAGGCCACCGCGGAGCTGTTCGACCAGATCATCCTGCGACGGCTGGGGGCCGAGGACCCGGACGTGCTGGTCGGCCCGGAGCACGGAGTCGACGTCGGCGTGGTCCGTGTCGCCGACGGCGTGGCCGTTGCGCTCACGGCCGATCCGGTCTTCATCGTGCCGGCCTACGGTTGGGAGCGGGCCGCGTGGTTCGCCGTGCACATCCTGGCTTCGGACGCGGCCACCAGCGGCCTGCCCATCCGGTGGATGGCGGTGGACCTGAACCTGCCACCCGAGATCACGGACGACGAGCTGACGGCCCTGTGGGACGCCTTCCACCGAACGTGCGAGGACATCGGCATCGCCGTGGTCACCGGCCACACCGCGCGCTACGAGGGCTGTAACTGGCCCATGGTGGGCGGCGCCGTGTGCATGGCCGCGGGGCCCGAGGACCGCTACGTGACGCCGAAGATGGCTCGACCCGGCGACAAGGTCGTCGTGACGAAGGGCGCGGCCATCGAGGCCACGGCGCTCTTCGCGGCGACGTTCCCCGAGCGCCTGGCCAGGGGCGTGGGGGACGACATGGTGAAGGCCGCCGACGCGCTGTTCGAACGGATGACGGTGGTGCCCGAGGCCACGGTGGCGCGCCGGTTCGGCCTGCGCGACGAGGGAGTGACCGCCATGCACGACGCGACGGAAGGTGGCGTGTTCGGCGGCCTCACCGAGGTTGCCGCGGCGTCGAACGTGGGGATGCAGATCGATCTCGCCGCGATCCCTGTCCGGCCGGAGGTTCGCGCGGTGTGCGAGTACGCCGGCATGGAGCCCTACACCTCGATCTCCGAAGGCACGCTGATCTGCACGGTAGTGCCGGGCCGGGAGGGCGCGTTCGTGGCCGCTCTCTCGGACGCCGGAGTCGAGTCGGCTGTGGTCGGCGAGGTGACGGAACGCGAGCAGGGGCCGGTGCTCGTGACCGACCGGGGCGAGCAGCCCCTGGAGCACCCGGGCGTGGACCCGTTCTGGGGGGCGTTCGGCCGGTGGGCCGAGGAGGCTGCGGGGATCAGGGAGAGCGCCTGATGGTACGGTTCGGCTGACATGGAGTTCTTCGCGCTCCTCGGGCTGATCCCCCTGGTCCTGCTGGGCCTGGTCGTCCTGGGGGTCCTGGCTCTTGCCGGACGGGGCGATCCCGATCCCACGGGAGGCCGCACCTACGCCTTCTACCTATTCGCCGTCACCTTCATCTCGCTGTTCATCACCCTGTTCGCGATGATCGGCGTGGTCCAGGCCGTGGTGCGCATCCCGCTCCCCGACTCGGCGGGGGAGATCCCCGTCCCGATCGGACCCGGTAGCGCGGTGTACGGCGAGGAGCTCATCGCCCCGGCCCCCGGATTCGAGGGATCGCAGCAGGGCTTCCGGCAGTACCAGTCGTTCGACCCCGACCGGGAGTGGTGGCGGATGGCCGTCCAAGTGGCCCTCATCGCCGTGGCGGCGGGGATGGTCCTCCGCTTCCACGCGGCCAAGGCCCGAGAGCTCCTGACCGAGCCGGGCGTGGAGGCCAGCCCGGCGTGGCGGACCTACCAGGCGTACGTTCACGCCGTCTGTTTCGTCTCCGTGCTGATCGTGCTGGTGGCTGGAGCCGCTGCCGCCTACGGGCTGTTCAGGGTGATCGCCCCCGGGGTTACGGCCCAGTTCTCATCGGCGACCGCCGAACGCGAGGGAGGGATCGCGCAACTCGTGACCGGCGGCATCTCGGCGCTCGCCTCCTTCGCCGTCTTCGTCTACCACTGGCGGCGTTCGGCTCGCCGGTCTCGGCAGACCCCGATAGCCTGACGCTCGACCACGTAGCACGTTCGGCGTCGCCGGCGGACCGGTCCACCGATCCTTGCCGCCCGGAGAGACCAGCGCGATAGGGTTGTCGCTCCATGGACGTGGTGACCGTGGGGGACGTGATGGTGGACGTGAGCGTGCAGACCGCCGCGCTCGCCGAGGGAGGTGACGTCCACGGGCGCGTGCTGGTCCGCCCGGGAGGGAGCGCCGCCACCGCCGCGGTGTGGGCGGCCGCCGCCGGGGCGCGGGTCCGGCTCCACGGCCGGGTGGGGAACGACCTCCCCGGCCGCCTGATACGCGAGTCCATCGCGGAGTGGGGTGTCGAGACCGTCCTGGCGGTCGACCCCGGCGCCTCCACCGGCACGATGCTCGTGATCCACGAGGCGGGGGAGCGCTCGATGGTGGCGGACCGGGGAGCGAACGCCCGGCTGTCGCCGGACGACCTTCCCGCCGCGATCGAGGCCGGCGCCGTCCTTGTGTCCGGGTACGTCGTGCTGGACGAGGGTTCGCTCCCGGCGGCCCGGGCCGCCCTCGAACGCGCGAGAGCGCAGTACGTCGCGGTGGACGCGGGCTCCTGGCCGCTCCTCAAAGACTTCGGCACGCAGCGCTTCTTCGAAGCCACGGACGCCGCCACGGTCCTGCTCGCGAACGAGCGGGAGGCCGAGGTGCTGTGCGGGCACCGAGGCGAGGACGCTGCCGAGGCTTTGGCCCGGCGGTACCCCGTGGTGTGCGTGAAGCTCGGCGAGCGCGGCGCGGCCTTGTCGTGGCAGGGCCTGCTGATCCGCTACGACGCGGAACCGGTGAAGGAGGTCGACCCCACGGGGGCGGGCGACGCCTTCGACGGGGTCCTCCTGGCCCGCCTGGCGGCCGGGGCCTCGGCGGGCGACGCCCTCCGCGCAGCGTGCGCTGCGGGGGCCCGCGTAGCCGCCAGCCTAAAGCTGTGGCCCAGCCGGCAGGCAGGATGACGGAGGTCCTGCGGGTCTCGGAGGAGGTGGCCGGGGCCCTGTCCGGCGGCGGGCCCGTGGTGGCCCTGGAGACGAGCGTCCTCGCGCAGGGCCTGCCGGTCCCTCAGAATCTGGACGCGGCTGCCGCCATGGGCAAGGCGATCCGGAGCCGGGGTGCGGTCCCGGCGTGGGTCGCGTTGGACGCCGGCGCCGTTCGGGTCGGGCTGACGGAGGAGGAACTGGCTCGCCTGGCCGAGCCGGGGAGCGCGGCGAAGGTCGCTCGCCGGGACCTGCCCGTGGCCCTCGCGTCGGGGGCGCTCGGGGCGACCACGGTGTCGTCGACGCTCTGGGCCGCCCAGCGAGCCGGGATCGAGGTCATGGCCACCGGCGGAGTCGGCGGCGTGCACCCCCGCTCCGGCGACGTCTCGGCCGACCTGCTGGAGCTGGCCCGGACGCCGGGTCTCGTGGTGTGCTCCGGGCCGAAGTCGATCGTGGACCCGGCGGCGACGGCAGAGCGGCTGGAGGAGCTGGGGATCGCGGTGGTGGGCTACCGCTGCGGCCGGCTCCCGTTCTTCGTGGTCCTGGAGGCCGACGTCCAGCTGGAGCACCGCGTGGAGTCGCCCGCGGCCGCGGCGGATGTGGCGCGCAGCCGTCGAGACCTCGGCGTGGACTCGTCGGTCCTGCTCTGTAACCGGGTGCCGCAGGGCCACGCGCTGGATCGCGAGGTCGTGGAGGCCGCCGTCCGCGGGTGCGAGGACCGGGCCGAGAGCGAGGGTGTCCGGGGTAAGGATGTCACCCCGTTCCTGCTGTCGTGCCTCTCAGACCGGACGCGCGGGGCCAGCCTGGAGGCGAACCTCGCGCTGCTCGAGTCGAACGCCGCCCTCGCCGCCGAGGTGGCGGCGGCCCTGGCCGCTACCTGAGCCAGGTCTTGCCGACGGCCTTCGCGAAGTTCCAGCCGTACCGAAGCGACTTCGGCTTCTTGGACTCCCCGCCCCGGCGGGTGAGGAACGTGACGGGGACCTCCGCGATCCGCGCCCGGTGACGAAGGCACTCGATCAGGACCTCGGAGCTCCAGAACTGGTCCTGTTCCAAGACCAGCTTTCGAAGCGTTTCCGCCCGGGTGGCGCGATAGCCGCTCGCGACGTCGGTCACCCGTTGCCCGGTGAGGATGGTCACCAGCCACGAGAAGAAGTGGATGCCGAGGTGGCGGACGAGTGGCCCCCGCTCGAACTCGCCGAGCATCCGGGAGCCGTTCACGTGGTCGGCCTCCCCTTCGAGGATCGGCTTCACCAGGATGGGCATCTCCTCCGGCAGGTGCTGGCCGTCCGCATCGATCGTGACCACGATGTCGGCGCCGAGCTTCAGCGCGATCTCGTAACCCACCCTGAGGGCTAGCCCGCCTCCTCGCCGGATGGGAAGGCTTGCCACCAACGCGCCGGCGTGCCGGGCCACCTCGGCCGTGGCGTCCTCCGACCCGTCGTCGATCACGATCGGCACGACCACGTATCCCTCGATCTCCTCCGGCATGGCGTGGATCACCGCGCCCACGTTCTCCACCTCGTTGTGGGCGGGGGAGATCACGACGATCCGCTTCCCCGAAGGCAGTTCGCCCGCCGCACCCCAGTCGAAACGCTCCCTCCCCAGGGCTTCCACCAGCAGCCGGATGCTCCGTTCGTTCACGTCCACGGACGACTGCATCCGGATCACCAGCGCGAACAGGACGGCCACCGCAACGAGCAGGGTCGCCGTCAGCCGGCGGCCGCTCCCGGGCCGGAAGTTGAGCATGTCGAAGATGGGGTTGAACAGGTCGGGCACCACGGCGAGCAGCAGGACGCCCAACGTGATGCCCGATGAGATGATCAGGGACAGCCGGCTGATCTGGCGCCGCCGATACCTGAACATGGCGAGCGCGAGAAACGCGACCGCCGCGAGCCCCCCCAGGATCCGTAGGGCGATCATCGGGCCTCGTCAGTGGGGTGCGGGCTCGCGGACCGGCGCCCGCCAGCGGGTCTTCGGCAGGATGTGGTCGAGGATCACGCGATCCTTGTGCCGCTCGATGGCGGCGAACATCGACTCGATCAGGGTCTCCGACAGCAGGTGCGGTTCCAGTCCGAGGTCGAGGAGCTTCGTGTGCATGGGGTTGTAGTAGTGCTCCTCGGCCTCCACCCGAGGATTCTCCAGATGGCGGACCTCGACGGGGAGGCCGTAGGCGGTCCCGGCCTCGCGCACCTGGCGGGCCAGGTCCAGGATCGAGAACTGCTCCGTGAACTGGTTGAACACCCGGTACTCGCCGGGCTCCGGTGGGTTCAGCACGGCGAGCTCGACGCACCGAAGCGTGTCGACGATGTTGAGGTACCCGCGGGTCTGGCCCCCCCTGCCGTAGACGGTGAGCGGGTGGCCAATCACCGCCTGGAGGCAGAACCGGTTGAGGGCGGTGCCGAAGACCTCGTCGTAGTCGAACCGGGTGGCCAGGCGAGGGTCGAGCGCGGTTTCCTCCGTCTCGATGCCGTAGACCACGCCCTGGTTGAGGTCGGTCGACCGCAGGCCCCACACCCGGCAGGCGAAGTGGATGTTGTGCGAGTCGTGCACCTTCGTCAGGTGATAAAAGCTCCCGGGCGTCTTGGGGAACGGAAGCGTATCGCTCCGCCCGTTGTGGTCGATGGTGATAAATCCCTCTTCGATGTCGATGTTCGGCGTGCCGTACTCGCCCATCGTCCCGAGCTTCACCAGGTGGGCCTGGGGCGCCAGCTCCGCCATGGCGAAGAGCACGTTCAGCGTTCCCACGACGTTGTTCGTCTGGGTGAACGCGGCGTGCTCGCGGTCGATCATCGAGTAGGGGGCGGACGGCATCTCGCCGTAGTGGACGATGGCTTCCGGCCGGAACTCCCGGACCGCGCGCTCCAGCACGTCCCAGTCCATCAGGTCGCCCTCCGTCACGCCGATCTCAAGGCCGGTGACGTCGCGCCAGGCCCTGGCCCGGGCGAGGAGGGATTCCGGGATGGGAGTGAGCGAGTCCGTGCCGGCCTCGGCGTGGGCCCGTCGCCGGAGATAGTTGTCGACGGCGTGCACCTCGTGGCCCCGCCGGGAGAAGTGCATCGAGGTCGGCCAGCCGAGGTACCCGTCGCCGCCCAGGATCAGGATGCGCATTCGTGGTCCTCTCGGGTCGCGTGGGGAAACGCGGCCCATCCTACAACCCCACGACCTGCGGAAACTCGGGCTAGGGGACCCGGTCGGCCGTCAGGCCAGGGAGGCGAGCTCCCCGAGGACCCGGTCCACCTCGTCGTTCGTGTTGTAGTGGCAGAACCCGATCCGCACGGCCCCGCCGGTCTCCTGGAGGCCCAGGCGCTCCATGAGCTCGAGCGCGTAGTAGTGGCCGTCCCACACGAAGATGCCCCGCTCGCCGAGGATCTTCGCCGTCTCGAACGGGTGCCGGTCGCCCACCCGGACGGCGAACGTGGGCGTGCGCTCGAAGATGCGCGCCGGGTCTTCGATGCCGTACAGCCGGACGGTGGGGACGCCGGCCACGCCGCCAAGGAACCGGCGCGCCAGCCCGGCCTCGTGCGAGCCGATGACGTCGAACCCGGCGACGATGGCGTCACGGCGCCTCGGCCCGGATGGCCTGCCGTAGGTCCGTCCCACGTGGGCCAGGTACTCGACGGCGGCCACGAACCCGGCGTACCCCTCGTGGTTCTGCGTTCCTGTCTCCCAGCGGTACGGGACCTCTTCGCTCGCGGGGCGAACCTTGTACGTGCGGAGCTCCTCGAGCACCTCGCGCCGGCCGAACAGGACGCCGAGGTGCGGCCCGAACGTCTTGTATGGCGAGCACACGAGCAAGTCGGCCTGGATCGCGCGGGCGTCGATCAGCCGATGCTGGGCGAGGTGCACCCCGTCGAACACGACGACCGCGCCCA
>JBOGVG010000044.1:0-2655 GCA_050692435.1 Actinomycetota bacterium
ATGCGGGCCACCCACGGCTGGAGCGCGTAGCGCCCGTTGAACCGGGGAAGGCCCTGGTAGATCCGGAGCATGGCCTCCTGGGTGGCCTCGTCCGCGTCGTCGGCGTTCCCCAGGATCCGCTGGCAGACGTGCCGGGCCAGCCCGGCGTACCGGCGGTGGATCTCCCCGAACACCTCCGCGTTGCCGGCCTGGAAGTCCAGCACCAGCATGCGGTCGTCCAGGTCCGCATAGGGCCGGGCATCCGCCTTGGCGGCCCCATTCCGCAGCTCGGACACCCGTGTGGCCATACTCATCCCACTAACTGAACGTCGATCGAGGCCCGCGGGTTTCGGGCAGTCGGAGAAACAGCGATGGGGGCGACCACGGGCGTGACTGTAGCATGCACTCGCCTTTCGTTGTTCCCCGAAATGGCCGGTGCCAAAGGTCCATTCCTTACCAGTGGCCGCGGCCCCTACTCGCGGCCTCATACGCGGGTGGCGAGGCGAAGTTCCATCTCTGCTACGAGGTGCTACGATTGTTGCCCCATGAGGCCGGATAGGGAGATTCCCCAGAGGGAGCTTCGCAACGAGATCACCGAGGTCCTCAAGCAGGTCGCGGCCGGCCAAAGGCTGCGGGTGACCGTGCGGGGGCGCCCCGTGGCCGACCTCGTTCCGGTTTCCGAGGCGAGGCGGTTCGTGTCCCGCTCGGATTTCGAGCGGATCATCGTCGACGACCCGCTTGATCCCGGGTTCGTAGACGATGTTCACGCTGCCGTCGGCTCCACGGTCGACGAGCTGTGAGGGGGTTGCTGGACACCTCGGTGTTCGTCGGTCAGGAGCAGAGACGGGAGCTGAGCCCACTCCCCGACGAGGCGGCGATCTCGGTGATGACCATCGCGGAGCTGCATGTGGGAGTCCTGCTGGCCCGAGGTCAGAGGGTTCGGGCGCAGCGCCTCCGCACGTTGGCGCGCGTGGAACGCGCGTTCGAGCCGCTGCCTGTGGACGACCTTGTGGCCAGAGTGTTCGCGGAGATCGTGGCGGAGGCTCGGCGCGACCGGAGGCAGCCCAGGGTTGTAGACGCTCTGATCGCGGCGACCGCAGTGGCCCACGGCATCCCGCTCTACTCCCAGGACAGGGACTTCGGGCTCATGGCCCGCGTCGAGTTGGTGGTGGTCTGAGCGCACGCGCCGGTGGGTGCCGATCCTTGAATACCTGGTCGCGGGGAACCGCCTGACCTTGACAATCGAACGTCTGTTCGATATAGTGATTGAGCCTCCCCCCGTGACCGATCGAGGTCCGGGTGCACGTTCGAGACGACCGCCGCAACGAAGAGCTAACCGAGAGGATCGACGCCCTCCATGCCCGCATCTCGGGCGCCCAGCGCGAGCTGCTCCGGCTGATCGCAGAAGGTGACCGCCGTGAGCTGTGGCGGAACTCCGGGGCCCGCGACATGGCCCACTGGATCTTGATCCGCCACGGCATCTCGGAGTGGAAGGCCAGGCGGTGGATCGCCGCGGCCCACGCGCTCGAGGGACTCCCTCGTCTCTCCGAGGCGTTCACCTCGGGTGAGGTCGGGATGGACAAGGTCGTCGAGCTCGCCCGGTTCGCCACGGCGGAGACCGAGGCGAGGCTCACCCGGTGGGCCAGGGGCGTGTCATGCGCCTGCATCAGGCGCAAGGCGGACCTGGCGGCTCGCCAGTCGATCGAAGAGGCTCAGGACGCGGACAGGAGCCGCTTCCTGTCGTGGTGGTACCTCGACGACGGCAGGCGCTTCGGGCTGGAAGCCGAGCTTCCCGCGGCCCAGGGGGCCGTGGTTGCCCGGGCGTTGGAGCGTCTGGCCGAGCAGCTTCCGGTCATGCCGAAAGAGGAAGATGCCGTCCACGCCGACGCGAGGAGGGCCGACGCCCTGGTGGCGCTGTGCTCCTCCCGCCTTGCGGCCGACGCCGATCCCGACCGGGCCACGGTGGTCGTCCACGCACCGCTCGGTGCCCTCGTCTCAGGGCGCGGTGGGTGTGAGCTCGAAGACGGTGGGGTCGTCCACGCCGAGACCGCCAGACGCCTGCTCTGCAACGGGCGGGTCCAGGCGGTGATCGAGGATGAAGCGGGCCAGCCGGTGCGCCTCGGGCGGATGTCCAGAGAGCCCTCGGCGTGGATGATGCGCCAGCTTCGGTACCGGGATCACGAGTGCCGGTTCCCGGGGTGCGGAGCGCGTCGATTCACTCAGGCCCATCACATCGTGTGGTGGGAGCGCGGAGGCCCAACCGATCTCGACAACCTGGTCCTCGTGTGCACGTTCCACCACAAGCTCGTTCACGAATACGGCTGGGGGCTACGGCGCGATCCGGACGGCACGGCCCGGTGGTTCCACCCCGACGGGAGCCGCTATCGCGCGGGCCCGGGGCCGCCCCGTCAGACAACGGTCGAACGACAACCTGCCCTCGCAGCCAGTGGGTTCTGAGGTCGGTCATCGATCACATCGATGACCAGCGGAGCCTGACCACCGGATTCAGCCCGCCCCGACAGCTCGATCGCGGGCTCGTTCCCCGGCTAGTCCCTCCGAGCCCCTTAAGGTCACCCGGGCGGGTGACCGATGTAGAACCCCATGGGGACCAGGGGGCGGGCCCGGCGGCTCGTGGCCGGGCTCGCGTTCGTCGCGCTGCTCGCAGCACTGGCGTTG
>JBOGVG010000045.1:0-4171 GCA_050692435.1 Actinomycetota bacterium
CACCCCAACCGGACGAAGGCGCTCCGGGTCCTTCGGGGCGTTCGCGGGCCGCTCGACGAGGCTCGAGCGGCGAGACTCCTCGAGCTGTATGGCGTGCCGCGTCCGAAGGAGCGCACCGTGGACACGCCCGAGCAGGCGGCCCGGGGTGCCCGGGTCATCGGGTTCCCCGTCGCGGTGAAGGCCGTGGCCCCCGAGATCCCGCACAAAGCCCGTTTGGGCGGGGTGCGGCTCGGGCTCGCCACTCCGGAGCAGGTGGAGGCCGCGGCGGCCGACGTCCTCCGCGCGGCGAAGCGGGCCGGGGCGAAGCGGCCCAAGGTGCTCGTCCAGCGGATGGTGCCGGGGGCCGAGGTCCTGGTGGGGGCGGTGCTCGACGAACGGTTCGGGGCCGCCGTTACCGTCCGGCCGGGCGGTGCGGTGGCCGAGGTGGGGGAGGCGACGTTCGTCGCGGCGCCGCTCTCGCGAAAGCAGGCCGTCCGGTTCGTCGAGGAGCAGGCCGCCGGCTGCCGCCTGGACCCGGATGTGCACGACCTCCACGCGGTGGCGAGAGTGGTGGAGGCCGTCGCCCGGGCGGCCCACGACCTGCGGGGCCGGCTCGTGTCGCTGGAGGCGAACCCCCTGATGGTGACGCGCCGTGGGGCGATCGCCGTGGACGCGCTGGCGGAAGCGCGTCCGCCGGCGTGAGCGTCGCCGGCGTGAGCACTTCGCCGCAGATCCGTTCGGCTACCTCCGCGGGTGGCGGAAGAACTCGACCCCGGCGGGCGGCAGCGGAGTGTTGCCCAGGATGAGGTCCGCGGCCTTCTCGGCCACCATCATGACGGGGGCGTAGATGTTGCCGTTCGTGACGTACGGCATCACGGACGCGTCGACCACGCGTACCCCCTCGAGCCCATGGACCTTCATGCTCGCCGGATCCACCACCGAGGCCTCGTCGATGCCCATCTTGCAGGTGCACGATGGGTGCAGGGCTGTCTCGCCGTCTCGAGCTACCCAGCTCAGGATCTCCTCATCGGTCTGGACCGAGGCGCCGGGCGAGATCTCGCCGCCGTCGAACTCGCGCAGGCCGGGCTGGCTGAGGATGCGGCGAGCGATGCGGATCGCCTCCACCCACTCCCGCCGGTCCTGCCGGGTGGACAGGTAGTTGAACCTGAGCGCGGGATGCATTCTCGGGTCGGAGGACGTGATCTTCACCGACCCCCGGGCGTCCGAGTACATCGGCCCCACGTGCACCTGGTAGCCGTGCCCTCCCGCCGGCGCCGAGCCGTCGTAGCGGACCGCGATCGGCAGGAAGTGGAACATGACGTTGGGGTAGTCGACGTCGTCGTTGCTCCGGACGAACCCCCCCGCCTCGAAGTGGTTGGTCGCCCCCGGTCCCCTCCGGAAGAAGAGCCACTGGAAGCCGATCCACGGCCGGTATCGCCACTTCAGGTACGGGGCCATCGAGACCGGCTGCGTGCACGCGTGCTGCACGTACACCTCCAGGTGGTCCTGGAGGTTCTCGCCCACCCCCCGCAGGTCGTGAACCGGGTCGACGCCGACGCCCTTCAGCTCGTCGGCGTTCCCCACCCCGGAGACCTGGAGGATCTGGGGCGAGTTGATCGCGCCACCGCACAGGACGACCTCCCCCGCTCGCACCTGCCGGGCGGACCCGCTCCCGCTCTCGTACTCGACGCCGACGGCGCGGTTCCCCTCGAACAGGATCCTGGTCACGAACGCTCGGCACCGCACGTCCAGGTTGGGGCGGCGGGAGACCGGACGCAGGTACGCGCGGGACGCCGACAGGCGCCGGCCGCGGTGGACGTTGCGGTCGAAGGGAGCGAAGCCCTCCTGCCGGTACCCGTTCACGTCGTCGGTGAGCGGGTATCCGGCCTGCCGGACCGCCTCGAAGAACGCCCCGAACAGCGGGTTGGTGGCTGGACCGCGTTCCAGCACCAGGGGCCCGTCATGGCCGCGGAACGGGTCGTCATCGGCCGCGGCGAGGCAGCTCTCCATGCGCTTGAAGTACGGCAGGCAGTGGGCGTAGTCCCAGGTCTCCATCCCGGGCTCGCCGGCCCACCGCTCGTAGTCCAGGGGGTTGCCGCGCTGGAAGATCATCCGGTTGATGCTGCTCGAGCCGCCCAGCACCTTGCCCCGGGCGTGGTAGATGCGCCGGGCGCGCATGAACGGCTCCGGCTCGGACTCGTACTTCCAGTCGTAGAAGCGGCTCCCGATGGGGAAGGTGAGCGCCGCCGGCATGTGGATGAAGACGTCCCAGAGGTAGTCGGGCCGCCCGGCCTCGAGCACCAGCACCCGGTTCGACGGATCGGCGCTCAGTCGGTTCGCCAGGCAGGACCCGGCCGAGCCGCCTCCGACGATGACGAAGTCGTACCTCGAGGGCTCCATCAGGATGATTGTGCCCCGGCGCGGTACCCGTGCGCACCCGGTCTGTTGCCTGCGACGCAACCCCTCTCTTGCGCAGGTGCCGCCAGGGGTCGAAGATTCAGCGGACGGCGACCATGGTCCTGAGGGGAGAGTCACCGGCGTGGCCGACGTGACCGTTTCGTGCCGGAACGTGTGGAAGGTCTACGGCCCTAAGGCGGAGCGCATCGTGGGCTCGCCCCAGGCCGACCTGCCCCGGGCCGAGCTGCTCGAGAAGACCGGCTGCGTCACGGCCGTCCGGGACATCTCCTTCGACGTCGGCAAGGGCGAGGTCTTCGTCGTGATGGGACTGTCCGGAAGCGGGAAGTCCACCCTCGTGCGCATGATCAACCGCCTGCACGACCCGACCGCCGGCCAGGTCCTGATCGACGGGGAGGACGTCGTGCGGCTGTCGGAGGAGCGCCTCCGGGAGCTGCGACGCCGCAAGGTGAGCATGGTCTTCCAGCATTTCGGTCTGCTCCCCCACCGGCGGATCGTCGACAACGTCGCCTTCGGCCTCGAAGTGCAGGGCGTGGGGAGAGAGGACCGCTCGAAGCGCGCCGGACGGGTCCTGGAGCTGGTCGGGTTGGGCGGCTGGGGGAACTCCTTCCCCGACGAGCTGTCCGGGGGCATGCAACAGCGCGTCGGCCTGGCTCGGGCGCTGGCCACGGACCCGGAGATCATGCTGTTCGACGAGCCGTTCAGCGCCCTGGACCCGCTGATCCGCCGCGACATGCAGGACGAGGTGATCAAGCTCCAGCGCGAGGTGAAGAAGACGATGATCTTCATCACCCACGACCTCATGGAGGCGCTGAAGCTCGGGAACCGTATCGCCATCATGAAAGATGGGGTCTTCGTCCAGGTCGGGACCCCCGAGGAGGTCGTGGCGCACCCTGCCGACGACTACGTGGCAGATTTCACGAAGGACGTCCCCCGAGCGCACGTACTGACCGCGCGCGCGATCATGCGGCCGACCAACGGTGATGCCCCCGCCGACGGGCCGACCGTCGCGCCCGGGACGGTCGTGCAGGAGCTGATCCCGATGGTGGCGCAAGCCGATCGCGTGATCCGCGTGGTGGACGACGGCGACGTCGTGGGGATCATCGATCGCGATGCCGTGATGGCCGCGCTCGTCGAGGAACGGTAGCCGTGGCCGTCGCACCGACCAGGCCGCACCCGCCCGTACCCGACGAGGCGATCGCGGCGCCGGTCCCCTTCGCGATGCCGGGTTCGTGGCCTCGCCGGATCGGGTGGTCCGTCGTCGCGGTAGCCGTTGTCGCGATCGGGCTGCTGTGGCTCACGCCCGGTTTCCCCGACCAATGGGTCGTCGACGTCACCGGTTGGTTCGACGCGTTCCGGGATTGGGCGATCCAGAACCGCACCACCAGCTGGCTGTTCGTGTATCTCATCACGCCCATCGAGGAGACCATCACGGTCGTGTTCGACGCCACCGTGAACGTCCTCGAACGGATCACGTGGCTCGGTCTGCTCGTCGGCGCCACCGCGCTCGCGGGCGTGGTGGCCGGTTGGCGCATGGCCCTGCTCACCGCGGCCGGTGTCCTCGGCTTCGGCCTCCTGGGCGTGTGGGAGGCGAGCATCGCAACCCTTGCGCTGATGTTCGTCTCCGTTGTCACCGCTCTCGCGATCGGGATCCCGGTCGGGATCTGGGCCGGTCGGCGTCCCCGGGTGGAGCGAGTGCTCCGGCCGATCCTGGACGCGATGCAGACGATCCCCGCGTACGCCTACCTCCTGCCGTTCGTGTTGCTCTTCGGCATCG
>JBOGVG010000046.1:0-5680 GCA_050692435.1 Actinomycetota bacterium
AGGTTGCAGCCGCATGTGGGCCTCCTCGAATCCCCGTGCCTCCAGGGTCCCGGCGAAGGACTCCTCGACCACGAAAACCACCCGATGGCCCCGGGCCTTCAGGATGTTGCCGATGCCGATACAGTTATTGGTCGGTCCATATGCCCCCTCAGGGAAGAACAGGATGGTCGCACGATCCCCGATCACCGAGCCTCCAGTGCCAGATGGCCCGTCACTGATACCGGCTGGAACCTTTCCGGGTCAACCCGGCGTCGGAATGAGCACATGAGGCACCGTTCCCCGCTCGTTGCTCTCCTCGTCGTCGCGGTCGCAATGGTGGCGTGCTCGTCTGGGTCCCAGTCCGGCGCCGGTCCCTCGGCGACCGGCTCGCCCTCGCCGACGTCGAGCTCACCGACCCCGGACTCCGCCATCGTGGTCACGAGCCCCCGGTCCGGCGACGAGGTCTCCAGCCCCGTCAGCATCGAGGGGAACGCCGACGTGTTCGAGGCCACGGTCAGCATCGACATCCTGGACTCGGCTGGGAAGCCGATCGTCCGGACGTTCACCACCGCGAGCTGCGGAACGGGGTGCCGAGGGACGTTCTCCAAGGCCGTCCCGTTCACGGTTGACACCACCCAGCCCGGCACGATCCGGGTGTACGAGTCGAGCGCCGAGGACGGCAAACCCATCAACGTCGTGGACATCCCGGTCACACTGGTGGCCTAGACGACCAGGTACGCGATCGGCAGGGCGGTCATCAACACCAACGCCAGCCCGACGAGCGCGTTGGACCATCGCCTCCCGGTCCACTTGCCGCACGTCGGTTCGTGGTTCGACAGGATCAACATGAGCAGGATGAGCGGGGGAGCGGCCACGCCGTTCAGGATGGCGGCGAAGTACAAAGCCCGGACGGGGTCCACGCCGACGAAGTTCATGACCAGGCCGACGAGCATCGCGACCGCGATCACCACGTAGAACTTGCGGGCCCCGCTGAATTTCTTGCCCAGGCCCTCCTGCCACCCGAAGGCCTCCGATAGGGCGAAGGCCGTCGAGCCCGCCAGCACCGGGACGGCCAGCAGGCCGGTCCCCACGATCCCCAAGGTGAACAGCAGGCTGGCCAGACTCCCCGCGATGGGCCGAAGCGCCTCCGCCGCCTGCTGAGCCGTCTGGACGGTGGTCACCCCCTTGCTCCCAAGGGTCGCGGCCGAGGCCACCATGATGGCGAACATCACCAGGACTGCCGAGGCCATCCCGGTCAGCACGTCGGTGCGCATGAGCGCGAGGTGCTCGCGATCGACCGCATGTTTCTTCTCCAACTGCTTCTCCTCGACCTCCTCGCTCGTCTGCCAGAAGAACAGGTAGGGGGAGATGGTCGTTCCAAGGATGGCGATGAGCACGGCGATCTGTGGCCGGTTCCAGGAGACCCTCGGGATAAGGGTCTGGCGCAAGACGCTCCCCCAGTTCACGTCGATGACGAAGAGCACCGCGATGTATGTCCCGAGCGACAGCGTGAGCCATCGGAGCACCTTCGCGTACTGCTCGTATGGGAGGAGGATCTCCAGGCCGACCATCAGGCCGGCCATCCCGACGAGGAGCAGTGCCTGGGGGAGCGGGACCAGCAGACGGACCGAGGCCGCCATCGAGCCAAGGTCCGCCCCGATGTTGAAGCCGTTGGCCACGGCCACCAGCGTGACCGCCCCGATGAGCACCCACCGCGGGAACCGCAGCTTGATGAGCGTCGCCAGCCCATGCCCGGTGACCAGCCCCAGGCGGGCGGCGGTCTCCTGGACCGCGGCGGCGAGCGGGAGCGTGATCCAGGCCGTCCACAGCAGTCCGAAGCCGAAGGCCGCTCCCGCCTGCGAGTAGGTGCCGATCCCAGATGGGTCGTCGTCGGAGGCACCCGTCACCAGCCCGGGCCCCAGCCGCCGGAAGTACCCGAACCCCCGGAGCGTGTGCCGATGCGGGTGGTGTCTGGTACGGGTTGCCACGGCTCGCATGGTACGTCGCAACGTGGTGGCCCCGGTACTCAGCGAGCGGGGAGCCGGCCGCTACGCGGCCGGCCCCCGTCCGCTGAACTCGCTCCCCCTAGGACCCGATCAGATAGGCGAGCGCCTTGGTCATGATTTCCTCGCGGGCCTCCGGCGTCTTGACGTTCTCGAGGGCGAACCCGAGGTACAAGGTCCGGAACTCGGCGTTATCAGGAGTCATGGATGTCGCGGCCCCTTCGGTGAAGCCGACGTCCGTGGTGGAGATCCAGTCGAGCGCGTTGATGTCGCTGCCGATCTCCGTGGGATCCCCAACGACCCAGCTCGCCAAGCCGCTCTCGAAGTCGGTGTCGGCATTGGTCCCTGGAGCATCGATGTCGTCGATCCAGACCCCGAGGCCCTGGACGGCCCAGTCGCTCACGTAGGAGATCGACACTGTGACCTCCTGGCCCGCGTACGCGGCCAAGTCGAACTCCCACTCCGTCCAGCCTTGAGATCGGCCGGATGCGGCGTTCCAGCCGGCCCCGGAGCAATCGGCACCCTGGTACTGGATGAGCCAGGGGTGCAGCTCGTGCCAGCCCTCGGGGCAGGACTCGCCGGTCGATTCGGGCGTGCCCCCCTGCGTGTGGTCGTTCAGTTCGGGGAGCGTCACCCAGTCGCCGTTCGCGTCCTGGAGCTCGACGAACACGAAGTCCCAGTTGACCTCGGTGTCGTGCGAGATGAAGAAGGAGAGCTGGTCGTCACCCGGCGACACCGTGAATGTGTTCATCAGTCGCTGGTACCGGATGTCGGCCCGCTGCGAATATGCGTACTGCACCCCGCTGTGGGGCTGGTAGGGCCCTGCGACCCCTGTGTCCCACTCGGCTGGGGCCGTGCTGGTGAACTGCCCGTACTGATCGGGCTTCAGGATGCTGCTCGTCGTGATGAAGGACTGCGTCGTCGCGTCGCGCCCTGCCGCGAACTTCTGATCGATCGTCCAGGGATCCGTCGCCGCCGCCGCGAACGGAACATCGGTGCCGACCACGGGGAACGCCACGTCGTCGTCGGTGATGGCCGGGTCGCCCCGGTTGGTTCCTCCATCCTCGACGAACAGGTACGCGCCCAGCCAGTATTGGAGGAAGTCGTCCGACAGCAGGAGGCATCCGTCGTCCACCGTCTGATCGACGTTGTTGCAGAACGGCGGAGTTTCGACGGGGTTGTAGTCGAAGGCGTTGGCGAACTGCCACCCGGCATGACGCCCCGTGTACAGCAGCTTCCCGCCCTCGTTCAGGAACGCTCGAACCTGCAGCATCATCGTGTTGGCCTGGGTCTCGGCTCCGGTCCCGCCCGGCTGACCGGCCACCCGTGAGAGCAGGTCGTTGGCCGTGTACCAGATCACCGCGTCGTAGTGACCGAGTACGCCGAGGTGATCCGGCGCTGCACCCATGGCGTCCACGTCGTAGACGTCGTGGGTCGTGCCTGCCGGCAGAGCCTCGACATAGCTCGACAGGAACGGCGGGGTGCCGTCGGCGGCCGTGTACGCCGGGAAGTTCGATGGTCCGGTGTAGTCCGTGTCGGCGAGGATCAGCACGTCGGCGGCGTTCGCCTTCTCGACTGAGAAGGTGAACGGGTCGCTGGTCTGCCCGCCACCCGTGTACCACACCTTCACTTCGCTTCCTGCCGGAGCACCGGTGACGTGCCCGCGAACGATGTGGTAATAGACGTCGCCCGCTCCGCCGTACCGGTCGCCTCCGTCCCACTCAGCTGTGGAGCCGGTCTGCGTTGGACCGCCGTCGATGGAGTAGTTCAGCGTGACGGCGTCTTCGTCCCCATCGTTGTCGAGATCCCTCCTGGCCAGGACCTGGACGGGCTGATCGGCGCCGTTGTACGAGTGGGCAAAGGTGAAGTCGCTCATCGGGTTGAAGGCCTTCTGCGGGTCGACCAGCGACATGTCCAGGTAGAAGGGTTCCGTCTCGATGTTCACCGGTGACACCGGGTCATCGGGATCCACGGCGGACTGCGCCGCAGCCACGGCGAAGTCCCGGTTGATGGTGAACTCGTGCTGGATCTCGCCCTCGCTGTCCGCGAAGACGAAGCCGGAGTCGTGCTTCCCTCCGCTCAGCTCCGGTGTGATTGAGAGCACGTCGTGGACGGCGTGGGCGTAGTCGGTCTGCTCGCCGTTCGTGATGTACAGGTCTGCCCCCACGCCCGGGTTGTAGCCCTGCACGGCGGGCTTCTTGTCGGTGCCGGCCCAGGCTACGTAGATGGGGTCGTCGGCGGATGGGGTATTGACCTGGAACCCGAACGTGTAGAGGAGGAGCTGACCGAACGAGTGGTAGGTGATGTGGAACTCTGGCTGAGCCATCTCGAGGACCTTGATCAACGCCTGCGTCTCGGGTTCGGAGCCGGCCGATGGCCCCCGATAGGTCTGGTCGGTGACGATCGAGGCCGAACCCTCCTCGTCGTAGTTCCAGTGCTCGGGGAAGTTCCGGTTGTTGTCCACCCCGTCCAGGATGCTGATCTCGTTGTCCGAGTCGTTGTCCCGGAGGTTCTTCCTCCACAGTCGGTCGTAGTCGAACGAGTACTGATAGCCATCGGGGTTCTGAACCAGGACGAACCACAGCTCGGTCGAGGTCAGGATGTCGACGACCTCGGGCTTCTCCTCGCGCCAGCCCTTGATGAACCACTCGAGGAGCCTGCGGTTCACCTCGCCGGTGATCCACTCCCGAGCGTGGATCAACGAGGAATACAGGACCGCCGGCTTGCTGCCGTCCGCGGTGTTCTCCTCGTCCGCGGTCAGCCGCAGGGCGATGATCTCGCGCGGGCTGTCGGCGTCGCCCTCCGGGTCCGTCCCGTGGCTCTGGCCGATCAGTTCCAGGTCCAGGATGTCCTCGTTCGCCGCCTCGAGGTCGTGCAGGTACTGCTGGAAGCCATCCGGGCCGTCGTAGTCCATCCAGACCTTGAAGCCAGTCGTGGATTGTGCCGCCGCGAGCTGCGCCGCGGTCTTCCCTTCAGCGTTCCGCCAGACCCGCAGCTCGGCCCCGAGCTTCTCGAGCGCCCTGCGCTCGAACGGGTACGCGACGATGATGAGGCGCACCTGCCCGTCGGACAGCCGCTCGACGGACGCGACGTCGAATCCACCCGAGATGATCTGGCTCGCCGTCGCGGGATCGACGTCCGTGATGTACATCTGGAGACGTGCGGTGTTCGCAGGCGAGGTCGTTGGACCAGCGCCCGCGGGCATCATGGACGCACCGATCAGGACGAGAGTCGTGATGACCGACAACAAGGCTGCGCGGTGTTTCACCTCGAGCCTCCCTTCGTGGGATCGGGGGGACGGGAGTTCAGCAAGGTTCGATCCCCGAATCTAGTACGGGCCACGCATCCGTCGCAAGCGCCGAGCTCCGTATCCAGGCACGCCCTGAGCACGTCATCTTCGCCGGGCCGGACAGGCGGAACCGCTGGTTCCGCGTGGCACGGAGGGCCTCAGGCAGCCGTGCCCAATCCCCAGTCGCCGCGGAGGCGCTCGGCCTCCGCGACGCGATCGACCGCGATCTCGTAGGCGGCCTCGCGGTGGGTGACGCCCTTCTCGTGGGCCCGCCCGAGCACCGTGTCGGTGGCCCCGTACATGAGCTCGGCCAACCGTCCGTTCACCCGGTCCTCGCTCCACCGCTCTCGTTCCAGGTTCTGGACCCACTCGATGTAGGAGACCACCACACCTCCCGCGCTGGCCAGGA
>JBOGVG010000047.1:0-12161 GCA_050692435.1 Actinomycetota bacterium
AGGTATGGCTGCACCGCCCGAGCTACATCCGGCAAGCGCGACGACGAGCATCGGGGCCAACAGACGTCCGTAGTGGTCCATATCAAACTACTCCTGTCTCTGGGGATCCGTCGGATACCACCCGATGCAGTCGCTCGCTGAGTCGACCGCGGTGCGTCGCCGCCTGATCACCGCGACCAGTCGCCCTGGGTGGTTCCGGCGACGACGAGGCGGGCGTCGGAGCCGTCGACGCCGATGCTCCACAGCGAACCCTCGCCCGATCCTCGGCGCTCGGTCCTCGAGAAGAGGATGCGGTCGCCCTGCGGTGAGAACCCGATGACGCTCACCCCGAGCCACGATCCACGCTCCGCTTCGGTCAGCAGTGTCACCGATCCGGTCGCCACATCGAGGACGCGCAGTTCGGCGAAGTACTGATTGCCATCGCCGTGCGTGATGAACGCGATCCGCTCGCCGGTCGGAGACCATGTGGGATTCCAGACAAAGCCCCCGAACACCTCCCGAGGTTCGGAGCCATCGGACCGCGCAACAATCAACGACCGGTGGTCGACGTACGCGACGTGCGATCCGTCGGGCGAGTAGGCCTCCGGGTCCCACGTGAGCTGCCGTGGCGTGCCGCCGTCGAGCGGCACCTCCACGTCGGCAACCCTCAACGAGGTACCGTCCGGCATCCACATCGGGTCGTGATCGCCGGACGGTTCCCATCCGGGCGGCATCGTGAGCTGCGTCTGCCGAGCGCCGTCGAGCCCGTAGACGCCGATCGTCCCGAAGAGGCTGTCCCACACCGCGACGCGTGTGGAATCCGGCGACCACGCGATGTCCCATCCCATGCTCGGGAACGTCGCGAGCACGTTGCCCTCCGCATCGCTGATCACGACGTCCCGCGGTTGCTCCGGGCTGGAACAGTCCGTGTAGCGACGGTAGGCGAGGTACCTCCCGTCCGGCGACCACATCGATCCCTCCGCCCAGTACTCGCCGCCCCAGCCGTAGCAATCCTCGGCGGAACGACCGTCCGCGATCTTGACGGCGTTCGAGCCGTCCGGATCAGCGACGTAGATGTCGCCGTCGAGGGCGTACGCGAGGGTGCCCGACGCCGCCGGCACCGGCCGGGGCTCGACGGGCGGGTCCGCCGGGATCCTGTCCGACGTCAGCGAGCGGACGAGGACGATCCCCGTCGCGAGCGTCACGATGACGCCGACGGCGCCCGCACGGATCCGCCGGTTGCGTTCCTTGCGCTCGCGCCGGCCGAGCAGCCGCTCGAAGTCGCCATGCTCGAGATCGACGGTCCGGCTCTCGCGCTCGAGGACGTCCGCGATCCTAGGCATCGTCGACCTCCATCACCTTGCGGAACGCGTCGCGCCCGTGGCGCGTGAGCGAGCGGATCGTCGCGTCCGTGACGCCGAGCGCGGCCCCCGCCTCCTTCGACGTGAACCCGAGCATCTCGGTCAGCACGAGCGCCGCTCGTTGCCTCGGCGGGAGCGTCGCGAGGACGTGCCGGACGACCTGCCGGTCGTCGGCGTCGGAGAAGTCGTCGTTCGATGGCGCGAGCCCGACGGTTCGGCGGACCGCGAGCATGGCTCGCCGGTACCGCTTGCGGAACAGGTTCATCGCGGTTCGGTGGAGGTACCCGAGGGGGTCGTCCATCCCGCCGACGCGGTCCCATCGCTCCCACACGCTGAGGAACGCGTCCTGCATCAGCTCCTCCGCCTCGGCGCGGTTCCCGGTCACGAGCCACAGCCGCCGGAACAGGGTCCGAGCCTCGGCCTCGTAGAAGGCCTCGAAGGTGCGGAACGCCTCCAGCTCGTCGAGGGCCGCGTCCGAGACGACGATCCGTTCGGTCATGTCAGGTGGATGAACCCACGAGACGCCCCGAGCGTGCAAGTGGACTTGGGCCTCCCCGATCTCTCCCCTCCGGAGGACGGCGTGAAGAGCCGGGCGGCAGCACGCGGCTTGCGGTGCTCACGCCACCCGATCCCAGCCACAAGCGCTCACCCACACGCTCTGACCTGCGGCGTTTGGGTTCTTAAAGTGTTCCCTTCGCCTCCGCCCGCTGGAGTCGAAACGCGCTCAAGCTGCGAGGCGGTATGTCGCTTCTACCTGCACGAACACGCTCGCGAAGTTTCGTCCCCTTTCGTCCGGTTCGCGCCGAGGGCGCAAGTACGACCCTGAGTTGGGTCGTAGGTTCGACCCAAGCCGCGAACGCGCAGGTAGAACCCCTTCTCCGACCTCCGACACGGTCGTAGGAGATCCGGGCAGGATCCGTCTCGAAACTCGACCGACCGCCACCCGAACGATGCCGCCACGGACTAAGGAGGCGCGGCGCGTGGGCCGGAAGGGCAAGAGACGGCAGAGGACCGTTCGGGAGCCCCGCTCGGCCTGCGGGTGGAGGTCGTGGTCGTCAACGACCCCGAATTTCGCCGACGTCAGCTCAGGGCGATCAGGAACCTCCTCATCACGCTGGCGAGCCGGGTCGGCGAGTCCCGCACCTCCGACGTCGGTGTAGGAGGCGAAGCGGCGAGGGTCGACGGGCTGGAAGGGCTGATGGGTCCGCTGGAGGCGGACGTGGTTCGGGTCACCTGGGCGGCCAACGCTCCTCTGTCGGTTCGGCACGTGCTGCAGAAGCTGAATGAAGGCCGATCGAGGCCCCTTCGCTACACGACGGTCCAGACGGTGATGGCCCGGCTCGCGAGGAAACGCGTGCTCGCGCGATCCCGGCACGAAGGGGGCCGACCTCTACCGCGCCGTCGCTCCGGATGCGGCGAGCATCGCCGTCTCGCGCCTCTTGGCCCAGTTCGGCGAGATGGCCATCCGGCCGTTCGTCGAGCAGGTTTCCCGAGAGCCCGGGCTCCGGGCAGCGCTGCGGGCGGTCTTGGCGCACCCTCCGTGACCAGACCGAGCCGACGCCCCCACCCAAGTTGTCGCATGCTGGTCTCGTCGGCCCCGCGCTGTAAGGAGTCAGGTGACTGCAACCGCATCCACGTCCCTGCCGGAGGCCGACCTTGCTCAGATTCACCGGTGGGTGCAGAAGGAGAACGAGAAGATCTCGCCTCACGCTCGCACCGATGTTCGGATCGAGCTTGACGTTGACGCCCGGTCGGTGACGATCCTCGAGTGTCGGCCGCCGTGGGATCCGGAGCGGATGGGGCCTGAGCGGACCCGATCTCCCGTCGCCCGGCTCAGGTACACCCGCTCACATCGCGAATGGACGCTCTACTGGCCGGATCGCCATTCGAGGTTTCATCTGTACGACCTCACTCCGCCGACTGCCGACGTTGGGGCGCTCCTCGAGGAAATCGACCAAGATTCGACGGCGATCTTCTGGGGCTGATCGGCAGCTCCCGTTTCGAGAACGCCGAGGAACAACCGCCCGCCTCCTCCAAGGTAACTACATCGACTGGTACGGAACGTAGATTCGGACGTCGGCACCTTCAAGGGCCTCCCGCAACGCGGCGCTGGGCGTCCCAAGGATCTCGCCCGAGATGGAGCTGTACGTCTGAAGGAGCGCGTTCATCGTGTCGCCCAGATTCGCGAAGTGCTCAAGTAGAGCATCGGAGTCGCGATACCTCTCGATCACCACACCCTCTGAGGAGTCGTCGCTGAGGAAAACGTCGTATTGCAACGTGCCGGAGTCCTTGCTGTGAACAGTCTCCATGACCTCGGCGACGAGACGCTTCCAATCCTCAAGCTTGCCATCGTGAATCTTGAACCTCGCTATGCCCTGAATCTCATCCATCACATCCTCCTTTCGATACGTCCACTCGGCTGCTCAATCGATCAAAAAGAACCGGAAGAGACCAGCGAGATCGTAGGTGGCCTTGACTCGACTAAGCCGGTCCGCGTTGGTGCCGTAGGCTGCGGCGGTCCAGTCCTCCACGTCGGGGTCCGCGAAGTTCGGAAATACCCGCCCTGATCCCCACGGGTGTATGCGGGCCCACGACCGGGTCGCCCACGCCATGGCCGCCTCCTTCTGCTCGGCGTTCGCCGTGGGATCGACGACGGCGGCGTGCTTGAGCAGGACTCGTTCCGACCGGTGCACGAACGCCGTGGCGTCCGGCCGAACGCGGTTGTAGGCGCCTCCCCACGGCATGAAGTCCAGCTCCCGAAACTGACCGGGCGTCCAGCTCTCCGAGAACGTCGCGAGGAGCGCAGCGATCACCTCGGAGGGTAGGTGGCGGCGGAAGAACTCGGATTTCGCGACCAGATAGGGGTGCTCCAAGCTCGCCTCTGGTCCGCCACCGCCCTCCTCCGCGCCGAGGTCGGCCCAGAACGCCCTGGTCTACGCGAAGGACATCGCTCGGGAGGACGACGACGTGGGATCCGAGCCCGTCCGGACGACGGCTGAGCACGCGAACTCGACAGCGCTTCTCCCTGAGGCCCTGGACCACACGCGTCCCGGGCGGTTCGGTGCCGCCGGTGACGAGGATCGGACCGCCACCGTTGGTCACGTCCCCTGTCACGATTCTGTACTCCTCAGGTGCTGCCGGGGGGCCTCGTCGTCGACTCGCCCAAGCCTCTGGTAGCTGCCAGTTCCGTTAGTCGGCGTTCGATGAAGCGCCGTTCGGCGCCGTCGTCGGTGAGTTCCCTCGCACGTCGGTAGGCGTCGTGCGCCTCGTCGGTCCGCCCGAGGCGTCGCAGGAGTTCGGCCCTGGTCGAGTGCAGATAGCGGAAGTCGTCGAGACCGAGGCCCTCGACGATGCGGAGACCCGCCTCCGGTCCTTCGGTCTCGGCGATGGCGATGGCGCGGTTCAGCTCGACGACGGGCGAGGCGGTCACGCGGGCGAGCTCCCCGTACAGCTCGGCGATCTGCGCCCAGTCGCACGGCGTCTCGGTGTGCAACGAGGCGATCGCTGCCTGGAGAACGTAGGGCCCCCGGCCACCGAGGGCGAGCGCCCGGTCGAGCTCGGCGCGCCCATCGGCGATCTGCTCGGTGCTCCAGCGTGAGGGGTCCTGATCGCCGAGCAGCACGAGCTCGCCGTCGCGGAACCGCGCCTCGCGACGGGAATCGTGCAAAAGCATCATCGCCAGGAACCCGCGAACCTCGGGGTCCTCGGGAAGCAGTTCGACGAGCGCGCGCCCCAACCAGATGGCCTCGGCGGCGAGCTCGTCGCGGCCGCCGTAGCCCTCATTGAAGATCAGGTAGACGACGGCGAGAACGGCATCGAGCCGCTCGCGGAGCAGATGAGGCGGTGGCACTCGAAACGGGATCGCCGCCGCTTTGATCTTGCGCTTGGCCCGGATCAACCGCTGCGCCATCGTGCGCTCCGGTACCAGGAAGGCGCGGGCGATCTCGCTGGTGGTCAGTCCGCCCAGGGTGCGCAGGGTGAGCGCGACCTGCGCCTCGACCGCGAGGGCCGGGTGACAGCAGGTGAAGATGAGCTCCAGGCGTTCGTCGGGAAACGTCGTGGCGTTCATCGGGGACTCCCCGCCATCGTCCGCGACGAGCACGCCGAATCTGGTGGCGAGCGTTCGATCGCGGCGGATGCGGTCCGTGGCTCGGTTCCGAGCCGTCCTGATCAACCAAGCGCGCGGATGATCGGGGACGCCGTCCTGTGGCCACCGGTCGGCGGCGATGGCGAACGCCTCCTGGGCGGCCTCCTGGGCGAGGTCGAAGTCGCCGAGGAGGCCGATCAGTGTGGCGAGGACGCGGCCCCATTCCTCGCGGAAGACCTGGTCGAGCGTTGCTACCAATACGTCTCCGCAGGTCGGATCTCGACGGCGCCACCATAGCGGGCTGCCGGAACGCGGGCGGCCACCTCGATGGCAGCGTCGAGGTCGTCGGCCTCCAGGACGAACAAGCCGCCCACGGCCTCCTTCATCCCCACGAACGGGCCGTCGGTTGTCAGGGTCTTGCCGCCCTCCACGCGGACGGTTGTCGCGTTCTCGGGTAGCCCCATCGGCACCCCGGGAGTGATGCCCGGCGTCTGATTGATCCCTTGGTAGTCGGCGTAGACCTGATTCTGCTCCTCCTCAGGAAGTGCGGCCTGCCGCTCGAGCGCGTCGCCCTGGTAGATCAGCATGACGTACTTCATCGCCACCTCCTCGTCATTCCCAGATCGGTCGCAGTAAGACGAACGGCGAGCCGCGAAATCGACCGGTCGATACCGGAAATCTTGACCAGGCGTCCCCGCTCGGGCCCAGAGGGTGAAATTAGACAGGGCTTAGTTTCCCAGGAGAGTTACTCATGGAGTAGACGGCCGAAGACTCGATGGCACGCCAGCCGCTGGCGACGATCGTAGTCCTATAGCCCGTCCGGTGTTGACGGGCGCCTACGACACGTCCGGACGGGCAGGCGAGGCGGTTCTTGCACCCGAATCCTGCCATCTGATCCTCCTCGCCTTGGCGACGACCAGTGCGCTCCGCCCAGCCGGGTGCCAACGTGGCGGCCGAGGAGGAAAGTCTGAGCTGCGCGATCTTTGGCACCGAATCGGCAACCTAGCCTGAAGGCTACGCAGGAGATCCGGCCTGGGGAGACCGGCCGGGGAGAGATTGTGGAGGCATCGGGGAGCGGTTGCGATCAGGTGGCCCTAATGTTCGGTCGCTGCTGCTCGCCTTAACGAGCACGGCTTCCGTTTGCCGACAGCTTGTCGTTCTCAGCCGAGAGTTGCGGAGGCGATCGAGCCCGTCATCCGTGCTCGCCCTTTCGGTATCCCTCCCGCCGAACCTTCGCGTGACGACCGCTGAGACGGAGCACATGGCCATCTACCTGCGGATACTTTTTCGAGTACTGTCCAGTTGAGTGCACGAAGGAAACCCAGGTGCGAGCAATTGTTGCTGGCGGGGCACGACCTCGAGGCGGCGGCGCAGTCCGGATTTTGTCCGAGCGCGTTTCTGCTCAGCCTCCGCGAAGGTCTTATCCATATCCTCCGCAAGCTGACTTAGCTGGTCGTCGAACAGATGCCCGTAGTCGAGAGTCGTGGTGATCGTGTACGAACGCGCTCGACAACTTTCGTCCCTTTTTGTCTGGTTCCGGCCGGGACACTAACGAATGTCGTGTTCCGGGCGATGCTGGACAAACGGAGTCACCTGATCGTTGACGGAGTTCCGGCTGAACCTTGACACCGGCTCCGCCTGATCCTTGACGGTGGTTCCGGCGGGCGCGTCGAGCTCAAGACGGATCCGAGCTGAAGATCGCGATCGGCATCGACGACCAGAGCCGAGGGCGACGGTTCGGGCCTCGTTCGGAGACCAGAGCTGCCTGGAGGCGTCAACACGGTCGTTGCCCACCGCCCATATATGCCCCGACCTTGCGGAACCTGAGTAGAGCCGGTATTGTTGTCCCCCATATGGGGGATGAAACGCATCCCCCAGAAGGGGGACACGGATGAACATCGGCGAGCAGCGGCGGACGATCTACATCGAGCCGATCGAGGAGCTGACTCCCGCGGCGGAACCGGCGCCCCTCCCCGAAGAGCCTCGGCCGATCGGAACCCCCGATCCGGCGCCCTCTCGATGAGCCGCCACCGCATCCAGCCGAGACGAGCGCCAGACGGCATCTCACCGCTCGTCGGGTACCGCGTGTGGACGCTCTCGGTCGGTCCCGGGCGCCGCACGCTCCGTTCGATGAACGGTCAGATCGTCCACGAGGTAGACCTCAACCACCCGTTAGAACGGCGAGCCGACCGATGGCTGGCCGCTCGGTGCTTGATGAAAGAGCACGACGCACCGGAGGAGAGCTGCGGCTGCGGGTTCTACGCGGTGAAATCGTTGTTCACGCTGGGGCGTCTCCTACCGTTCGCAACGACGGGCTGGGCCCCCGCGCGGATGGCCGATCGGCGGGCGGCGACGTTCCTAGTGGCGGGACGCGTGGATCTGGCCGGGAAGGTCGTCGAACACGACCTGGGGTACCGCGCCGAGCGGATGCGCATCGCCGAACTTCTTGCATTCTGCGGAACCGAGCAGACCGTGGCGCGGTTCGCGCGGCGCCTCGGTGTGCCGGCGGGCGAGCCGATCCCCGACCCGGACGACTTGGCTGGTTCGACGATCGCCCCGGGAGGTTCGGTCCATGGGCATCTCGCCGAGATCTTGCGGAGGCTCGCGCTGACCCGTGACCCGGGCCGCGCTCCGAGCTGACGGCACCGCGTCAGTTCAGCCGCCGCCCGTGATGTTGCGGTGGCCCGACGTGCCGTGGACTCGGCGTCCTCGCACCGTGCTGGACTTTCGAGAGGCGCTCATTGATGCATGGCCATGACGTACGCCTAAGAGATGGAGACCCCCGAGACTACGCTACGTCCATTTCGGTGACCCACCAGGCGCTCGACCTTGGCTTGAGGCTGATCGACACCGCCGACGCGTACCGACCGCTGACCAACGCTCGAGGGGACGTGACGTCGCGGCCAGCGCGAGGCGGCGGCGGCTCGACCGACGCTGGTTCGCGATCACGCGGCATGCCGTGGCGTAGAGCCACAGCCGTGCTGCGTTTGCTTCCGGCAGCTCGTCGAGCCGCCGCCAGGCAATCAGGAACACCTGGGCAACCGCGTCCTCTGCATCCGCGGCCGTGTCTGATCGCCACCCACAGAACGCGATGATGTCTCGGCTATGCGCTCGGAAGAGTGCATCGAATCGTCGTGTTTGCTCGATGTGCGCCTCATCCATCCATCCAACCTCCCCTCAGTCCTGGTCGGTATCGGGCCCTCAACCCGCACGTGTCGGGAAGGACCGAGGTCGTTTGAGTCTGACGGGGAGATGGGGGATGGGCCATTCGGCGACGGGGCACAAGGACGATCTTGCCGATCACTCGCGCGGCAAGGATGGGGATCGCGTCTCACCCAATGGGAGAGAGGCGGAGGCTACTTCTTCCGCTCCTTCGGAGGTGTCAGGGGAGGGACCCGCTCGCCATTCCTCGAGCTCTCGATCAGTACGCTCAGGCGGCGTTCCCGGGTCTCCTCTTTCACCGCGCTCATGACCCAGAACATCGCCGCCTTCCGGTACGAATGCGGGGCGGTCTGCCAGAACGCCCACGCCCGCTTGTCGGCCTTGAACCGCTTCTCGTGTGAGGGATCGAGGCCCTTCGGCGGCGACTCGTAGGAGTACTTCCGCTCCGTCCGGTCCCGGCGCTCGAACGCCTCCAGGCCCGGCGGCGCGACGCGGCCCTTGGCTCGGAGCTCCCCGAACCGCCCCATGTTCACCGCACTCCAGTTGCTCTTCTGCTTCCTCGGCGTGAACCGGATCATCCACCTCGACTCGTCGATGGACCTCGTAAGGCCGTCTATCCAGCCGAAGCACAACGCCTCGTCCACCGCCTCCGAGTAGGTGATGCCCTCTCTCCCGGAGCCCCTCTTGTAGAGCCCGAGCCAGAGCTCTGATGCGGCGGTGTGGTTCTTCTCCAGCCAGGATCGGAACTCGGCCGGGGACCGGAAGAACCGCGGCTTCATGCAGGCAAACCTAGCAGCGGATCGCCCGAACCGCGGGTGCGATCGCGACCATGGCGCCAACCCACGTCACCGTGCAAGACGTACCCCTTACTGGCAGCGGTTCCTGTCATAAGCGCGATCTGGCGCCATCAGCGCGAGGTCGGACCTGGAAGCGCCCTGTGCGCTGCGGGAGCTCGCGCCGACTCGCCTCCGATAACGCGGGCCTGGGCGCGGGAAGGGGAAGCCCGCCAAGCTCGCTACGCGAGGGCTGGCAGAAGGCGAGGCGGCCGCGGTCACCTATGGGCGAGCCGCGCTACTTGCTGGCCGTCCACGGGTGCTGGCCTGGTGATTGCCACGAAGCTAATGGCGCGTCGCGACGTCACCACATGACCTCGGGGTTGGGCCGACCGGTACCGGTCCCCTGCTCAAATACGGACGCCGCATCCGGTGGTTGAGCCGCACCTCCGACGAGTCTCCGCCCTCCGAACGGTCAAAGTAGCCAACTGATGGGATCGCCCTCGGGCTCCGCCTGAGATCGAGGAGGTTCCTATGACCAAGGTCGTTATCGACATGTCCATGTCCCTCGACGGGTTCGTCGCCGGCCCGGACGACGGGAAAGCCGATCCGCTCGGTCGACACGGCGGCCCGCACATCTTCGACTGGTACTTCTCGGGGCAGGAGGAGTACGGCGATCCACTGTTCCGGCCCGAGCCGGGCGCCAACCGCGACGAGGTGGAGCGCATGTTCGCCGAGAGCGGCGCCTACATCTTCGGGCGGCAGACCTACGAGATCACCGACGGTTGGGGCGGCCGATGGCGACCAATAGTGCGACCAGCACGGCGGCAGAGACGGTCAATCCGACACCGAGGCGCCTCCACTCTCCTCGGCTCCTCCGCCCGCGCGGCCATATGAGGATTCTCGTCCCACCGGACCTCGACACCAACTTGGGGCCGTGGTGCGGGCGGCTCAGGGCGATGCGCGCATCACGTCGAGGTCAACGCCGCCGTCGATGCCCTCCACTCGAGCGTAGCCGTGGAGCTGCCAGATGAGCCATCCGTCGAGGTCCGGGCGAAGAAGGAAGCGGTGGTGCCACACGGGACGATCGAGCTGGTGGCGGACGGGGTACGCCCGCTCGAAGTCGTCGCCGACGTACAAGATGACCTCGCGTCGCCAGGCTTCCTCGACGAGGCGGATGAAGTCACCGAGCTGTTCCTTGACTTCCGACGGACTGGGTCGCGCACTGCAATTACCGGCCAGCTCGAGGTCAACGGCGGGCGGGAGGGCATCGCTCTGGGGAGGAGCGACATCCAGGAAATGCCGAGCTTGGTCGCCGCCGGGCGTACACAGCGTGAAGTAGTGGTAGGCGCCCCGATCCAAGCCCGCGTCTTGGGCTCCACGCCAGTTCTCATCGAAGCGGTCGTCGGTGAAGTCGCCACCCTCGGTGGCCTTGATGTACGCGAACGTGATGCCGTCGTCTGCGACTCGTCGCCAATCGATGACGTCTTGATGAGCAGACACGTCGATGCCGTATCGCTCGCCTTCTTCCAGGGGTGGCCGCCAATTCGGCACCCACAGGAACCACCAGATGGCGAGGAGTCCAGCGAGGCCGGCGACGGCGAGGATCCCGACGAGGGGCCAACGTCGACGCCGCTGATGGAGCCGTGGCGTGTCGCCTTGGTCGGCCAGGGTTGATTGAGACATCGATTCCATGGTGTGATCAATGGCGTCGGCCAGGAGTCTCTCCCACGCAGGCGGATAGGTGCCCGGGATTCCCGCCATGGTCTCGCCAGCCCGCGTCACCTGGATGCCATGCGCTGGGTCGAGGCGAGCGCGACTGGAGCCGGCTAGGTCAGTCCGGCTCCGCTAGGTCATGCGATGACTGGCCCGTGGTCGCCATCCACGTCTCTCTAATCCTTTCGGGGTCACCGGCTCGAAGTGCCTCGATCATCTTGGTGGCACCTTCCTGGACCCGCCGATACAAGTCGTGGAAATCAACTCCTTCCCAGATCTCAGCGTGGGAACGAATGACGGTCCCTAGCACATGCACGACTCCTCTGGCTGACTGTTCAGTCCTCAGCTCACCGCTTTCTTCACGAGTGCGCCGATCCTTACCTCTTCGGCGGCGGTCAACTCATTCAGCGCGAAGGCGACCGGCCACAGGGCGCCTTCGTCGAGGTTCGCCGCGTCGCTGAAGCCGAACGTCGCGTACCTCGTGTTGAACTTCTGCGCGCTTTGGAAGAAGCAGACGACCTTGCCGTCCTTGGCATACGCCGGCATCCCGTACCAGAGTTTCGGCGAGAGGGCTGGCGCGCTGGCCTTGATGACCGCATGGATCCGCTCGCCCATTGTGCGATCCGGTTCCGACATCTCGGCGATCTTCGCGAGTACGGCCTCTTCCGCGTCCGCCTTCTTGGCTTCCGCCTTCAGCTCTTGGAGACGATCCTTCATCGCGGCTCGCTCCTCGTCGGTGAAACGCTTGGTCGACTTGTCGCTCGCGGTGGCGCTCTTTTTGGACCTTTGACTGCCAGTCACTGCAGTTCCTCTCTCTCCGAGATCTATGGGACAAACCCCATGCTAGGGAGCCGCCGCCGCGGCCGCTTCTCCAAAACTGCTCCATCGCATCGCCATCCCGCCACCACCCGCGGCGGCCTGCCCATGTGTAAGCAGTTCGGCGCCACCATCGGCCGATGCTGCATGCGCCCTCGGCTGCCCGCCTGCTATCGGCTCCACGCTGAATCGTCGATGCCACCAAGTCGAGACTGAAGCACCTTGGCGAGTGGATAAGACGAAATCCGAGACACCGCCCCCGTGGAA
>JBOGVG010000048.1:0-6857 GCA_050692435.1 Actinomycetota bacterium
CCGCGGAACCCACCGGCGAAACAGGGGAAGCCCGCCCCGGGGCAGGGAGGGCCCGTCCGGCCGGCTCCGAGGAGGCGCGGGAGGCCGCCGCCCCCGCTCGCCGGCGAACCCGCCAGGCCAAGCCACCGGCCGCCCCGGAGACCAAGGCGGCCGAGGAGACCAAGGGGGCCGAAAAGACGAGGCCCCCTACTCGCCGATCCCGGCGCAAGAGTTCCGAGGGCGGGGAGGCCGCACCGGTGGCGACCCGCCTCCGGCGCGGCCGCCAGCCCACGGGCCGGCGCCGCCGGGAGGCCCTGCCCGTCGTCCCCCGGGTCACGGACAAGCTCATGGTCATCACGGAGCACGGCGAGCGAGATCAGATCGCCATCCTGGAGGGCCGGGACCTCGTCCAACACTACGTGACCAGGGCGGGCGCGCGGTCGATGGTCGGAAACGTGTACCTGGGCCGGGTGCAGAACGTGCTCCCCGGAATGGAGGCCGCGTTCGTGGACGTCGGCAGGGGCCGAAACGCCGTCCTGTATGCGGGGGAAGTGAACTACTCGCCCGAGGACCTGGAGGGGACGCCGCCCCGGATCGAGCAGGTCCTGAAGAGCGGTCAGTCTGTGCTCGTGCAGGTGACCAAGGACCCCATCGGCGGCAAGGGGGCTCGCCTCACGGCGCAGATCAGCATGCCAGGCCGCTACCTGGTCCTCGTGCCCAACTCCGCCGTGACCGGGATCAGTCGCCGGCTGCCGGACGACGAGCGAAGGCGCCTGAAGCAGATCCTGAAGAGCATCCGCGCCGAGGGGCATGGCGTGATCATCAGGACCGCCGCTGAGGGAGCCGATGAGGAGTCCCTCGCGGAGGACGTCGCCCGGCTCCTCGACGAGTGGAAGGCGATCGATAAGAAGGCGAAGAAAACGAAGTCCCCGGCGGTCTTGTACGAGGAGCCCGAGCTCACGGTCCGGGCGGTCCGCGACCTGTTCACCGACGAGGAGTTCCGGGAGCTCGTGACGGACTCCCCCCGCGTGTATCAACTCGTCACGGAGTACTTAGCCCAGGTGGCCCCCGACCTCCTGCCGAAGGTCCGCCTGCACCAGGGCAAGCTCCCGGCGTTCGAGGAGTTCCACGTCGTGGAGCAGATCCACAAGGGCCTCGACCGTAAGGTATGGCTCGCCTCCGGCGGCTACATCGTGATCGACCGGACGGAGGCCCTCACCGTCATCGACGTCAACACGGGGAAGTCCGTGGGCAGGTCGAACCTCGAGGAGACCGTGGCGAACACGAACGTCGAGGCCGCCCGGGAGGCGGCCCGGCAGCTCCGCCTTCGCGACATCGGCGGGATGATCATCATCGATTTCATCGACATGCTGCTGGAGCAGAACAAGAAGAAGGTCGTGGAAGCCCTGAGGGAGGAGATGGCCAAGGACAAGACCCGCTCCCAGGTCTTCGACATCAGTCCCTTGGGGCTGCTCGAGGTGACCCGCAAGCGCGTGTCCGGTGGGCTCCTGGAGTCGTTCTCCGAGACCTGTCCCACGTGCGAAGGGCGGGGCGTGCTGTTGACCTACGAGGCGTGAGGAGGATCGATGTACGCGGTCATCAAAGCGGGCGGGAAGCAGCAAAAGGTGAAGCCCGGCGACGTCATCGAGGTCGAGTACATGCACGGCCTCGGCGAAATGGTCAGCTTCCAGCCCTTGCTGGTGGTGGACGACGACGGCAAGACCCACTACGGCAAGGACGCCGAGAAGGCCGTGGTCACGGCGAAGCCCCTCGGCGAGCAGAAGGGCGAGAAGGTCCGGGTGTTCAAGTACAAGAACAAGACCGGCTACGCCCGGGCTCAGGGGCATCGGCAGACCTTGACCCTCCTCGAGATCTCGGAGGTCAGCCTGTCCGGCACGGCGAAGCCCTCAGCGAAGCCTTCAGCGAAGCCTTCAGCCAAGCCGGCCGCGAAGACGGCGAAGAGGAAGCCGGCGGCGAAGACGGCCGCCGCGGAAGGGGGCGACGAGGAGCCGGCCGAGGCGTAGACCGCCGTTTGGTACGCTCGGAGACGCGATGGCACACAAGAAGGGCGGCGGTTCCTCGAAGAACGGTCGAGACTCCGAGTCCAAGCGGCTTGGGGTCAAGACCTTCGGCGGTCAGGCCGTGTCGGCCGGCTCCATCATCGTTCGCCAGCGGGGCACCCGGATCCACCCCGGGCCCGGGGTGGGCAGGGGCGGCGACGACACGCTGTTCGCCCTCGTTCCGGGCGTCGTCCGGTACCACCAGTCCCGAGGCCGTCGCGTGGCGACGGTCGAGCCCGCCTAGCCCGGCTCACCCTCGCTCCCCCGGACCCCTTCCCGAACGGCTTGCTCCCACTCCGCCACGGCGGCCTTCAATTCTCGGTTCCACGTCCCCAGGTAGCCGACGTTTTGCCGGCGGGCCTTCCTCCTGCCGCCCCGGCCGAACGCCAGCGGCGAGGGTCGCTCGAGACGATCGCCGGCCGGCGCTTCGAGTGGCGGGGGCTGGGCGAAGTAGAACGCCGTGCGCACGTTCCGTCCGTCGACGTCGTGGGTCACCAGGAGGACCGGCGACCCGCGAACGCGCCTGGCCTTGCGAACAGCCTCGAAGGCGATCCGGACACGGCCGGAGCCGTCGTCCGCGGCGAACGCCAGGGCGTCGACCTCGAGGGACAGCGTCCCCTTCCGCTCGGGAGTCAGACCCGAGCGAAGCTGCACCGCCCACACGGTAACGGCCTCAGGCATGCCGGATCAATCTTCGTCGCCGCGGCCCGTTTCGACCACAATCACGGTGTGAACTTCGTGGACGAGGTGACGGTCATCGCCCGCGCCGGACGGGGAGGCGACGGCTCGTCGTCGATGCTCCGGGAGCCGTTCAAGCCGAAGGGCGGCCCGGACGGCGGCGACGGTGGCCGCGGCGGCGACGTCGTGTTCGAGGTGTCGCCGGGTGTGCGGGACCTCTCTTCGCTCGGCGACAACCCGCACCCCAGGGCCGAAGGCGGGAAGCCCGGTGGTCCCAACCGTCGAACCGGGGCTGGCGGCGAGGACCTCGTGATCGCGGTCCCGGACGGCACGATGGTCTTCGACGACGACGGCCTCTTGGCCGATCTGGTGGGGGCGGGAGCGCGGGCCGTGGTGGCCCGGGGCGGCCGGGGCGGAAGGGGAAACGCGTCGCTGGCCTCCCGCCGAAACCGCGTACCGCGGGGGGCTGAGGCGGGGGAGCCCGGGGAGGAGAGGCGCCTCCGGGTCGAGCTCCGCGTGGTGGCCGACCTCGGACTGGTCGGCCTGCCGAACGCGGGGAAGTCCACGCTGCTGTCCAGGCTCACGGCGGCCAGGCCGAAGATCGCCGACTACCCCTTCACCACGCTCAGCCCCAATCTCGGCGTGGCCGAAGGCGAGCACACCTTCGTCGTGGCCGACGTCCCCGGGTTGGTCGAGGGAGCACACGAGGGGAAGGGCCTGGGCGACCGGTTCCTCCGACACGTCGCCCGAAGCCGGGCCCTGGTGATGGTGGTCGACCTGTCGGCGGCCGATCCGGCCGCCGACCTGGCGGCCGTGCGAAGGGAGCTCGAGGCCCACGACCCGGCGCTCGCGGCCCGGCCGTTTGTCGTGGTGGGGACCAAGGCCGATCTGGTCGGCGATGCCCCGGAGGCGGCCCGCCGGCTCCATCCCGACGCCGTGGCCGTGTCCGGCCTGACCGGCCACGGCATCGACGGCCTGGCCCGGCGCCTGGCCGAGCTTGCGCGACAATCGGCCGAGGGCGAGGAGCGCCGCGCGTTCGTGGTGCTCCGTCCAGCCCGCCCGCGGTTCGCCGTGAAGCGCGAGAGTGGCGGGTTTCGGGTGGTGGGGCGGACCGTGGAGCGATGGGTCGCGGAGACCGACTTCGACGACCCCCGAAAGGTGGTCCAGCTCCAGAAGCGGCTGGCGAAGGAGGGCGTGGAGAAGCAGCTTGCGGCGATGGGGGCCCGTCGCGGCGACGAGGTGCTGATCGCGGACCGCGCCTTCGAGTTCCTGCCGGACCGGGAAGGGAACTGATCGCATGGACGAACGGACCAAGCTCGTCCAGGAGGAGGACGAGGCCTGGGCCGAGATCGTGGCCCTCATCTCCGGCCTGACCGAGCAGCAGATGGAGGAGCCCGGGCTCACGCCGGCGGGGTGGTCGGTGAAGGACCTCGTGTGGCACTTCCGCTGCTGGACCGCGGAGGCGGCCAGGCAGCTCGAGCGGATCCGCATGGGCACCTACGTCGAGCGGGACTGGGACACGGACGCACTGAACGACCGGTTCTTCCGGGAATCCCAGGGGATGAGCATCCCTCTTATCAAGACGCAGCTCGCCGCGGCGCGCAGTCGCGGGCTGGCGGAATGGGCCGCGCTGCCGGAGCTCAAGCCGGAGGCCATCGAGTGGTTCGGCGAGTCGGGGCCCATCCACTACCGGGAGCACCTCCCAGATCTCCGGGCCTGGGTGAAGGAGCTCACGTCGGGTGCGTGAAATGCAAAGGAACGGCCGGGGGCGGCCGTAGGATAGCCCGGTGGGACGACGCCTGGGGGTCATGGGCGGCACGTTCGACCCCATCCACAACGGACATCTCCTGACCGCCGAGGAGGCCGCGGTGCAGTTCGGCCTGGACGAGGTGGTGTTCGTGCCGACGGGCCACCCCTGGATGAAGGAGCAGAAGGAGGTCTCCGCGCCCGAGCACCGCTACCTCATGAGCGTGATCGCGACCGCCAGCAACCCCCGGTTCTCGGTGTCGCGGATCGAGGTCGACCGGGCCGGGCCCACGTACACCGTCGACACCCTCCGCGAGCTGAAGGGCCTGGACGGCGACAAGGTGGACCTGTTCTTCGTGACGGGCGCCGACGCGATGCTCGAGATCCTCCAGTGGAAGGACCCCGAGGAGATCCTGGCGCTGGCGCACTTCATCGCGGCCACCCGGCCGGGCTATGACCTCACCCGGTTCGAAGCCGAGGCGCCCACCCGGCACCCCAACGTCAGCGTGATGAACATCCCGGCGCTCGCCATCTCCTCCACCGATATCCGAAAGCGGGTCGGGGAGGGCCGGCCCATCCGGTACCTCGTCCCGGAGGGCGTGAAGAGCTACATCGAGAAGGCGGGGCTGTACCGGTGAAGCGGGCGCATCACCGAAAGCCCGACATCCTCGCGCGATCGGGCCGTCATGCCCCCTTGGGGTCCCGGGTGGCCGGGTGGGTGGCCCCGGTCGTGGCCGGAGGCCTGATCGTGGGCGCCGTGGCCGCGGGCGGGGTGCTCCTTCGGCGAAGCGGCGAACCGAGCCGGTCCGGCATCTCGGGTTCCGAGCCCTCCACGCTGATGCTCCTGGAGCTCCGGTCCGAGGCCGGGCCGCTGGTGGCCGTGGTGGGGTCGTCGGGGACGCCGCCCCCCGCCGTCCTGGTCGTGCCGGGGAACGTACGGACGACCATCCCCGGCCAAGGCGACGGGACGGTGAAGGACGCCGCCCTGCTGCCGACGCCGGCGGCCACCGCCGCCATCTCCAACCTGCTCGGCGCGTGGGTCCCCCACTACGCTGTGGTCGACCCGGCCCACGTGGGCGCCGTGGTGGACCGGGCCGGGGGGATCCGATTGTTCGCCGAGGCCAAGGGCGGCGCGGAGGTCGCCGCCGCCCTCCGGGAGACCGGCCCGGCCCGCCTGCTCACGTGGCGGGAGACCCTGATCGGGCTGTTCGAAGCGGGGGCTCGGTGGTCGGCGGGGGACTTCGTGGAGACGGACGACGGCCGAGTTGCGGCGGCGGTCCTCATCGCGGCGGCGGGGGCCGCCGTGCAGCCGCTCCCCACGGTTACGGTGATCCCCGGTGCCCTTCGGCCGGACTACGAGCTGATCCCGGACCTCATGGTCCGGACGTTCGGCGCCCCCCACCAGCCGCCGGTCCGGCTCATCATCTTGAACGGGACGGGTGAGCCGGGCGTAGGCGAGTCGGTGGCCGAGCGCGTGATTCCGAGCGGGTTCCGCGTCGTGGCCTCGCTGAACGCCTCCACCTTCGACCACGAGGAAACCCTGGTAGTCGCGACGTCCGAGGAGTTCGAAGAGGCGGCCGAGCGGGCCAGGGCGCTGCTCGGGGTGGGTACGGTGTCCGCGTCCGGGGTACCCTCGGGGCTCGGAGATGTCACGATCCTGGTGGGAGAGGACTACCTGAACGGATGAGCATGGATCGGAGACGTGCCGGGTAAAGAGGCCGGGGTCCCGGGAAGCAGGGAGGTCGCCGTGGCGGCCGCCCGGGCCGCTGCCTCCAAGCAGGGTGCTGGCATCGCGATCCTCGACGTCCACGACCTCATCGTCATCACCGACTACTTCGTGATCGCGAGCGGATCGAGCGACCGGCAGGTCAAGACCATCGTCGAGGAGGTCGAGAAGGCCCTCCGGGCGCAGGGGGTCCGTCCGGTCCGCCGGGAGGGCGAGACCGAGAACCGCTGGGTGCTACTCGACTACGTGGACGTGGTGGTCCACGTGTTCGCGGAGGAGGAACGAGAGTACTACGACCTGGAACGCCTGTGGCGGGACGCCCCCCGGACAGCCTGGGCCGAGCCGGGCGCCGCCTCATCGGGGTAAGTAGACTTTCGGTCGATCCGGGCCCATAGCTCAGCTGGTAGAGCGCATGGCTGGCAGCCATGAGGTCAGGGGTTCGAATCCCCTTGGGTCCACTTGTGATGTCGCAGGACATCGTGGACGGATGTCTCGGGACATCGTAGACACCTTCACCTCAGCCCTGGGGCTGGTAGTCCCGCGTCGGATCCAGGGTGAGGTGCCGTAGCAGCTCCCCCTCCTCGGACAGCACCCGCACGTCCAGCCCGTCGATGAGCATGATCACGCGCTTGCCCTTGTGCGCGTGCCCGACGCCGATGTGGTGAAGC
>JBOGVG010000049.1:0-18882 GCA_050692435.1 Actinomycetota bacterium
AGGAGCGGATCTCGAACTTCCTGCTGTGGCAAGCGGCCTACTCGGAACTGTACTTCACGCCGGTGCTGTGGCCGGACTTCAACCGCGAGCACCTGTACGAGGCCATCCGGGACTTCCAGAAGCGAAGTCGGCGCTTCGGCGGCGTGCCGGGCGACGAATAGTCGCCGGGCTTCAGGTCCCGTCAGGCCGGTCGGCGGACCGGCGTGGTGAAATCGTCGACCCGCCGTCGGGCGGGTCGGACCGAGGTGATCTTCCGACCGGTGCCGAGCGAGCCTGCCGCTCGGGGCGCCAGGCACTCCACAGCACCAGCGCCGCGATGGGGGAGTTGGCTCCGAGGAGCACGATCATCAGCGCGATCGCCGGCCTGCCGACAGAAGAGCTAGGACCGCAGTGATGCTGTACAAGCCGGCCCGCCCGCAACGACCGCGGACCCCATGCGAAGAGCCACGCTCGGCGGCCGGGATCGGCCGTTCGTCCATTTCTCCCGCCTCCCCCATCCGCGGTTGCTTCCACGGCTGCGGGCACGGGCGGACGGTACACTGGCTCCCACGCCAGCGGCCGCCGCCAGCGGCCGGGAGGGAGGCCCGAGCCATGCCCGACCTCATGGAGGTCATCACCGCCCTGGCCAAGCGCCGGGGCATCGTGTTCCCGTCGAGCGAGATCTATGGCGGACTCCGGTCGTTCTGGGACTACGGCCCGCTCGGGGTCGAGCTGAAGCGGAACATCAAGGCCGCCTGGTGGCGGGCCATGGTGCAGCTCCGAAACGACGTGGTCGGGCTGGAGAGCTCGGTTATCATGTCGCCCCGGGTGTGGGAGGCGAGCGGCCACCTCCGGTCGTTCACCGACCCCCTGGTGGAGTGCCTGAACTGCCACCAGCGGTTCCGGGCCGACCACCTCCCGGGCTTCCACGCTCCCCAGTCGGGGCACGAGGAGGACGAGAGCACCGTCGACATGGCCCACGGGCCGAAGTGCCCGAACTGCGGGCACGACCGGTTCACCGACCCGCGCAACTTCAACCTGATGTTCAAGACCTACATGGGGCCGGTGGAGGAGGACGCGGCCACCGTGTACCTGCGGCCGGAGACCGCCCAGGGGATGTTCGTCGACTTCGTCACGGTCCAGCAGGCCACCCGGAAGAAGATCCCGTTCGGCATCGCCCAGCAGGGCAAGTCGTACCGGAACGAGATCACGCCGGGGAACTTCATCTACCGGACCCGGGAGTTCGAGCAGATGGAGATGGAGTTCTTCGTGGAGCCCGGCACCGACGAGGAGTGGCACGAGTACTGGATCAATGAACGGTTCCAGTGGTACGTGGACCTGGGGATCCGAAAGGAGAGGCTTCGGCTGCGCGAGCACGCGAAGGACGAGCTGTCGCACTACTCGAAGCGGACGGTGGACGTCGAGTATCGCTTCCCGTTCACCGACTGGGGGGAGCTGGAGGGCATCGCCAACCGGACGGACTTCGACCTGAATGCGCACGCGAAGGCGAGCGGCGAGGAGCTCTCGTATTTCGACCAGGACAAGCAGGAGCGCTACTACCCGTATGTCATCGAGCCGGCGGCGGGCGTGGACCGGGCACTGCTCGCGTTCCTGCTCGATGCGTTCCGCGAGGAGGAGGCCCCCACGGCCTCCGGCGGGACCGAGAAGCGTACGGTGCTGGCGCTCCACAAGGACCTCGCGCCGGTCAAGGTCGCCGTGCTGCCGCTTTCCCGGAACGAGGCCCTGAGCCCCGACGCCCTGGGTGTGTTCGACCTGCTGAAACCGCACTGGATGTGTAGCTTCGACGACGCGGGGTCCATCGGGCGCCGGTACCGGAGGCAGGACGAGGTAGGCACGGCGTTCTGCGTGACCGTGGACTTCGACACGCTGGAGGATCGGCAAGTCACGGTCCGGGACCGCGACACGATGCGCCAGGACCGCATCCCGGTCGACACCCTCCTCGCCTACCTGCGGGAGCGGCTGTGACGGTGGCCGAGCGCGCCCAACCCGAGACGGTTGACGCCCATCGCCTGCGGCAGGGGTGGGTCGGCCTGTACGCTGCGGCGTTCGTGCTGATGCTCATGGCCGCGGCGATCCTCCTGATCGCGGCCCTGGGTTCGCTGAGCTCAATCCGGCTGCTGTGGGCCTCGGTGGCCTTCTCCTTCGCGGCCTTGGTGGCCGCCGCGGCAAGCGTGGTGGCCCCCAGGCGGTGACGGTGCGATCTCGCCTGGCCGTCTCGCTTCTCACCCTGGTCCTGGTGGGGCCGGCCTGCACCGGCGGCTCGGAGCCTTCGAACTCCCTCACCGGCACGCCGGTCCCTTCGTCGCCGGAGTCCGTCTCCCCAATGCCGGCCGGACCTCGCTCGGCCCAGGCCACCCTGGAGAGGCTCTGCGAGCATCCGGCGCAGGCGCCTTCGGGCGGGGCGGTGGAAGGCCCAACGCCTCCCGCCATCGCCCAGGTCGAGCGGCAGGTACAGGAGATCCGAGGCCTTCGGTTCACGGAGCCGGTTTCCGTGGACGCCGTGTCCCATGCCGAGCTCGTGAACGGCCTCGAACGATCCTTCGACTCGAGCTACCCGGCGGAGCTCTACGACCGGCGGACCGCAGCGTGGCAGGCCATCGGGGTGATCCCGGCCACCACGGGCGTGCGGGAGGCGCTGGAGGAGTTCGCCAGCAGCCAGGTGATCGGGTACTACGACACGATCTCCGGCGAGCTCGTGTTCATGGGAGCCCAGGATCCCACGGCCTTGGAGCGCGTCACCCTGGCCCACGAGCTCACGCATGCCATCGAGGACCAGCACTTCGGTCTGGAGCGGATCGACCGGCTGGCGAACACCTGCCGGGACGAGGCGTTCCAGGCCGCGGTGGGCATGGTGGAGGGAAGTGCCACCTACTTCATGCTCGTCTTCGCACAGCGGTACCTGACGTTCGAGGAACAACTCGAGATCGGCCTCCAGACCCCGCCGTCCACGGAAGGCATCCCGGAGTTCATCCTGGAGATGCAGTCGTGGCCGTACACGGCGGGGCTCTCGTTCGTACAGGCCCTCCAGGCCCGGGGCGGGATCCCGGCCGTGAACCGGGCCCTCACCCGCTTCCCGGTGTCGACGGAGCAGATCATCCATCCCGAGCGCTATCCGAACGACGTGCCCCGGCCGGTGGACGTGCCGGACCTGGCGCCCGAGCTGGGGCGGGGATGGACCGATCTCGATGTGATGGGCCTGGGGGAGGCGTTCCTATCGATCATGCTCGGGCTGCAACTGGACCGGACGGCCGCGGATGCCGCGGCGGCCGGGTGGGACGGGGGGATCTACCGGGCCTGGGCGAACGGCGACCGTGTCGCGTTGGTCCTGTCCACGGTGTGGGACCGGCCGGAGGACGCCACCGAGTTCGCGGCTGCGATGAGCGAGTACATCGAGGATCGCGAGGGACGGTCGGCTGTCGTCCTCCCGATGGAAGGAGAGCACGTGCGGGTGCTGTTCGCATCGGATCCCCGAACGCTCGCGGCGCTGGAGGCGGCGGCGTGACACCTGCCCGTTCGACCTAGCCCGGAGGTTCGGACAGGTGGGTGATTGCCCTCGCCCGTCGTTTCGAGTACGAACCCCCCGTGAAACATCGGAGATCTCTCCTGGTCATGCTGGTCGTGCTCGTCGCCTGCACGAGCCCGGCCCCCGAGCCCGACCGAGCGTCGGGGGACGGGGTGAAGAAGGGCTCGGCCATCACGCTGGGGACCGTATCCACTGGGGAGGCCATGAAGCGGCTGTGCCGCCGGCCGGTGGTGAAGGGCGGCCCGGCTCCGGGCGGGCCCCCCACTCTCGCCGCGGTCGTGGAGGTCGGGAGCGAGGTCCAGCAGGTTCGGGGTCTTGGGCTCGTCCACCCGATTCCGGTCGACGCAGTCACCGAAGCCGAGCTTCGCAGAGGATTCCAGCAGCTGACCAAACAGTCCCTTCCCCAGGCCCTGTACACGAGACGCTCCCTCGCCTGGGAGACCATCGGGGCGGTTCCCGAGGGTACGGACCTGGTGAAGCTGTTCGGCCAGGGCGGAGCAGGGGTCGTCGGCTACTACGTCCCGCAGACCGGAGAGCTCAGGTTCATCGGGACCTCGGCCCCTTCCCCGGACCAGCTCGTGACGCTCGCCCACGAGCTGACCCACGCCATCGACGACCAGCACTTCGACCTGGACGGAATGGAGAAGTCGGTGGGGCTCTGTGAGGACGACCAGGGATTGGCGCTTCAGTCGCTGGTCGAAGGGAACGCGACGTACTTCATGGGGGCGTGGGCGGTGAGGAACCTGAGCCCGATCGCCCTGTTCGGTGTGTCGCTGAAAGCGATAGAGGAGCCTCAAGGGACGGTGAGGGGCCTCCCCAACTTCCTGAAGGACGGGCTGTTCCCATACGCGGCCGGCCTGAAGTTCGTGCAGGCCCTCATCCGCCGCGGCGGGGTGGGGGCCGTCAACGAGGCGTTCCGACACCCGCCCGTATCTACGGAGCAGATCCTGCACCCCAAGAAGTACCCGAAGGACCGGCCGCGGCTCGTCGACGTGCCGGACTATGGGCCGGCCCTGGGCAACGGGTGGAAGGACCTCGACGTCGAGGAGATAGGCGAGGAGTGGCTGCGGTCGCTGCTCGGACTGCACCTGACCGACTTGAGCGCCGAGATCGCGGCCCGGGGTTGGGACGGAGGCCTGTACCGGGCCTGGTCTCAAGGCGACAACGTGGCCGTGGTGATGACGACGGTGTGGGACTCGCAGGCCGAAGCCTCGGAGTTCGCGGTGCGGATGCGCGATTGGCTGGAGGGCGACAAGCCCGCCGAGGTGCTGCCGGTCCGAGGGGACCTGGTGACGGTGGTCTTCGCCTCGGACGAGGTCGTGCTCTCGCGGCTTGAGGACGTGATAGAAGCTACGTCGTGACTCACGACCGACAGGTCTGGAACGAGGAGATCCGGGCGACATGGGACGCCATGGCAGCCTTCTGAGACGAGCGGATGGAGGCCGGTGACACATGGCAGCGGACGCCAATCGAGCCCGTGGTCACACGTCTGCTCGACCTGGCCTGGCGAGTGCCGTCGAGGGACAGCCGGTGGTGCAGCGGTACTTCCACCGGCCCATCAGGCCTCGTGTTCATGACGTGCTTTCGTCACGGGTTCGTGCTCGACGGCATCGAGGAGCCGGTGCTCACCCCGTGCTCACCCCGGACCAGTCGATCCGGGATGGGCCGGCGCGGTGTTCGCCGAGGTGCCGGGGGTCCTCGTCGCTCGCATGCGCCTGCCCGGCTGATGGCCCGGCGAAGCACCGCTTGATCGGTGTGCGCCGCCGCCCGGCCGTTTCCGTACACTGACCTTTTCCACGAATGGAACGCCGGAGGCACGCCGTGACCAAGTATGTGTACGACTTCTCCGAGGGCAACAAGGACATGAAGGACCTTCTCGGCGGGAAGGGGGCCAACCTCGCCGAGATGACCAACATGGGGCTGGCCGTGCCCCCGGGTTTCACCATCACCACCGAGGCGTGCCTGACCTACCTGGCGAACGGCGATTTCACCCCGGGCGTCATGGACGAGGTCGAGGAGCACCTTCGGCGCCTCGAGCAGGCTATGGGGAAGAAGCTGGGGGACCCGGACGACCCGCTCCTCGTCTCCGTTCGGTCCGGCGCGAAGTTCTCCATGCCGGGGATGATGGACACGGTGCTCAACCTGGGCCTGAACGAGGACTCCCTCCACGGTCTGGCCAAGCAGTCCGAGGGAGACTGGCGGTTCGCCTACGACGCCGACCGCCGGTTCATCCAGATGTTCGGGAAGATCGTGATGGGCGTGCCGGGGGACGCCTTCGAGCACGCGCTGGACAAGGCCAAAGAACGGAGGTCCCCCGGTGCCCAGGACACCGAGCTCGACGTCGAGGACCTGAAGCGGCTGGTCGGCGAGTTCCTGGCCATCTACCACGAGCACACCGGGCAGGACTTCCCCATCGAGCCGCGGGAGCAGCTGCGGCTGGCGGTCGAAGCCGTGTTCAAGTCCTGGAACGGCAAGCGGGCCGTGGACTATCGGCGCCAGAACAGGATCCCGGACGACCTGGGAACCGCCGTGAACGTCGTGGCCATGGTGTTCGGCAACCGGGGCATGGACTCGGGCACCGGGGTGGCCTTCACGCGAGATCCCGCGACGGGGGAGAAGGTGCCGTACGGCGATTACCTTCCCAACGCACAGGGCGAGGATGTCGTTGCCGGGATCCGGAACACGTTGCCGCTGGCGGAGCTGGAGCGCCTGGACCCGGACTCGTACGTCAAGCTCCGCGAGGCCATGGACACCCTCGAGAAGCACTACCGGGACATGTGCGACATCGAGTTCACCATCGAGAAGGGCCGCCTGTGGATCCTCCAGACCCGGGTGGGCAAGCGCACGGCCTTCGCCGAATGGGTCATGGCCCACGACATGCTGGACGAGGGACTGATCGACGAGGACACGGCGCTGCTCCGGGTCGACGCCGATCGGCTGGAGGAGCTGTTCAAGCGGGTCGTGTCGACCCGGGCCAAGGCCGAGCCCATCGCCACGGGCCTGAACGCGTCCCCCGGCGCGGCGTCGGGCAAGGTGGTCTTCACCGCCGACGAGGCCGAGGAGTGGGCGAAGGGCGGCGAACGGGTGATCCTGGTCCGGCGGGAGACCACTCCCGACGACTACCACGGGATGATCGCGTCGCAGGGAATCCTGACCTCGGCCGGGGGGACGAACTCGCACGCCGCAGTGGTGGCCCGGGGCGAGGGGATCCCCGCGGTGTGCGGGGCGGACGCCATCAAGATCGACCTCGCCTCCCGCGCCTTCAACGCGAATGGCACGACGGTCCGGGAGGGCGAGCTCGTCACGATCGACGGGTTCACTGGGAACGTGTACGTGGGCGAGCTGCCGCTGGAGGAGTCGGTCCTGGAACGAGCCCGGAGCGGGGACCGCGCCGCTCGGGAGGAGAAGATCTGGGGGGCGTTCGAACGGATCATGGCCCGCGCGGACGCGGTCAGGCGCCTCCGCGTGCGCGCGAACGCCGACACGCCCGAGCAGTCCGCGAACGCCCGCGAACGCGGCTCCGAGGGGATCGGCCTGTGCCGGACCGAGCACATGTTGCTGGGCGAGGAGCGGGTGGACGCCGTCCGGCAGATGATCTTCGCCGAGACCACGGAGGAGGAGCAGGCGGCCTACGACAAGCTGCTCCCCTTGCAGCGCAACGATTTCGTGGGCATCTTCAAGGCGATGGACGGGCTGCCGGTGACGGTCCGGCTCCTCGACCCGCCGCTCCACGAATTCCTCCCGAACCAGGTCGACCTCGCCGTCGAGGTGGCCACCATGGAGGCCCGAGGGCTGAAGGGTCCTGCGCTCGAGGACAAGAAGGCGATCCTGAAGAAGGTGAACGAGCTCCACGAGACGAACCCCATGCTCGGCCTCCGCGGGGTGCGGCTGGGGATCGTGAAGCCGGGGCTCTACGCGATGCAGGTACGGGGCATCATGGAGGCCGCGTGTGAGGCGAAGGCCGAGGGACGGGACCCCCGGGTCGAGATCATGATCCCCCTCGTGGCCACGAGGGCCGAGCTCCAGCAGATGCGCCAAGAGCTCGAGCCGGTGGCGCAGGGGGAGATGGATGCGGCCGGGCAGGTGATCGAACACCTGGAGTGGGGCACGATGATCGAGCTGCCCCGGGCCACGGTGACGGCCGGCGAGATCGCCGAGATGGCCGACTTCTTCTCGTTCGGGACCAACGACCTCACGCAGACCGCGTTCGGCTTCTCCCGCGACGACATCGGGAAGTTCGTGGGGATGTATGAGGAGCGGAAGCTGGTCCCGGCGAACCCATTCGTCACGATCGACCGGTCCGGCGTGGGCCGGCTGATGCGGATCGCCACCGAAGAAGGCCGCGCCGCGAACCCGGAGCTGCACGTCGGGATCTGCGGCGAGCATGGCGGGGATCCGGCGTCGGTAGCGTTCTGTCACGAGATCGGCCTCGACTACGTGTCGTGCTCGCCGTTCCGTGTAGAGACGGCCCGCCTGGCCGCCGGCCAGTCCGCGGTGGGAAGCGCCGAGGTCGCCTCGAAGTAGCGTCGAGCGAAATCCCCCATCCGGTCGGAGCGGTTCCCCCGTCCTGGCGATGCGTACAGAACGCCCGTTCGGCTAGCATTCGCGGCCTCCCCACCTCCCCCGTGTTCGGACAGGAGGTGGATCGTGGCCTCGAAGGCGGGCTCTTTCCTCCGCCGAAGGCCTCGGCGGCCCCTCCCTCTCACCGTGGTCGTGCTGCTGGGGGCGCTGCTGCTGCTCGGGTGGCACTGGGGGAAGCTGGGGTGGGTGGACATGCACTACAGCTATCCAGCCACGCCCTATGGGTACAGCCAGATCGTCAACCGGTTTGGGCAGCCGTGCAACTCGAACGCATCGGCTATCTGGATGACGTGGGTGGCTTCGGACAACGGGTACCCTTACACGTTCCGGTTCCACAAGAAGCTCGGCGGCTATCCGACGCGGATGGTTTCGAACAAGGGCGGGACTTCCACGAACCTCGATAACGACGTGCACGGGCATATCCAGAACAATCATCTGAGCGGCTACACGAAGAGTGGCATCTGGGGATATCTCTGCCGTTACATTGCCGGTACCACCAAGTGGAGCACGCATGCCTGGGGGATCGCCGTCGATATCTCGTCGCGGTACGAGCCAATGGGTCGGTGCTACAGCACGACGAACAAGTACTTCGCCTACGTCTTCAAGAATCACGGCTGGCGGTGGGGGCTCGACTTCTGCGACCCGATGCACTTCCAATATGCGTTCGGCTACTAGCCGTGCAGTCCAAGGAGGGGACAGCATGAAACGAACCATCGCAGTTGCCGCAAAGCTGACGATCGGAATCATCGTGAGCCTCGGGCTGCTCGCAGTGGCAGGTCGGACGGCTCCTCAGCCCTACAGCCCGCCGATCGAGCCTGTCATGGCCCCCGACACCGGGGCAGGGGAGATGCTCGTCGTGGTGGTGGGCGCTATCTATCCGACCCGAGCGGAGGCGGAGGCGGCCAATTCACAGATGACGTTCGGAGACGTGGCCGGTTACTACGTCGTCCCGGTCGCCCAATTCCAGGGGTTCAAGGAGCAGCTGGGCGCGCCGGGTGACTTCGCGCTCGTGTCCGTGTTCCGGACGGACGAGGGTGCGCAGGAGTTTGCCGCCTTCGCACAGTTGTTTGGGTACCCCGCGACGATCCTCCCCAATCGGGTCCGGAGCCTCGCGGGCCTCTACGCGGGGTTGGGGCAGGAGGCGAACCCCGACGGGTCGGGGCCGCTGACCCATCCGATACCGGCATCCCTGCCATGAGGACCTGGCCCATCGCGCGCGGTTCGGCCACCTTCGTGCTCGCTTTGTTGGCGGCATGTGGCGGGGAAGCGCCCCTTGAGCCTGCACCGGACCCGACCGGCCGACCGAAGTGCCAGCCGGAGCTCATGATCCCGGCCGGCTTCCGGTCGACCGAAACCTTCGAGGACCCATCCGCGGATCGGGTCGGCGTTCGACTGAGCTTCCGCGACGATCAGGGCCGCGAGCTGCATGTCTTCGCGGGCATCCGGGGTGAGTTCGGTGAGGGACTCCCGCCCGCCGGCGAGGTCGAGCTGGTATCCGGCGAGGAGGTCTTGCTCCTCGGCAAGGAGGAGACCTGGGTGATGGCTTGGGACGCGGGGGGCCCCTGTGGCTCGCATGCCGTGCTGGGCAACGGCTTTGCGAAACAACGTTTCATCGACGTGCTGGAAGAGTCCGGGGTACTCACCCCCGGCTAGCGAGGAGCGCCGTCCCTCCCCTCGGCGTCGGAAAGGGGGAGGGATGCGCAAGACGATCTTGGCCGTTTCAGTGGCGTTCGCGTTGCTGCCTCGCCGGCGGAGGCGGCGGGGCCCGTAACCATCCAGGCCTCGCCGAACCCGGCGTACTCGGAACCCGGGTGGTGCACACGGTCGGGCTCTCCACGTACGGGTACCTCAACGTGTGGGTCAGCGCCAAGGGGTTCGATCAGCCCGGGATCGGCTCCCGCGGAACGCTCCTTTCGGCCGCCCGGGTGCGTGTCCACAGCTCGACCGTGTGGGTCCGGATCGTTTGAGGGGTCTACGGGCCGGGTTGCGCGGCGGGGTTGCTAGATTGACTGCATGGGCACGTTCCGCCGCCATCCCACCCTCGCCGCCGCCGCCCTGGCCGCGGCCGCCTTCGTGGTCCTCCTCGGCCTCACCTTCGCGGCCGTGTGGCGGGCCGCCCACACGGACGACGCCAGCACCGTCGATCGGGCCGACGTCATCATCGTGCTGGGCGCCGCACAATACAGTGGTCGGCCCTCGCCGGTGTTCGCCAGCCGCCTGGACCACGCGAAGCTTCTCTACCAGCAGAACCGGGCCGGCACGGTGGTGGTCCTCGGCGCCTCGCAGCCCGGAGACGTGAGCACCGAGGCCGAGGCGGGGCGGGACTACCTGGTCGCGCACGGTCTGCCGCCGGGCTCGGTGGTCGCCGAACCCGTCGGCCGCACCACCTTGGAGAGCCTGCGGGCCGCGGCCGAGTACATGGAGGCCCGTGGGATGCGCACCGCCTTCCTGGTCTCGGACCCGTGGCACAACCTGCGGGTCAAGCGGATGGCCTCCGACCTCGGGATCGAGGGGTACGCCTCGGCCACCGGGCAGTCCGCGGCACGGTCCGAGTCGACCCGTTTCGGAGGGTACCTCCGGGAGACGTTCGCCTACCTCAACTACCGGCTCTTCGGCCGATGACGGGCTTCCGCCCACGCCGGCCAGAGCTTCTCCGCCAAATCCGCCGGTAATCGGCCGTCGCGGTGCATCGCCCTCCATACCCCTCGGTAGGCGCTTAACACTCCCGTCGCCACGAGAAGGTGGCCGGCTACGGAGGCGACGAGCAGCCACGTGGCCGCCCGGTGGATCCGCAGGCTCCACCCGAACACGGAAGGGATCACCGCCTCGGGGAAGCTCATGACGACCCCGGTCGATGCGAGCGCCACGAAGGCGAGAACAATCGCGCAGTTCAGGACGCGCTGGCCCGGGTCGAAATGGCCCTCGTGCCTCGCTGGGGCGTGGTGGTTGGGACGGAGGACGAACCGCGGATAGGACTGGAACCATCTGATGTCCGATGGACGGAACCGGACCGACTCGGCCAAGAACCCGACCGCCGCCCGCCACCGGACCACCGGGATCACCAGGCCGGCCCCGATGAGCGCGTAGCCCACCCACCGGTGCCATTCGGCCACCGCCACGTGGCCGCCGATCAGATTCGCCAAGGCCGGCTGCCCCTCCCCGAGGACTGCGACCCCGGACAGGAACAGGAGCGCCGTCGCCAGGTACGTGCCGGCGTGCACCCGCCGCGCCGCACGAGCGTTGCGAAGGACGCGCATTCCCGTCGCCTGGCCAGATCGCACGGGACGTGCCCTCGGACGGCTCGCTCAGCGTCCGCAGGCGATGGGTGGCTCCCTAGGCGCCAACGCCGTATCGGTCGCCACCACTTATCCGCCACCGCCGTATCCGCCACCGCCGTATCCGCCACCGCCGTCCGAGGGCGAGCTCCCGGTGACGTTCACCGAGATGGATACCGTGGTGTCCGTCTCCGCATGGTTCGGCTGGGCGAGCACCAGTTCGACCGTGTGCTGTCCCGGGGGGACCTCAACCTCGGCGCTGGTGCTCGTCACGACGTCGTACTCGGAGGACCCGTCAACATGCACGTGGAAGTGCATAAGGCCCGTCTCCGGCGAGCCGATCTCCACACCCTGTACGGACAGGACGAGCGCCACCGGACTCGTCACGGATTCCCCGTCGGCCGGACTCGTGATCGAGAAGGTGGGTCCTCCGCCGATCGTTGCTTGTTTCTCGCGGCATGCGCCTAGCACCAACGCGGCCGACAGGGCCAGCAACAGGCCAGCGGCCTGCCGCCGTCCCGGGGGTCCACTTGCCATGCTCCGACCTCCTCTGCTTCGGGCCGCGACGTCTACACCGTAGTACGAGCGGCGCGCTCGCTCAGCCTTGGCACCCGCACATCCTCCGGCTCCAGGAGGAGGTGTCGGAGGCACGAGCTACCATAGCCGCGTGACGGTTCTCACCCCCCGCCAGCGGACCGAGGAGATCGAGCGCCAGATCCTTTCCCCCCATGCCGTGTTGGCCGCGGAATCGAAGGGCCGGGACCGGGAGGAGCCGCCGGATGCCCTGCGGACTTGCTTCCAGCGCGACCGCGACCGGATCGTCCACTCGAAGGCGTTCCGGCGTCTGAAGCACAAGACTCAAGTGTTCCTGGCCCCGGAGGGTGACCACTACCGGGTTCGTCTCACCCACACGCTCGAGGTCTCCCAGATCGCTCGGACCACGGCTCGAGCCCTCCAGCTGAACGAGGACCTCACCGAGGCCATCGCCCTCGGCCACGACCTCGGCCATACGCCGTTCGGGCACCTCGGGGAGCAGGCCGTCAGCCCGTTCCTGGGCCGCCCGTTCCGGCACAACGAGCAGAGTCTTCGGGTCGTTGACCACATCGAGAACGAGGGACGGGGTCTGAACCTCACCTGGGAGGTTCGCGACGGCATCTTGAACCACACCTGGTCCATGCCTCCGCCCTCCACCCCCGAGGCCCAGCTGGTTCGGTACGCCGACCGGATCGCGTACATCAACCACGACGTCGACGACGCCATCCGGGCCGGCGTCCTGGATCCCGCCGAGCTCCCGAACGACGCCCTGGGGGTGCTCGGCGGAACCCACAGCGAGCGGATCAACACGCTGGTCACCGACCTCGTGAAGCACAGCGCCGACTCGTCCGAGATCCGCCTGTCCGACGAGACGTTCCGTGCCCTCGACGCGCTCCGCGACTTCCTGTTCGAGCGCGTGTACCTTCGCGACGAGGCTCGCTCGGAGCAGGACAAGGCGATCGCGCTGGTCCGTTCGCTGTTTGCGCACTACCTCGACCATCCGGAGCAGGTCCCGGAGGAGTACCATCGTGCCCCGGGGGACCTACCGACCCGCGTCGCCGATTACATCGCCGGCATGACCGATCGGTACGCCCTCCGGGTGTACGAACAGCTCTTCCTTCCCCAGGGCTGGCTGCTGTAAGCGCTGGGGGAGCGGTGACAGGGAGGATCAGGCAGGAGGACATCGAGGCGGTCCGGGAACGGGCGGACCTGGTCAAGGTGGTCTCCGGCTACCTCACGTTGAAGAAGGCCGGCCACGACTCGTTCGTCGGCTTGTGCCCGTTCCACACCGAGAAGACCCCGTCGTTCTCGGTGTCCCCGTCGAAGCAGGTCTACTACTGTTTCGGGTGCGGAGCGGGCGGCGACGCCATCCGGTTCCTCCGCGAGGTCGAGCACCTGGAGTTCGCCGAGGCCGTCGAGCACCTCGCCAAGGGGTCCGGCATCACCCTCCGCTACGAGGGCGATAGCCCGGCCGAACGGCGGGCGGCGTCCCGTCGCCAGGCCCTCCACCGGGCGAACGAGGAAGGGGTGGGGCTGTACCACCGGACCCTCCTCGACCGGCCCGAGGCCGAAGGCGCGCGGGTGTACCTCGAGTCCCGGGGGATCGACCGCGATGCCTGGGTGGCGTTCGGCATCGGCTACGCGCCCGGGAACCCCGACTTCCTCCTCCGGGCCATGGCCCGGGCGCTCTCCCCGGAGATCCTGGTCGAGGCGGGTCTCGCGCTGAGAGACGCCTCGGGCAACGTCCGGGACCGGTTCCGGGGCCGGATCACGTTCCCGGTGCACGACCTGTCCGGCCGCGCCGTGGGGATCGGGGCCCGGATCATTCCAGGCGACCGGGAGGAGGGCCCGAAGTACATGAACTCGCCGGAAACGCCCGTGTACCGAAAGGGGGAGGTCCTGTACAACCTCCATCGAGCCAAGGCCGCCGTGTCGAGGCGGGGCGAGATCGTGATCGTCGAGGGGTACACCGACGTCATCGCCCTCGCCCGGGCGGGTGTGGAGACGGCCGTGGCCACCTGCGGCACGGCCCTGGGCGAGGGGCACTTCCGCCTGGCCTCCCGGTTCGCGCAGCGGATGGTGCTGGCGTTCGACTCGGACGAAGCGGGGGCGCGGGCCGCAGAGCGGGCCTACGCGTTCCTGGAACAGTTCCCGGTCCAGCCCGTGGTGCTGATCCTGCCCGAGGAGCTGGACCCGGCCGACTTCGTTCAACGGCGAGGTGCGGAGGCGTTCCGGGAGCTTGCCGCGGGAGCGGAGCCGCTCGTCGAGTTCATGCTGCGGCGGAGCGTGGGCCGGCATGACCTGTCCTCCGTGGAGAGCCAGAGCGCCGCAGTGGCCGGGGCCCTTCCCGTCCTGGAGGGTCTGTCCGATCCGGTTCGACAGCGCGAGTACGCCCACCTGCTGGCCGAGCTTGCACGGGTGTCCGAGACCTCGGTCCTGCTCGCGCTGGAGCGCCGGATGGCCGGCCGCCCGGCCCAGTTGACCCAGGCCATGAAGCGGGCCTCCGTCCACGAGCGGGTCGAGCGCGAGATGCTCCGGCTCCTTACCCGCGACGCCGAGATCTATCACGAGCTGGCCAAGCGCCTGACCGAGGAACACTTCCAGTCGGCCCAGAACCGCAAGCTGTTCGCCCTCTTGGTGGCGGCGGAGGGCGACGTCCGAGCCATCGTCGCCGGCTCCGACGACGACAAGGCCTCCCGCTCGGCCTCCGCACTCGCCCTGGAGCCGTTCGACGGCGATCCGACGCTTGAGTACGCTGCGGACGTCTGGGCTCGGCTCCAGGAGTTCGCGCTGAGGCGCCGAAGCTCCGAGCTCCGCCACCGGCTCCAGAAGCTGAACCCCACGACCGATCCCCACTACGACCGGCTGTTCCAGGAGCTGATCGCCACCGACGGCGAGCTCCGGCGGTTGAAGGAACGGCACGGCGACGCCGCCTGAGGGACGCCGGCAGTGATGGGTCGCGGCCGGTCGCGTCTCGTACACTTGCGGGCGTTCGAACCCCCCTGCTAGGAGACCCGTTGACGGAAGTGACCCGGGACCTTGGGTTGGAGGAGGCCAAGGAAACCATAACCGCCCGCGGACGGGAACGCGGGTTCGTCACCTCCGACGACCTCCTGGAGGCCGTCCCCGTCGATGACTTCACCCCCGAGCAGGTCGAGGAGTTCCTGACCCAGGTCGAGGAGCACCTCCGAAGCGAGGGCATCGAGGTCATCGAGGTCCCCGGAGACGATCTGGTCGAGCCCGGTGTCGCCGCGCGTCTCGACGTCGACCTGCTGAAGGCGCCCACGAACGACCCGGTCCGGATGTACCTGAAGGAGATCGGGAAGGTCCCGCTCCTCACCGCGGCCCAGGAAGTGGACCTGGCCCGGCGTATCGAGGCGGGGGAGTTCGCCACGGAGCTCTCCGACACCGAGATCGACGACGGCAAGGTGGACCACAAGAGCCTGAAGACCGTGCTCGAACGGTGTCTGGCCATCCGCGAGCACCAGCTCGAGAAGTTCGGCAAGGTCGAGGGCATCGGGCGGGACCGCATCTCGAAGAACTGGAGGCCGAAGGGCCACGACGAGTTGGAGGACTTCCTGCGGCGGGTCGAGCGCGACGGCCAGCTCGCCAAGAAGAAGCTGATCGAGGCGAACCTCCGCCTGGTGGTGTCGATCGCCAAGCGCTACGTGGGGCGCGGGATGTTGTTCCTGGATCTCATCCAGGAGGGGAACCTCGGGCTGATCCGCGCGGTGGAGAAGTTCGACTACTCGAAGGGCTACAAGTTCTCGACGTACGCCACGTGGTGGATCCGGCAGGCCATCACCCGGGCCATCGCCGACCAGGCCCGCACCATCCGCATCCCGGTGCATATGGTGGAGACCATCAACAAGCTGGTCCGAGTGCAGCGCCAGCTGCTCCAGGACCTCGGGCGGGAGCCGGTGCCCGAGGAGATCGGCAGGCAGATGGGCATTCCCGCCGACAAGGTCCGGGAGATCCTGAAGGTCTCGCAGGAGCCGGTGTCGCTGGAGACGCCGATCGGCGAGGAGGAGGACTCCCACCTCGGCGACTTCATCGAGGACTCAGAAGCGGTGGTCCCGGTCGATGCGGCTTCGTTCATCTTGCTGCAGGAGCAGCTCGAGTCGGTGCTGCATACCCTGTCGGAGCGGGAGAAGAAGGTCATCCAGCTCCGGTTCGGGCTCCTCGACGGCCACCCTCGGACGCTCGAGGAGGTGGGCCGCGAGTTTGGGGTCACCCGCGAGCGGATCCGCCAGATCGAGTCGAAGACGCTCTCGAAGCTCAGGCACCCGTCGCGGTCGCAGAAGCTCCGCGACTACCTGGAATAGCGGCCGACGCCGCTATCCGAACGCTAGTCCCAACGCTCGCCATCTCCCATCAGGCGGCTCTGGATGGTCGTCCGGGCCCGCTGCACGGCGGTCTGGCCGAACCGGGCGGCCCCGCCGGCCAGCTTCCGTCCCTGGGTCGCGAGGTCCGAACTGGCCTCGGTTCCTGCCGCCATGCGACCGAGCTGATACCCCACCAGGAACCCCACGATCAGGCCGATGATGAGCTTCATCCTTGCTCCCTTCGTTCGATGGATGCGCAGAGCCTAACGGATGGTGTGCTGCCCGGGCCGGCCGGGAAGGGGCCGTTGGTAGACTTCGTGGGCGCCATTCCGGGGTAGCTCAATCGGCAGAGCGGCGGACTGTTAATCCGATGGTTGCGAGTTCGAGTCTCGCCCCCGGAGCCGCCCTCGCATCACCGCCGTTGCCGAGGCCGGGTGTGGATCACAGCCGGGCAAGGCGGAACAACTTCTCGAGGGTGTCCGGATCACCTCGCCAGTGATCTGCCAGGACTGCCTTCCCGGCCACCCGGGCGACGCGGCGGAGGATGAGCGCGGCGATGATCGCATCGTCCAGGGGGCCCAGGATCGGGATGAACTCGGGCACGAGGTCGATGGGCGACGCGATCCAGGCCATCCCGGCGAGCAGCAGGAGCTTCGTGGCGCGCGGGATGCGAGGATCACGGACGAGACCATGGAACAGGAAGACGAGATTCGGCAGGAGCGCCGCCGCCTGACGTGCGCTCTCGCCGCGGCCCGCCGCAAAGAGGAGCCCGATCAGGATCAGCCATGTCCCCAGGACGACGGCGACGGCCACCAGTACCGTCCGCACGGCGCCTACAGTAGAACGTCGCTGGGAGATCGACCGGTTCAGACGTCTCGGCGTCGGGGCCTTTCAGGATGGCCTTCGTCTCCGGTCCGAACCGGTTGTGGTCCTGCGGCCACTCGAGCATATGTCGGTACTGCATGGGCCCCGATGTGCCGCGGCGGAACGTGGTGATGAAGTGGGAGAGGCTGTTGAAACCGACCTGGTGGCGGATCTGCGTAACCGTGAGCATCGAGGTCCGTAGGAGCTCCGCGGCGTAGTTGATCCGGAGCCGGATCAGGTACCGGCATGGGGGCACCCCGTAGTCGGCCTTGAAGATCCGCGTGAGGTAGAAGGGCTGAGGGCCGCGGCCCGGGCGACCGAGGCCATGTCGAGATCCTTCGTCATGTTGGCCTCGAGAAACTCCCGGACGGCCTCCACCCGCGCCCGTAACTGCGGGCTCTGGACGCAGGCTTCCCGGAATCTCCCAGCATCGTCTAGCCCTCTCGGAAGGTGCTACGAAGCCGGAGGGCCACGCCGGTTGCGGATTCCTGCCCGTCGCCGGTTCACGCGCCTTCGACGGGGATCACCAGGCGGGCGTTCCCGTCGCGTCCTACGCTGTGGGCGTGAGGACGACGGAGGAGGGCACCGGCGCCTCGGGATACGAGCTGCTGGATCACACGGCCGACGTCGGCATCCGGTCGTGGGGCCCGAGCCCGGAGGCGGCGTTCGAGCAGGCCGCATGGGCCCTGGTCGATCTCCTTGACATCGGGGAGAGGGAACCGGCGAGGCCCGGACGATCGGTGCATCGTCGGGGGATGCCCCGGGACTCCTGGTCGATTTCCTGAACGAGCTGATCTTCCTGCACGAGACCGAGGAGATGGCCGTGTCGGGCATACGGGTCGTCAGGCTGACCGGCGGCGGGCTAGAAGCGGAGATCGAGACGGTCCCGTTGGCTCGACCGCCCGAGGGGACGGTGGTCAAGGCGGCCACGTACCACCGCGTCCGGGTGGACCGGTCGTCGGACGGGCGGACCGGGACCCAGGTGTTCCTGGACGTATGACGAAGCCGGGCTCGACCAAGGTAGATTTCGGGAGGGGCGGTAGCTCAGTCGGTCAGAGCAGCGGACTCATAATCCGCCGGTCGGAGGTTCGAGTCCTCCCCGCCCCACCCTCATCTACCTGGGGTTTTGCGCCTCCAAGCGGGCTTTCTGCCGGCTCCGGGGCCGCCGTGGGGCCGCGTGGGGGCCGCGCGTGCTACGCCAAATCCTCAGGACTGTCGGCGCTCCTCGGTAGCATTTGGACGTGCGGACGAAGCTGCCGTTCCAGGTCCGGGAGGCGATCGTTGAAGTCTGCGGGAAGGCCTTCTGGCTGAAGGACCCGCTGAAGTCCCTGATGCTCTCGGCTGGAGTACCCGTCGAGCTCTACGAGCGGTACGCGGACGAGTCAAAGTTCAAGATCGCCCGTCACATCTTGGCCTGGCCGAGGAGGGGCTGGAGCCTTCGGATGAGGTGTCGGACCTGCTTAGCCAGCTGATGCGCTCCGGCTCCCGCGAGCGATCGGCCGGGTGATACGGGAGGATGCCGCTCGGTGAGTCCGGAGCTTGGAAGCCTTCCCGCGAGATGGCCAGGGCACCTCGACGTCTGAGAGCCGGAAGCCTTCGCCTCGGACGGTCAGGAGGAAAGTGGGGTGAGCGGGGTCGGCCTCGATCTTCCGCCGGATCCTCCGGACGTGGGCGAAGACCCTCTCGGCGTACCGATCGGGCTGTGCTCGCGGCGCTCTCGAGGATGCTCCCTCATGAGCGATGGGCCTCCTTCCCGGTCAGCCCGAGGACGCTTCTGCGC
>JBOGVG010000050.1:0-3489 GCA_050692435.1 Actinomycetota bacterium
GGGAGCTTTCGAGAGACGGATACCGGGCCGTGGGGTTCGACTTCTCCCTCGGCATGCTGGCCAAGGCAACCACCGACGTCCCGCTCGTTCAGGCAGACGTCCTTCGCCTGCCGCTGGCCGATCGATCAATCGATGGCGCCACCTGTGGGTTCGCCCTACGAAACGTCGTGGACCTGACCGCGTTCTTCGCCGAGATCGCCAGGGTGGTCCGGCCGGGTGGGCGGATCTCGCTCCTCGAGGCCTCGCAACCGGAGGGCCCGCTGATGCGGGCGGGACACGCCGTGTACTTCCGGCGGATGGTACCGATGATCGGGGGCATGTTGTCGGACCGCAAAGCCTACTCGTACCTACCCAAGTCGATGGCCTACCTCCCGCCGGTGGCCGAGATGGTCACCGCGGTCCGGGACGCCGGGTTCCCCGACACCGAGCGCGTGCCGCTGTCCGGAGGGATCGCGCAGGTACTGGCAGGGACGCGAGCGTGAGGCGCACGAGGATACGCGGGCGGGAGGGCCGTGGTACCGGGTGTGAGGCGTACGGCAGGTGTGCGCACATGAGGCGGACGTGAGCACGACTCCCACACTCCTCGCCAAGGCCCGCAAGCTCGGGCCGGCGTTCGACCTCCTGGCGAACTATCGGGCGGGTGGGTTCTTCTTCGAACGGTCCGGCCTGGGGCTCGCGGGGATGGGCGTGGCCGGGCGGATCAGCGCGAAGGCGGGCCCGGAGCGCATCCTGCGCCTGGCCCGGCTGACCACCGACGCTCTCCGGGCGATCCGTCGGGAGGGCGAAGGCCCTCCGCCGATCGCCGTGGCCGCCATCCCCTTCGACGATCGTTGGGGGGCCAACGCGACGATCCCATCTCGAGTCGTGGCCCGTCACGTGCCCGGCGAGACCTGGGAGCTCGACGTGTTCCCCGAAGGGTTCGCACCGCCTGATGCCGAGCGCGAGGGATGGACGGGCCGCGCGGCCCCCCATGACGCCTTCCCCGACATCCAGCTTCGTCCCGACCCCGAGCCCGACGATTACTCGGAAGCGGTCGCCGACGTGGCCAAGCGCATCCGCGCGGGGAGCCTCCGAAAGGTGGTCCTGGCCCGTACGCTCCTCGTCGATGCGGAACGAGCGCTCGACGCGAAGCAGCTGTTGTGGCGTCTTCGAGCGGTGGACCCCGACTGTTACGCGTTCGCTTCGCCCGAGCCTCCCCCAGACCTCGCGCGCCCAGGCGGGATCCTGGTCGGTGCCAGCCCGGAACTGCTCGTGGTGCGTCGCGACCGGGAGGTCCGGGCCACGCCGCTCGCCGGGTCAGCGCCGCGGTTCGGGGACTTCAAGCGGGACCAGATCTCCGCGCGCCGGCTCCTCTCCTCGGAGAAAGATCGTGAGGAGCACGCGGCAGTGGTCGAGGACGTGGCCCGGGTGCTCGCCGGCTACTGCGACGGCCTCACCCGCCCGTTGGAGCCAGAGCTCCTGGGGACGGCCAACGTGTGGCACCTGGCCACGCCGTTCGCCGGTCGGCTTCACGATCCGTCGGTGACCGCCCTGGACCTCGTGGCCGCTCTCCATCCCACGCCGGCAGTGTGCGGGACCCCGCGGGAGGAGGCCCGGGAGACACTCTCGGAGCTCGAGCCCATCGACCGGGGATGCTACGCCGGGCCGGTGGGGTGGGTGGACGCGAATGGCGACGGTGAGTGGGCCATCGCGCTCCGGTGTGCCGAGATCACCGGCACGACCGCGCGGCTATTCGCCGGCGCTGGGATCGTCGCGGACTCGGTTCCCGAGGAAGAGCTCGATGAGACCGAGGCCAAGTTTCGGGCGCTGCTTGACTCGCTCCGCTGGGGTTAGATGGAGGTGGTGGCGACTCGCCGTCGGCGGAGCAGGAAGCGCGTCGCCAGGGCACCGGCGGCCCCCGCCGCGACCCCGGCGAGCACAGCCGGCACGAGGCTGGGGTTGTAGATCCCGGTGCCCGAATAGTCGATCCCCAAGATGTTCGTGCACGTCGTGTGGGATTGCGGAACCGGCGAGCCGGCCGTCACCGCCATCGCCGTGGACGTGCACACGAGCGGGGCGACCAGCAGATAGCCCAGTACGAAAGCCCACACGCCGACGAGCGCGGGCCACAGCACCTCACGGCGATTTCGCCATGGGGACACGACCATCATGGCGATGCCCGTCAACAGGAAGGGCGCGCCGATGCTGAAGATCCCGAGAAAGCCGAACCCCACGAGGAGGACGGCCACACCCCAATAGGCCGCCGTGCCCACCCGGTTGCGCCGCGGAACCGAACGCTCCATCACAGAGGCATGGTACGTCGACGTCTAGCCCTGAGCCTCGAGGGCCGAGGCAACCGCGGCATCCACCTCGTGATGCCGGGCGACACTCAGGTCGCGATCGGACGGCACCTCCACGATCCATACCCCCCCGGACCGTGACGCCTCGATCACGGTCGGGCCGAGGTCCGCGCCCCGTTCGACGAGCACATGTCGAGCTGCCGCGCCTCCGGCGACCTTCGACAGGTCCAGGCCGTGCGGTGTGACGAACAGGTCGACGAACTCCGGAAGCCTGCGTTGCTCGAGGAACGAGAAGATGGCGCCGCCGTCGTTGTTCGGCACCACGAAGACCGCATCGTGTCCTCTGCCGCCGCTCCACAGGAGACCACTCGCGTCGTGGAGGAGCGTCAGGTCCCCCATCAGCGCGAAGGTCGAAGCGCCCGACGCCGCGATGCCGAGCGCCGTCGACACGAACCCGTCGATCCCGCTGGCCCCGCGGTTCCCCAGCACCCGGACGCCGGGGCGCGGGCGCATGTAGGCGTCCAGGTCTCGTGCAGGCATGCTCGAGCCGACCACAAGGGTGGCACCGTCCGGAACGAACGCCGCGAGGTCGCGGGCCACGCGGCCCTCGAACGGTTCCTCCCACGAATCCACCAGTTCGTCCACCGCCCGACGGGCGATGCGGTCGGCCTCCTCCCACTCGCGCCACCACCCCGAGCCCCCGCGCGACTCGGTCCGTTTGAGGAGGGCGCGGGAGAGCGAGGCCGGGTCCGCCTCCACTCGGAGCGAAGCGTGACGAGCCGGGTCGGCCACCAGCCCGTCGGGGTCCACGATGACCAGGCGCTTCGAGTCGGCGACGAACGCGAGACCCGCGCGTGACGTCGGCGCCGCGCCGACTTGGACGACCAGCTCCGGCACGTGGGTGAAGAGGAAGGACTCGCTGGCGAGGAGGAACGCCCCCGCGGAAAGCGCGCCGGGGATCCGAAGGCCCGATGTCGGCTCGGCGATCAACGCCCACCCCAGGGTTCGGGCCAGATCGACAACCGGGGAGGCGTCCCGCCGGAGCGACCCGGCGAACAGCACCCCTCGCTCCACTCCCTTCATCCGCTCGGCGAGCGTCTCGACGTCCGTACGCCGGGTTCGAGCCCCGGCACGGCCCCGCCCGGGAGACAGAAGGCCGTGGTGACCGATATGGATGTCGTCTGCCGAGGGTGCGAGGGGCTCCCGGAAC
>JBOGVG010000051.1:0-17725 GCA_050692435.1 Actinomycetota bacterium
TCGAGCCTTGCGTCGAGCCCCGCGGCGATCGCATCGGCGAGGCGCGTCAGCGCCTGATCACGGTCCTCGTAGACGAACCGTCGTGAGTGCCCATTCTCCTGAATCGTCAGGTGGTAGACCTTCATGGCTTCCACGCTCATCCTCTCCGTCAGCTCGCGTATCCACTGGGACCTGTCCTTTGCAGTGTAGTCCTCGAAGCTCGTTCCTCCTCTCTCCCACGAGGGCCTTCTCGCTCCGGACGACAGAACGGCGAACTGCGAACTGCCCATCTCACTGAAGGATGCTCGCGGGAAGGTGAACCAAACGCGCTGGTCATCCCAGCCGCCGATCTCCTCCTCCAACACCTTCGGGGTGATCGGGGCGTGGGTGGCAAGACGGGAGAATGCCTCGACCCCCCCATTGCCCTTCACGAGAACGCGGCGGGCGGCGCTCCCTACGTTCTGACGCGCAGTCAAGAAGGCGGTGAGGGAGTCGAGATCGGCCGAGGCCGCGTCATCGATGCGGGCCACCGGATAGGGGGAACGCGCGGGCGCACCTAGCCTGGCCGAATTCATCGAGCTCGGATCGCTGGGAGCGCCTGTTGAGTTACGCCGCAGGACCTGCTCATGCCGCTGGTTTCGGATCGCCGCTGGCGAGCTGAAGAAAGTGCGGCGGGCGATCGATTCCCAGCGACTTGACGTACGAGATGCCCGAGCCGATCTCCGACGTGTTGCGGGCGCTCAGGGCGCTCCCCAAGCGTGCCTGGGCTGGGCGGATAACACCAGTATGGACAATGATGCTGGGGAGTTCTTCGTGGCCGTCGAGCCCGTGGGGTAAACAAACTCAACCGGGCCGTTGACATGCGGCGTTACCGCGACGCCTGGGAATCGGTCAGACTGCGCCCGTGCTCGCGTTCCTCCTGTATCGCATCCTGTGCGGCCCTCCGCCTCCTCGTCCGCGTCGGTGTCGATGACCGGGAGCTGGAGATCGCCGTGCTGCGCTGCCAGCTGGCGGCGTGGGAAGCCGCCCCGCTGCAGCACCACCGACCGGGCCTTCCTTGCCGCCGCCAGCCGGTTCCTCCCGCGAAAGCGGTGGTCCGCCTTTCCGGTCGTCCCCGCCGCCGCGCTGATCCGGTGCTCGCAGCGCTAAAGCCGGGTGTCGATCACCGACATCGAACGCAAGCAGCTCCGGTTGCTGCGCGCGGAGCTCAGGATCGATCCACTGCCCGCGACGGGAGCGAAGGAGGATCGCTCGAGCGGGAGGAAGACTGCGTGACTCCGGCCGCTCCATCTACAGGAGGCTGAGGACTTGACCTTGCCTAGCGACGGCTTCTCTCATCCGCCTTGTGTCTCCTCTCCCCCAGCAGAGTCCATGCGGCGGCGAAGCCGATCATGACCACTCCCCAGAACACGCCTTGACTGGACGGGTAGTTGGGGTGGGTCACGAATCCTGTTCCGAGGAGCACGAGAAGGAACGCCCCCGTCCATACCGAGAATCGCCACCCGGGAAGCGAGGTTGCCCCGAGGCCCAGGACGAGGATCAGAACCAGGCTGTATTCAGCCATGAAGGAGTAGTGGAGTCCCTGCCAGTGCGGATCGGCTGCTACACCGGTCGCCTGCAGCCGGAGCTGGCTGGTCAGGAGGAGGAGGAGGGGAACCACGGCCAGCGTCCACAGGGCTGCCATGGGCTTGCTTCCCACGCGTGGGGGCGTGCGGAAGATGCTCGCTGGATGAAGCGCGCCCCCGATCACGGCGAGGGCAAGAATCGCAACGACCGGCGGTGGGATCCGGGAGGCGAACAGCCAGGTGGGTGTAACGATGAGGAGGCCTCCCGTGGCTTGCCACATGGGTGCAACCTTGTTGATCGGGTTCCTGAGCTGCAGGATCAGTCCGATCATGAATGACCAGTGGGTGGCCACGATCGCCAGGTAGTGGACAGTGTGGGGAGCGAAGGTACCCGAGGTGATGTGATCGAAATCCAGTAGGGGCGCATAGAAGTCGTTTAGGAAGGCATCTGGGAACCAGGCGAGGACGGGAAGCAGATTGAGCCTCCAGAACGCACCATTCATCCCGATGAGCAGCACCAGCACGATCGTGTAGAAGCCGACTCTTCGACGAGCGCTCCATGGCCGTGTCACCGATGTGGCTTCGACTGCTGTCTCGGCGATACTCACGATGACCTCCCAAGGTCCAGGACGACAGTAAGATATACAGCCTCACCATCTTTGTCAAGTGGGACTGTAAGTTGGAGGGCGGATCGATGACCTTACGGGAGCGACAGAAAGAACGGGGACGTGAGCTGATCAGGGCCGCGGCGGAGGAACTCTTCCTCAGAGGCGGCTACACCGGCACGCCAGTGACTGCGATAGCAGAGAAGGCGGGCGTTGCCGAGAAGACGGTGTACAACCTCTTCCAGACTAAGTCCCGTCTGCTCCTGGACGTGTTTCGTAACCGAGCCCTCGGTCAAGGCGAGGACTCACTCGAGCTCGACCACGAGAAGATCCATTCACTGGACGATCCCGAAGAGATGATCGACCTGTTCTGCGAGACCAATGAGAAGGTCGCATCGAGAGCGATTCCGCTGCTTCGCGTGGTGCTGGAAGCAGCAGCGGGCGATAGGGAGGTAGCCGCACTCGTCGCCGCTCAAGAGGAGTTCCGCTACCAGCACCAGGCCTACCTTCTCCACGCGTTGCGACGACACGGCCACCTCCGGACAGACCAACAGTTCGAGGAGCTGCAAAGAAGCCTTTGGCTAGCAGTGGCACCCGAGCTGTGCATCAAGGCCATCGATGCGGGCTGGGATCTCAAACGGCAGACAGAGTGGAACAAGCAAGTTCTCAGAGCGCTACTGCTCCCAGGCCCATCGAAACAAAGACCCTGAGATATCGAGAAGCACGGTCGTAGGGGTCCCATCGAGGGGTGCAACAGGGCAGGGGGTCCTTCGGTCCCCGGGCCTAGGCCGAAGCACAGATGCCCAGCGTTGCGCCCCGGAGAGGGGCGTCACACATCCATCTGCGCGGACGCGACCCGCGAGTTTCGGCCTCGGGGTTGGGGACAGGTTCAAGAGACCATGGGGTTTCGACCCCGGCCGATCTCCGTCTCCCCGAGACGCAGCGTATGGTCCTCACTCGCGCGTCTTTAGTGCGTGGGGCCGAATCGGAGCATCATGGCGGACCCCACCCGGTCGAGTTCCTGTTCGACCGGATCCTGCGCGAGAACGGGATCTCGCACCGCCACACCGGCGTGCGCTCTCCCACCACGACCGGCAAGATCGAGCGGTTCCACCAGAGCCTTCGCCGCGAGTTCCTGGCCGACTGCGCCTTCGCCTCGCTCGAGGCCGCCCAGGAGGAACTGGACGCGTGGGTGCACGCCTACAACACCGCCCGCCCGCACCAAGCGCTGGAGATGGCCACGCCGGCCGAGCGCTTCGGCCTCGCGCCGCTATCCAAGGACGCCGCCTCGACCGCGGTCGATCAGGGCGCGCTGGCCAGTGGGTCCTGCAACGGGTCGCCTCCAACGGCATCGTCTCGGTCGACAACCAGGTCTTCTCGGTCGGCAACGCCCACCGGGGCGAGCTGGTCGACGTCTTCGTCGAACACTCCATGAGAAGAGATGCGATCGCGGCGCAGCCGGGGCCAAGCGCGTAGACGCCCCGCTTCAGATCCGTCACCTTCTCGAAGCCCTGACTGAAGGGCAAGATCAATAAGGAACGGGAACAGAACCTGCACGCCGGCAGCGCGACGCCGACCTTCGTTCAGGAACTCGATGAGCTTCCGGTTGAGCCGCTCTTTGGATCTTCCTCGTCATAGCTCACACGAAGCTGGGGATCCGACATGTTTCCGGTTTGCGCTTAGTCCCTGCGAAGCGCGTCCTTCGCGCTCTCCTTGGCCTTGTCGAGCGTGTCCTTTGCCTTGCCCAAAGCTTCCCTCGCCGACCCCTTGGTCTGGTCCTTCCGCCCCTCGGCCTCCAGAGCCTCATCGTCGGTGAGCTTGCCGGCTCCCTCCTTGATCTTGCCCTTGAGTCGGTCCTTCTTGCCCGAAGTCTTGTCTTGCGCCGAACCCATGATGACCATAACCTCCCTGTGCTGCTGAACGGATGTCGGTTCTCGTGACTCGATGTTGGTTTTCGTGACTCTCGGGATAATGCCTCAGTCGAACAGGCTGACGCCCCCCGGCCCAACCAGCAACCCGAGGATGATCAAGGCGATGCCCGCGAGGACGCTGCCCCGAAAGAGCGCCACGATGCCGGCGATGACGAGCACCGCCGCAATGATCCAAAGGATGGTGTCGGTCGTTTGCTCCTTTGCCTGCGCGAGTACGGTAAGGACATCCATCGGTTTCCCCTTTCAACGTCATACCACCTGAACCTCAGTCCGTAAACCGCCCACCTGAACCTCAGTCCGTAAACAGCGGGATCAGGTACCAGGCTATGAACGCCAGGATCGCCAGCACGATAACGACGATCGCCGTGTACTTAATCGCCGCGAAGCCGACGAGCCCATGGGAGCTGTCAGGCTCCTCAGGCGACGCCTGGTGCTGGGGCTCACTCATCACGAACCTCCCTTCCGTTGTGGTGTAGGTACCCGCGAATACCACTTCGAAACCCGGTCCGAGCCGAAAGACCTTCTGTCTTAGCCGGGGCCGGTGCGTCAGGATGTTCGCGGCACATCGTGCAACTCGCCTAACAGCTCTCCCGGTCCGTCAGCCCGCCTTATCCCGTAGAGGCGGCCCGGAGGGATCGAGCGGTGGGGCCGCCGCTGTGGTCTTGGACCTTGTGCCGCCGTGGTGGCCGAACCCTGGCCATGGCCAAATCGAGCAGTCGGGGAAGCAGGTTCGGTCTGCGGGAGGACAGGCCGTGAGCCCACCGCTCTCTGGTGGCACTCGGAGATCGACGGTTTGCCAACCAGTCGGCCCGGGTAAGAACGCGCGGATGCTAGGAAGCGGGCTCATTCCATTGTTAGGAAGGTCAGGAAGGGAGGAATCATGGATGCATGGGTCTGGATCCTTATCGCAGTAGTGGCAGTCGTGCTCGTCGGGATGGCCGCATGGGCCGCCGCACGCAGACGCCGAACCTCGGGCCTTCGAGACCAGTTCGGACCGGAGTACGAGCGCACGGTCGGGCAGACCGACGGCCGTCGTGAGGCCGAGGCCGAGCTGATGGAGCGACGTGCGCGACGAGAGGCACTGGACATCCGGCGGCTTACCTCTGCTGAGAGAGATCGCTACAGCTCGAAGTGGACGAACGTCCAAGCGCGCTTCGTCGATCAGCCGGCGGCGTCGCTCCAGGAAGCCGACGCTCTCGTGATGGACCTGATGCGAGAGCGAGGCTACCCGATGGATGATTTCGACCAGCGCGCCGCGGATGTGTCGGTCGATCACCCCCAGGTCGTCGAGCACTACCGTGCAGCGCACCAGATCTCACACGACACGGCGGCGAAAGGGACGAGCACCGAGGACATGCGCCAAGGATTGGTGCACTACCGCGCCCTCTTCGAGGCGCTGCTCGAGGTCGACCCCGCAACCGGCGAGGGGGGTATGGGATGATGATGCCCGCTTACGTTGGCACTTCGATCGAGGCCGAGTCGACAACCGCGGCTGATCGTACGAGTTGAGCGTCGTCCGAAGCAAGGACGGGGACCTCGTCCCAGTCGATGGAGACAGCACTGGCTTCCGATCCCGTGACCGCTCAGCTCGTCGCCACCGAGAACGTCGTCGAGGCAGAGTCGAAGGAGCATATGAACTGGGAGCTGATAGGCGAGGCCGCCGGCCAGCTGAAGTGAGAAGGCCAAAGCCCTGAAGGTCCTTCGGCTGATCGTCCGGAGCCTGACCACACGCGAGATGGCCAGCCTCTCTTCATCTCACCGAAGACGGCCGACCATCACATCCAGCACAACTACACGAAGACCGGCGTCTCGTCCCGCGCGGGAGCGGCCCTCTTCGCCGTTGAACACGGCCTCCTCGAGCCCCGACGCCGTTCGGCCGCTCAGGCAGATAGGGAGAACTCCCGATGCGGCGCCGGGCGGGCAAGGGCCAACCCCCATCGGTTCTCTTCATCCAGGGTGCCGGTGGTAATGGCGGTGGCTTCGAGAAGGTGGCCCAGCTCCTGGCCGATGAGTTCACCATCCTTATCTATGATGGCGAGGCAACTCTCGGGCTCGCACCGGCAGCAGCCTTTGGGACGAGCGGCGGGGCGGTGATCCTGGGAGATCGGCAGGAGCCCCGGATGCCTCGCCTTGTTCACGCCGCCCATCGTGCCACGCCTCTGGATGGATCGATCCCGTGTTCAGTCCGTCGACAGAAGCCGCACAACCCTCGGACGGTCGTGCTAAGGATCTGCTCCTCCTCGACCCGACTCACCTTGGACGAGGAGCGCGTTCCTTCGGCTTCACACAGGGCGATGCCGGCTTCGAATGGCAGGCTAGGCCCTCGCGTGTGCGGTGAGCCGAGACCCGCGGCCGGAATAGAACTCGCGACACACCGTTAAGTAGGACGAAGAGGGAGGAGAGGAACGTGAGACAACGGTTGAGGAAACGGGGCGAGACGCCGTCCTCGTAGAGGACGCGGCGTGGATCCGGGTCATGGGTACGCCGGTCCTGGAGGCGATCCCTTCCCGTGGGGCACCGTACCAACAGGCCGACCCATTCATCCTCGTGCATGAGGGGCGGTTCCGGCTCTCGCCCGAGATGTCGAACAAGGACACGAAGCATCCGCACCGAGGGTTCGACAACCTCTGGTACGTGCTGCAGGGCTCGATCAGCACCGGCCACAACACGGGACCGGGCGGAGCCATGGAGCGGGCGCGGTTGGCGGAGGGCTCGCTCCTCGCGCTCAGGGCCGGGCGAGGCGTGTGGCATGCCGAGGCCCTGGGAGAGGACGAGGTCGGGGAGGGCTTGGCCGACACCGAGTTCCGCGGAGTTCTGTTCTGGGTGAACCTGGCCCGGAAGGACAAGGATGTCCAGTCGAGCGCGCAGGTCGTGCAGCCCGGGGAGATTCCGGTACGGCAGGAGGGCGACGCGATCGTTCGGGTCCTGGTCGGCGAGGGCTCGCCCGTACATCTGGGGACGCCGGCGCTGATCCTCGACATCGAGTTGCCCGAGGGCGGGCAGATCACGACACCAGTGCCGCGCGGGTTCCAGGGCTTCGCCTACGTGCTGGAGGGCGAGGGCGCCTTCGGGGCCAACCTCCGCCCAGCCAGGCCTCCCCAACTCGTCCTGCTGGGTCCCGGAGATGGGTTCACGGTCACGAACGCTGCTCCCGGCACTCGGTTCATGCTCATGGCAGGGCAGCCGTACGGAGAGGTGCCCGTGTTCAACGGGCCGTTCGTGGATTAGGTCCCGTCCCCACGGAGACCCGAGACATGAACCGGGGGGCCGATCCAGAGGTCACGCCTGTGGGAGAGCGCTAGCACCGCAGGCTACGAGACGCGCAGTTCCGGGTTCGAGTCCCGGGGGGCCCACGAGCGACTCCGCAGTTAGATGGCGTGTTTCGATTCCAAGAGACGCCGCGCTGCGTCGCTCCTCCCGTCTTCCTCCCGTGTCGGACACGACTTCGTCACCGGAGCGACCAACAATTTTGCATCGACAAACGGCATCAGCGCCTCGCCCACTCGCATGGCCCCGCGCCTGTGCAGCAAAGGGAAGCAGGCGCGGCCGGACACCGTGGGATGTTGAGTTCGATCCTGCCGATCGATCCGTCGTCTCTCCCAGCAGACGAGTGGAATGGCCGGCCCGAGGGCACATCCCGACGTCAGCCGGCCGCGCGGCCCTTGAGGACCTCGAGGTACTCGTCCAGCCGCTCGTAAGTCTCGGCGGCACCCGACTCCATCCCGGACTCGAGCATCCCGTCGCGGTCCTCGACCGAGTCGAAGACCGAGGTGGCGCGGAGCGTGGTCTTGCCGTCGTGCTCCTCAAGCGTCAGGGTCTCGACTGAGACGTGGCCGTGCATGCCTCCCCACTCGAACGTCCAGGTGATGCTCTCCGGGCGGACGATCTCCCGGAACTCGCCGCTGAACGCGTGCTCCTCGCCGTCGGGGCCCCGGTGCACGATCCGCCACGCGCCGCCGGGACGGAAGTCCACCTCGCAGCTCGCCACCTCGTACTTCCTTGGACCCCACCAGTGCGAAAGATGCTCGCACGAGCTGTGTGCCTCGAACACGAGGTCGCGCGGGGCGTCGAAGACGCGGGTCATGACGATCTCCCGGTCCGACGGCGTCGTCACCGTGAGCGCGTTGCTACCGCTTCCGCCCATCCCCCTTCTCCTTTCTTCCCCCCTGGAGCTCCTCCAGGTACTGGTCCAGCCGGTCGTAGCTCTCCTCCCAGAACCGCCGGTACCGCTCGGTCCACTCGGCGACCTCCCTGAGCGGGCCCGCTTCGAGTCGGGCGGGCCGCCACTGCCGTTCCCGGCCCCGCGCGATCAACCCCGCTCGTTCCAGCACCTTCAAGTGCTTCGAGACCGCCGGCAGGCTCATCTCGAACGGCTCCGCCAGCTCGGTGACCGAGGCCTTCCCCGCCGCCAGCCGCGCGAGGATCGCCCGCCGCGTGGGATCCGCGAGAGCGGCGAACGTGCGGTCCAGTCGATCCGTCACCTCCCCCATTCAACCCTCCCGTTAAGTAACCACCAGGTAAAATAGCGCACGCCCATCCTCCCAGTCAAGACCGGCGAGACCATGGGACCCTCTTGGTCCTGCGCTTCCTACACGTCTCGATCAGATGGGCTTGCGGCTCAGACGCCCGACGCGATCGAGCGTCTCGCGATCGGTGGCCGGACCATCGAGCGTCCGCGGACTGCCCCGCCACTCGGCGAGCTCTCCCAGGCGCTCTTCCTATCGGGGCATATGAGCTTCCACGCGCCGGTACCGGAGGCCCTTCGGCGATCTCGGGGCGGTCCTCGTCATCACTCGTCCCGTTCTCCGTCCCGTCTCGGACACGACTTCGTCACGACAACGGCCGCCAATCTTGCCCCAAAAATGATTGAGCACCGCTGCCGTACTCCACCGCCATCCGTTCCCGCCGTGGCACACCCCGGCCCCCGCCATGAGAGCAGACCCATCGGCGGAGCGAGACGTATGATGCGGGCCGACGCAGTACATGCCAACCACATGCACCCCATCCTCGAAGAACTCGATGCACGCGATCGGCGACTGCTGCGGCGTCGCGCCATGCCGGCCTTCACACCGCTGATGCTAGCCACGTTGGCCAAGCACGCCTTCTCCGACCCCGCGTGGGTGTTCGAGGCCAAGCTCGACGGTCAGCGCTCGCTCCTGTGGAGGCGGCGCACGATCGTCCGCTTGATCACGAGGAACGAGAAGGACCGCACGTCGCACTATCCCGATCTGGTCGAGGCCGTTCGGCGGGACGACACCGCTCCGCTGATCGCGGACGGCGAGATCGTCGCCTTCCGAGGAGACGTCACCTCGTTCGCACGCCTGCAGGAGCGGATGCAGATCGCGAGACCCAGCGAGGCGCAGGTCGCGGCCGTCCCGGTGCTCTTCTACCTGTTCGACCTGATCTGGTTCGACGGCTACGACCTCTCCGCGTTGCCTCTGCTCTCGCGGAAGTCGGTTCTGCGCCGCGCGATCGCCTTCGAGGAACCGATCCTCTTCTCCGAGCACCTGGACGAGGACGGAGAGGTCGCGTTCCGCGCCGCCTGCGAGAAGGGCTGGGAAGGCGTGATCGCCAAGCGTGCCTCCGCCCCGTACACCCACGCGCGCTCGAAGGACTGGTTGAAGTTCAAGTGCGTGAACGAGCAGGAGTTCGTCGTGCTGGGGTGGACCGACCCCCATGGGGCGCGCACGGGGCTCGGGGCGCTGCTGGTTGGCTACCACGAGGACGGCGAGCTCCGGTTCGGCGGCAAGGTGGGCACTGGCTTCGGTCAGCGTGAGCTCGCCATGCTCACGGACCGTCTCGGCAACCTCGAACAGTCAGCTCCACCGGTCGCCGACACGAAGGGCCTGTCGATGAAGGGCGTGCACTGGGTACGACCCGACCTGGTCGCACAGGTCGGCTTCAGAGAGTGGACCCCCGACGGCAAGCTGCGACATCCCCGCTACGTCGGTCTCCGCGACGACAAGCGGCCCGAGCACGTCGTCCGCGAGCGGGCGTAGGAAGCGTGATGGCACCCAGGCGCGTCGAGGTCACCCGTCCCGACAAGCCTCTCTGGCCCGCGCTCGGCATCACCAAGCGGGCGTTCGTGGAATACCTCGACTCCGTGGCCGATCGCATGCTCCCGTGGCTGCGCGATCGACCGCTCACCTTGATCCGAGCGCCAGATGGCGTGGACGGCCAGCGCTACTTCCAGAAGGACACACCGGCGTATGCACCGTCGTGGATCCAGACCGTCACGATCCCGGCGCCGAGCGCCAGGCGGGATGTCGCCTACACGGTGTGCAACGACGCCGCCACGCTCGCTTGGCTGGGGAACCAAGCGGCGCTGGAGTTCCATCCGGCGCCGGTCCGCCGGGACCGGCTCGAGCGCCCCGACCTGCTCGTCGTGGACATCGATCCGCCCGACGGCGCGTTCGACGCCGCGGTGGATGTCGCGTTCCTGGTGCTCGACGTCCTCGACACCCTGGGCCTGACCAGCCTGGTCAAGACCACCGGCGGCAAGGGGCTCCACATCGTGGTCCCGATCGTGCGGCACGTGTCTCCCGAACAGCTCCGGCACGCTGCCACGCGGCTCACCGCGATCGTCGCCGACCGCCGGCCCGACCTGGTGACCGCCGAGTTCCGTAAGGCCGGTCGCAGGGGGCGCGTCATGCTCGACCCCTCTCGCAACGGCCCGGGCGCCACGATCGTGGCCCCCTACTCACCTCGCGCTCGCGCCGAGGCCACGGTCTCGTTCCCCGTCCTTCCCGACGAGCTCCGGTCGATCGCGCCCGGCGACTTCACCGTGGCGACGGTGCCCCAGCGGCTGGACGGCGCCGGCCCAACGCGCTGGACCGAGGCGGCGAGCGACCGGCACCAGCGTCTTCCCGCTTCGCTCCTCCGCGACTGAAATCGGGGCGGGCGACCGTGATCGGCGAGCCTAGGCTAAGGCATTCGGGATGAACAGAACTCTCAGGGCCGAGAGGAAAGCTCAAGAGCCTCCGGGATGGACAGCGCTGCGCCTTCGGCGAACCGCGCCTCGAACCCCTCCCCACCGAGGGCCTGGCGGAGCGACGCCTCCGTCCGGTCGTGACTGGGTCGTTCCGGTGCCCACACCAGCGCGCCAACCGACGACCTCACACCCTCGGCCGCCCCGAACAGGACCGCGCCTCGCTCCGGATCCCCGCCTCGCGCGGACACGGCGGCCAGGGCTTCGACGGCGCCGGCCATCACTTCCCGGAAGCCAACCCGGGCTAAGGGCCCCAGCGACTGCCGCAACGTGACCCTTGCCCCTTCGAGGTCGCCCACGCCGAGGCGGGCCATCCCCAGGTTAAGCAAGGAGAGCCCGAGGAGCACCTGGGGCCCCACCTCTCGGGCATCGGCGACGCTCTCTTCAAGGATGGGCACAGCCTCCTTGCTCCGACCGACGAGGATCAGGATCCGCCCGAGCCCCCCAAGGGAGGTGGCGATTCCCCATGCGTCCTCCAGCTCCCGGAATGCGGCAACCGCTTCGCGCGCCATCTCCTCTCCCCTCGTGGCCCCCTCGGTCTGCGCGCCCGCGACGGCGAGCGAGATCAGCGCCGTGGCCATCCCTCGCAGGTCTCCCACCTCACGGCCCAGCGCCACCGCGACTCGGAGGTTCGGGACCGCCCGCTCGTTGTCACCGTGTGTAAAGGCACAGACGCCGAGCGCCATGGTGGCCATCGCCCGCTCCTCGGTCGAGAGCTTCTCACCGACGCTGAGCACCTCCTCCATCCAGGCCATCGCCTCGGGCAGGAGACTCCGCGTCCACCAGAACAGCCACAACGCCTGGCCCATGCGGGCTACGCGCCCAGGCTCTCCCCGATCCAGGGACCATCGCATCGCCGCCCGAAGGTTGTCGTTCTCTGGTGCCAGACGCTCCACGCAGCGATCCTGCTCACCCGTCCTCAGCAGCGGCTCGGCATCAAGAGCCAGGCGTAAGAAGAACAGGGCGTGGGCGAGCCGAACGCGCTCGGCGTCCCCGCGGCTCTCGAGGCGTTCCAGCGCGAACTCCCGGATCGTCTCCAGCATCTCGAACCCTGGTTCCCCCTGCGCCGCCCTTCCGTGACGGACCATGCTCTTCTCGACGAGCGAGGCGAGACCCTCGATCACGTCTGGCCCACCGTCTCCCCCACACACAGCCTCCGCCGCGTCGACGGTCCAGCCGCCGGCGAACACCCCGAGCCGCTCGAACAACACTCGATCGATCTCGTTGAGGAGGTCGTAGCTCCATTCGATCGTGGCTCTGAGCGTGCGCTGGCGCTGGGGGAGGTCACGGGCCCCGCCGGTGAGGAGGCGGAGCCGCCGGTCCAGCCGACTGGCGATGCCCTGAGGGGTCAGCATCCGGACCCGCGCCGCCGCAAGTTCGATGGCGAGGGGAAGCCCGTCCAGTCGCAGGCAGATCTCGGCGACGACCGGGGCAAGCTCGTCGGTTAAGGTGAAGTCGTGTCGCACGGCCTGGGCCCGATCGACGAACAGCCGCACGGCCTCGGACCGAGCGAGCGCCTCGGTCGAGTGGGTCACGCCGTTCTCCGGCAGCGAAAGCGGCGGCACTGGGAACTCCCGCTCCCCGGAGAGACGAAGCACCTCCCGGCTCGTCACCAGGACCTTCAGGTGCCCAGCCGCCTCGAGCAGCTCGGCAACGACCGTCGCCGCCTCGACGAGATGTTCGAAGTTGTCCAACACAAGGAGCATCCGGCGCCGCCGAAGAAAGTCCTTGAGCCCGTCGACGGGAGCACGATCGGAGGTCTCGGGCGCGCCGAGCGCCTCGGCGATGGCGGGCGCGACCATCGCCGCGCTCGACACGGTGGCCAGCATCACGAGGGCGACACCGTCCTCGAATCTCGTCTGCAGGTCCGAGGCGGCCCGCAGCGCGATGCGAGTCTTGCCGATCCCGCCGGGACCGGTGAGCGTGACCAACCGAACGTCGTCCCGCTCGATGAGCTCACAAAGGGCGCGCACCTCGCGCTCACGTCCGATGAAGCTGCTTGCCGGGGCTGGCACCTTGGTTCCCTGGATCGGCCCGAGCCCTCCTTCCTCGAAGCGCTCGGAAAGGAGCAGGGCCAGATCCTGTTCGATCAGCCCCTGCAGCTCGGACGGCGACCGGAAGGACTTGTAGGACGTCTGCCCCTCCCGCCTGATCCGATCGAGAAGGTCCGACAGTCGCGGGTCCCGATCTGGCGACGGCTCACGAACGTAGATCAGCCTGGGCTTGTCCTCGGCCGACCGGTACTCGTCCTCCAGTCCGGAGACGTCCATGTCCGGCGCGGTCCATCCGTACTCCTGCCAGTAGATCCCCACGAAGACGTGGCTCTGCTCGAGGTAGGCCCGGTACAGACTGCGCGGCGGGTAGGGTCGGGCTCCCTGCTCGAAGAGTACCGGCGTTAGGCGAAGCCTCTCGATGGCCTGGCGAGCCGCGGCTCGTTCCTCCTGAAGTTCCTTGAGCGTGGAGCTTACGAAGACCCTGAGCCGCTGATCTGGGGTCCGGATCACGTCCTCGATGTCCCAGGCACGCACATGGGCTCCCTCAGCCCGCTGGTGAATCTTAGGCGGGTTGAACGCCCGGCCGCTGCTCGATCGGACACCGACCGCCAGTGAACCAACACGGCTCCGGAGGAGGACCCTCCCATCGTTTTCGGTGAGGTGGATCGTGGGAGTCTCATGTCGCTCGGGAGGTCCGGGCGACGGCCGCCGCCGGGATGCGCGGCTAGTCGGGACGTCGCGCTTCGATCGCGCGGTCGTGCCCGTCGCCGTCGCGGTGCACGCGGATCTTCGAGAGGCCGACGCCCGCTAGGGTCGACGCCATCTCGCCGGCCTGGTCGCCGCCGATCTCCAGGAGCACGCTGCCGCCGGTGCGGAGCCAGCGAGCGGCTGCTTCGGCGGCCCGCACGAGCACCGTCGTCCCGCGCCGTCCGCCATCGAGCGCGCGACGGGGTTCGTTGGCGAGCACGTCTCTCGGCAGGAGGTGGAGCTCCTCGGTGGGCACGTAGGGGACCACGGCCGTCATGACGTCCACGCGATCGCGCCACCACGGCGAGATTGGCTCGTCGAGGCTGCCCACGAGCGCGTGGACGCCGTTTCGGCGCGCACACGCGACGGCAACCGGGTCGACGTCGGTGCCCACCACGGCGGCCCGCGGACGCGCCGAGCCGAGGACGGCGGCCACCGCCCCGCTGCCCGTGCACAGGTCGACGGCGATCCCGACGGCCGGCAACAGAGAGATCGCCCGCCACACTAGCGCCTCCGTGTGCGGCCTGGGCACGAACACGCCGGGATCCACGCGGACCGGGACGCCGCAGAAGCGCACCCACCCGGTGATCCAGGCCAGCGGCTCCCCGCGCAGCCGGCGAACGATCAGCTCCTCGATCGGTCCGACGCCCTCGCTCGATGCTCGGAGCAGCGCGTCGGCCTCCGCGCCGGGAGCGACGCAGCCACCCTCCGCCAACGCGCGGACGACCCACGTGCGTTCCTCGCTCCCCGCGCCTGCGCTGCCCGCTGGGCTCGGGGAGCCCCCTGGCCTCACCATCTGCACCGGTCGGCACAGTAGATCGCAAGTTTCACAAGCAGGAGGATAGGACGGAAGGCATCGCGCTCATCGTGGCGCCAAGCGCGGTGGTCTCAGGCTATGTGCGCAGCGACGCAAACTGGCGGCTCAGATGACAGCCAGCCGTCTGACCTGCACTTCCCGACCGGACTCTTGATCCGCAGGCTCGAGCTTCGAATCCCCGGGGGCCTCGCTTAGCGGGTACGTTTTGTCGATCACTGGCGTGACCTTGCCGGCCTCGGCTTGGGCGCAACCTTGTCCTCTCGAGCACACGCGTACTCGGCGAAGGAGCCGGCGCAGGTGCCGAATACCTCATCGCCGGCTGGAACTGGGTCGCATCCTTGCCGACCGCCTCGACGCGAACTGCCACATCGGTGCCCCGGACGCGGGCTTTCGGCCCGCGGAGCCCGTAGCCCGCGATGCGGATCAGGTACGGAAGGCCCGTCATGCTGGCCAGTCCCCGATGTGTGCGCTCTCGGCGTGAACGCGGAGCAGCACGTCGCCGTCGCCGATCACCGGTGTGTCGATATCTGTGAGCTCTAGGACATCGGCCGACCCGTACTTGTCTTGGACGATCGCCTTCATGAGGCCTCTCCTTCACTGTCCGGGTACTGGAACACGTCGTCGAGCGGTACGTTGAATACGCGGGCGATCTGGAACGCCATCTCGAGGGACGGCGAGTAGCGCCCCTGCTCGATGGCGATGATGGTCTGGCGGGTGACGCCGATGCGATCTGCCAGGTCCGCCTGTGTCATCTCTCCGTTCGAGAACCTGAGCGATCGAATGGCGTTGGTGACCTTGGTTGGCTTCACCATGGCTACAAGCCCCGTCGGTAGGCGACGATCTTCACCACCGAAGCTGTGAGAGCCGACAGGACGAACGCCAGGTAGATCGCGTTGGCGATCCAGAAATGGTCAACCTCTGCCATCGCCAGGCCGAACGGCACCAGCATGCCGACAGCGAGGACGATCCCGCCGACGTATTCGCCGAACCGGTTGATGTCCTTGTCCCGCACGTCCCTCTTGTCGGCCTCGCTGGGTTTCGCGATCGCGACCGCAATGTGGCCGACGATCGACAGGGCGATGGCGATGCCGATGGTCCACAGCATCGTCGATACGTAAGACACCTCGGTGAAGGGGATGTTCTCCGCTCGCCCAAAGATGATGCTGAGGTAGGCCGCATACGTGACGACGTTGACCACGAGGTAGACCCACGTGCCCTTTTCTTCGAATGACATCTCTGCTCCTATGTCAAGAGTTGTTGACATGGGCACAGTGTATAGCGATGCTGACATGATGTCAAGTTTGCTTTACCCCTCAGACGACGGGCACCCGGAACAGGCCGCGCACGCTTCTAGCGAACCGTCACCGGCAGGAAGCGATACGCCGCACCCGGATGGGTCTTTCGCGGCCTCGCTTGTCCGGGGTGCGCTCGTGTTGGAGGCCGTCCCTCTGCGGGTTCATGAGCCAGGGCCTGTCCCTCACGAAGTCCTGCATGTCTGGCGTCTCGGGCACCTTGGCCTGGATCATCGCCCTGAACTTCCGAATCACCCTCCATCCGGCCCCGCACCTCCTGCGCGACCGACGTGTCGTGTCCCGTAGCCGCTTCTCGTGCTCGAGCCTTCGGCGCTCGGCCCACTCCGGGAAACGGGAGTCCGACTCGACCAGCTACTCGTCCGCGCCGTCCGAGTGCACGGTCAGGCGCGGGGGTCGCCCCTCGCCGCAGCCGGCCGGCCGAGGTGGCGAACCGATCGGCCTCCGACGCCACTGGTATCGTCACGGAGGCATGTCGGAGGATCGCTCATACGACGATCAGAACACGCGAGAGCGCGAGCGCCTTCGCGCCCTGGTCGAACGCTTGGACGAGGACGAGCTACGCGCTCCGGTGAACGAGCACTGGACGGTCGCCGCCGTGCTCGGCCACATCGCGTTCTGGGACGCCCGGGTGCTGGCGCTCGCCGACAAGCTGGAGCGTGGCGTACCGTTCTCGCCCTCCGACGCCGAGCCGGAGGACGTGGACTGGATCAACGACGCCACGCGCCCGCTGATCCACGCGGTCCCGCCGCTCGAGGCCGCTCGGCTGGCGCTCCGCATCGCCGAGGAGACCGACGCCCGAGTGGCGAGCCTGCCGGTCGACCGGCTCTGGCCGCGCGACCCGAGCAGCCCCCTCTACCCGCTGCGCGCGTCGCACCGGGGCGAGCACCTCGACGACGTCGAGGCGGCGCTCCGAGCCCGCCCTGGACCGAAGTGGGGCGACGCGGCACCGGGGTAACCCCATCGACGCGTCAGCCGACGAGCAGGGCGAGCTTCCGATGAAGCGCCGGATTGTCGATGCTCCGTCGCAACCATTCTCCGCCACCTCGAGCGAGCTGGCCTCACCGAGCGCGAACGGTTGCACGAGACGCCGGTTCATTGGCGGCATCGGGACCACAGAGCTCCTTGTCCGTTGCGATCGAAGTGACAACGGCAGCCGAAGCCCCATCCCCGTCTCAATCCCGGCGATGAAACGGGAAATAGGACCTACTCGCTCGAGTTCCGCGGACGCGGGACTAGCGCCGCCCCGAGGCGCGAGGCTCGCAGCCAAGATCACGGATCGACCGAGGGCCGGGCCCGATCTGGCCCAGCCCTCGGGCCGATTTGATCAGGCGATCCGCTCCACCGTGATCTCGGCAACTTGCTCGTTCACGTCCCAGCCGTGAACCGCCGGCACCAGGTCCGCACCACCCTGGATCCCGGGGTGGTGGTGGATCACGCCGCCCTCGGCGAGCGCCGGGTTGCTCACGCCCGTGCCTGCCTCGCCCGACGACACGCCGATCAGGCCCTGGCAGGGCGGAACGATGTCGGCGAAGTCCTCGGTGTTGATCTCGGTCCCGGCGTCGTACCCGGCCGTCCCGGCCGTGACGCTCTCACCCACGAACACCGGCAGCTTCAACCCGTCCACGCCGGTGAAGCCGTCGTTCGTGCAGATCAGCATCGAGACCCAGGAGAGCCGACGGGCATCTGGCGTCGCGTGGATCTCGAACGTCACGCTGTCGGGGAACATCGCGGCGCCCGGCGTGCCCTCGGGGACCAGTGGGAACGAGCCCTGGACGACCTCCGACAC
>JBOGVG010000052.1:0-3442 GCA_050692435.1 Actinomycetota bacterium
GCGATCAGTGCCAGGCCGATGAGGAACGGGGGCCTTCGTGCCCCATTGGAAGCGAGCATTATTGCGAACCTGTGCATGTCCTTCGAGTGTATTTCCGCCAGCCCCCGGTCACTCGGCGCCGTTCGAGTGTGTCGGTACTCCTCTATACGCTCTCTCGGAGTCTCGAGACTGGAATGCGAGATGCGCCCCGAGCATCAATTCGATCATGTATCTCTGCTGATCGGTGAAGGGTTCGGGGATACGCGGATCGCCGCCTTGACGGAGTTCCCGAGATCGACGGTGCGCGACTGGCGACGGAAAGGGCGGCCCGGCGAAGTCAAACCAGATACTTCTTCACGAACCGCTCAGGCGACATCCTGGAGATCTTCCGAAGAGCTTGTGAGGAACTGGGGATCAGCTGTCGCAAGTCGAGGCCCGACACCATCTCGATCGCCAAGAGGGAAGATGTAGCCATCCTGGATTCCTTCATCGGGCAAAAGACCTGACACAGCCCGCTAAAATCCAACCAGGCCGGGATGGCGGAACTGGTCTACGCGCGGGTCTCAAACACCCGTGGGCGAAAGCCCATGAGGGTTCGAATCCCTCTCCCGGCACCATCAGACCACGTGGGCCTCCCGGACGAGGTCACCTCGCTCGAATCTCTCGAGCGAGAGGCCCGAGACGTCGACCGTTCTCGCCTCGCCATCTACGATCATCTCGGCCAGCAACTTGCCGACGATCGGCGCGTGCTGGAACCCGTGGCCGCTGAACCCACACGCCAGATACAGCCCCATCGAGCCACTGACCGGTCCGATGATCGGGTGGCGGTCGGGAGTCATCTCGTAGAGCCCCGCCCACGTGCGGGCGATCCCCGCTCGCTCGAGTGGCGGGAAGACCCGGATCGCGGTTGGGATCAGTTCGTTCGCCACCGCTGTCTCGTCGACCGTCGTGTCGAAGGACGCTCGCTCATTGGGGCTGCCCATCCCCATCAGCACACCGGGCCCTTCTCGATGGAAGTAGAAGCTGGTGTCCGCGTCGACGACCAGCGTCTTTCGGTCGGGCGCTCCCGGGAAGGGCCCCGTCACCACGACGGTGCGAGGTACCGGCTCCAGCGGCAGCACCACCCCACATGTCCTCGCCAGGAGGCCGGCCCACGGCCCCGCCGCGTTCACGACGATCCGGGTCATGACCGGACCCTCGCTGGTCTCGACGCCGGTCACCCGGGCTCCGTCCGACAGGATGGCGTGGACTTCGACGCCCGTTCGCAGCTCGGCGCCGGCACCTCGGGCGATCGTCCCGTACCCGACCGTCAACCCAGAGGGATCGGCGATCCCGTCGTCCGGGCAGAACGTCGCGCCGATCATCCCATCCAGGCTGAGGCCCGGAGCGAGCGCTCCCCCTTCCTCCGGCTGAAGCAGCCGAGCGTCGACGCCGAGCCCGCGTTGGAGCTCGGCCGCGGCAACGAACGACCGCCACGACGCCTCGCTCCGAACGAGGAACAGGTAGCCGTCCTGATGGACGTCGAGTGGGATGCCGTGCGTCTCTCGGAACGACAGGATCATCGGGACGCTCGCCAGGGAGAGCCGGATGTTGATCTCGCTCGAGAACTGGTGACGGAAGCCGCCCGCGCAGGCGCCAGTGGAGCCCGTCCCAAGCGCATCCTCCCGTTCCAGCAGGAGGATGCGACCGGCCCCGGCCGCGGCCAGGTGGTAGGCGGCGCTGGCCCCGACGACCCCCCCGCCCACCACCACCACGTCGGCGGTCTCGGTCATTCGCCCAGCCGGTCCACGGCGGCACGGGCCACCACGAGGTCCTCGAAGGCCACACCGACGGACTTGAACACCGTGACGTCCTCGGGGCTTCGACGAACCGTCATGCCCCGAACGACCTCCGAGAGATCGGCGACCACGTGGGCCGGTCCGATGGATCCCGCCCCGAGCGGGATCAGGAGATCACCGGCCTCGGCCAGGGCCACTTCCCTGCTCTCGACCACCACCCGGGCGCGCCCGACCGCATCGTCGTCGAGCTCGCGGGTCTCGGGCGTGTAGGCACCGACCGCGTTCACATGGGACCCCGCGGACAGGAGCGATCCTTCGAACACTGGCGTGGGACTCGTCGTACAGGTGCACACGATGTCGGCGGCCCCGACCGCGTCCGGCCCGGCAACCTCCGCCGTCACGCCCATCTCCCGAGTCGAGCCGGCCAGCGCCTCCGCCCGGCCCGCCGTCCTGGACACGAACGTCACCGTCTCGACGTGGCGAACCGCGAGCATCGCCTCCAGATGCGACCTGGCTTGCGTCCCGGCGCCGAAGATCACCAGCCGTGCCGCGTCCTCGCGCGCTAGGTACCGCGTAGCCAGGCCGGAGACCGCACCGGTGCGAAGGGCCGTGAGGGCCGCGCCGTCGATGGCCGCTTCTGGCTCCTGAGTCCCAACCGAGAACAGGACGTACAGCCCCTGGATGAGCGGGAGCCCCATCTCGGGATTCCCCGAGGTGATCGTGAGGAGCTTGACCCCCGTCCCCTGTGGCCCCGTGGCGGGCATCGCCACGAGCGACCCGGCCTCCGTTTCGATGTGGGTTCGGAGTGGTGCAGCCGGGAGCGCACCCGAGCCGAACGCCGTCTCGAGGGCATCGACCGCGGCCTCCATGGGGAGCAATCTCCCCAGTCGGTCGGCGTCGATGAAGGGGAACGCGCTCACAGTTCCCCCAGGTACGCCTCCCGCATCAGGGGATTGTTCAGCAGGTTCTGGGCCGTGTCGGCCAGCACGACCTGGCCGGTCTGCAACACGTAGCCGCGGTCGGCGATCGAAAGGGCCATGTTCGCGTTCTGCTCCACGACGAAGACGGTCTTTCCCAGCTCGCGGATCTTCTTGATGATCTCGAAGACCTGCTCGACGAGGATCGGCGCGAGACCCATCGAGGGCTCGTCCATCAGCAGGACCTTCGGGTCGGCCATCAGGGCGCGGCCCATCGCGACCATCTGCTGCTCTCCTCCAGAGAGGGTGCCGGCCTTTTGCTTCAGCCGTTCGCGGATCCGGGGGAAGGTCTCGAGGACGACGCCGCGGATCTCCTCGACCCCTCTCCGGTCTTTCCGAAGGTACGCGCCGAGCTGGAGGTTCTCGTCCACGGTCATGTCCGCGAACAGGCGGCGGTTCTCCGGGACCATCGACACCCCGCGCTTCACGACCTCGGTCGTGGACAGCCCGGACACCACCTCGTTGTCCAGCACGACTTGTCCCTCGGACGGCGTCACGTACCCGAGGATGGTCTTCAACGTGGTCGTCTTGCCGCTGGCGTTGCCTCCGAGCAAGCAGACCATCTCCCCACGGTAGATCTCCATGTCGACCTCGCGAAGCACGGCGACGAGGCCGTAATGGGTGCTGACGTTCCTGAGCTCCAGGAGAGGCGCGCGGCCGTTCTCACTCATGCCGACGCCTTCCTCCCGAGGTACGCCTCGATCACCC
>JBOGVG010000053.1:0-3076 GCA_050692435.1 Actinomycetota bacterium
CTTGGCGATGAGGAACCCGTTCAACAGGCCCCACGCCACCCCGGCCAAGAGCGAGCTCCCCAGCCCGGCCAGGATGACGTCCATCCCCTCGGCCCCCATCTGCCTCATCAGCAGGGCCGCAACGACCTGAGAGAACACCAGCACCGACCCGACTGAGAGGTCGATCCCTGAGGTGATGATGACGAACGTCATCCCCACCGCGATGATCAGCAGACTCGAGGCATCGATCATGATGTTTCGGAGGTTGAAGACCGAGGCGAACGAGTCGAAGTCGAGGAGGGAGAAGATCGCGATGATCACCACGAGCACGAGGAAGATCCACGTTGACGTGGCTGCCATCAGGCCGGCCAGGCCGGTCGGGCGCTGATCCGCCTCCTCGGGTACGGGAACGAGCTCCGCCGCCTCGACTGGCATCTTCTCCCGGGCCATCAGGACGCGCTCTCCACGTCGGCACCGGTCATGGCCCGCACGACCCGCTCCATGGTGGCCTGGCCGGCCCGGAACGTAGCCACCCGCCTCCCCAGCCGCAGCACCTGGATCCGATCGGCTACTTCGAACACCTGCGGGAGGTTGTGACTGATCAGCACCACCGAGATACCAGACCCTCGGAGGCGCCGGATGAGCTCGAGGACCTTGCTCGCCTGGACCACACCGAGAGCCGCGGTCGGCTCGTCCATGAAGATCACACGGCTGGCCCACGTCACGGCTCGGCTGACGGCGACGGCCTGGCGCTGTCCCCCGGAGAGCATGGCCACCTCAGTGTCCATGTCCTGGAGCCCGATCCCCAGCGTTGCGAACGCGTCCTTCGCCTTCTCGCGCATGGCCTTCTTGTCGATGAACCCGAGCCTTCCTCGAAACCCGGGTTGCCGGATCTCTCGCCCGAGGAACAGGTTCGCCGCCGGATCGAGGTCGGCGGCCAGGGCCAGGTCCTGGTACACCGTCTCCAAGCCGAGATGCCGCGCGGCGATGGGCGAGTCGATCAGCAGGTGGGTCCCGTCGAACCAGATGTCTCCGCCATCGGGCTGGACGGTGCCCGACAGGATCTTGATGAGTGTGCTCTTGCCCGCCCCGTTGTCCCCGACCAGGGCCGCCACTTCCCCCGGGAACACGTCGAAGTCGGCGCCCTGGAGGGCGCGGACGTGCCCGTAGTTCTTTACGAGCCCCCGGCCTTCGAGGAGGTGACCGTTCATCGCGGCGCCATCCGCGGTCGTCACGGCCCAAGCTCCCACGTAATCTCACCCGAGCCACGGGGAACGAGCCGGGTGGGGAGCACGATGCGTTGAGGGGGACGCTCATCGCCGGCCAGCCGACCGAAGAGCAGCTCGGCCCCGGCCCGGCCCATCTCCTCGGGCTCGTGCTTCATCACGCTGACGGGTACCGGAAGCATGTCCGCCAGCTCGAAATCGTCGAACCCCACCAGTGCGACAGCTGATTCCCGCCCTCGCAGCGCCCGCAGCACACCGACGCTGGCCCGGTTGTTGGTGGTGAAGACGGCCGTGGGCGGACGTGTCATCGAGAGCAGCTCGCGAGTTGCCGCTTCCGCCTGGACGACGTCGCGGACTCCCAGACGCATCAGGGACTCGTCGACCGCCACACCCGCCGCAGCCATCGCCGCCCGGAACCCCCTGACCCTCTGTGCGACGGTATACACGGTCGGTGGATCGCCCACCACGCCGATCCGTCGGTGCCCATGCCCCAAGAGGTGGCTGGTTGCCAAACGGGCACCGCCGATGTTGTCGAGGAGGACTTCGTCCGCCTTGACCCGTCGGGCCGGGCGATCCATGAACACGATCGGGGTGCCATGTCGGATCTCGTCCAGCAGGTAGCTGTGGTCGCGACCGGCAGGGACGATGAGCAGCCCGGTCACCTGCCGCTCGAGAAGGGTGCCTACCGCCTTTCGTTCCCCCGCGGGGCTCTCGTCGGAGTTGGCGATGACCACCACGTGGCCATGCTGGCGCGCGATCTCCTCCACGGCCCGTGCGATGCTCGAGTAGAAGGGGTTGCGAACGTCCTCGATGACGAGCCCGACGGTTGCCGGTCCCTGCCTCCGACGGAGGTTGCGAGCGGTGTCGTTGGCCCGATACCCGAGCACCGATACCGCCTCCCTGACCCTCGCGGCGGTCTCGGTGCGGACGCCCGGCTCGCCGTTCACCACCCGCGAAACGGTCTTCAGGCTGACCCTCGCCACCCCGGCTACATCCACCATCGTGGGACGCGTCTTCATCGTCCTGTCCCCGCGACACCCCGACTGGGGGTTGAGATGCACACCCTCGGTCCCACCCTGGTCATGCTCATGCAGACAACGTTGTCATGCACTGAAGCACGGGGTTCGAAACGTTGTCAAGCCAAGGCCCGAGGGCGATCGCGAGGGATGCGCACCCGTTCTGGGGACCGGACGTCGGACAGGTACCCGACCTCGGTACCTACATGGACCCGCACGACGTCGCCGTCCAGATCCTGCGGGTGATCCTCGACCCTCGGGGAGCCCATGTGACGGACCTGACGATCTCTCGAGGCTGAGACGGTTCTGTGATGAGTGACGCCTCGCATCGCGCCGGCCTCTAGGATGCGGCCGTGAAGGGGACGCTGGCGCGGACCCGCGACGCGCTCCGAAGCCAAGATTTCCGGCGCCTGTTCGCCATCCGGTTGGTGAGCCAGTCCGCCGACGGGTTCTTCCAGGCCGCGCTGGTCGCCTCCGTGGTCTTCAACCCCGAGAAGCAGAGCACCGCCTTGGGCTTCGCCATCGCGACGCTCCTGGTGTCGCTGCCGTTCTCGGCGGTGGGGCCGTTCACCGGGGTGTTCATCGACCGGTGGTCCAGGCGGCGGATCCTGGTGGTGGCGCCGTGGACCCGTGCAGCGGTCGTGGGGCTCGCCCTGCTGAACCCGCGGACGTTGGCGGTCCCGTTCTACGTAGCCGTTGTCCTGGTGTTCTCGGTCAACCGGTTCTACCTGGCCACCGCCCAGGCCGTGGTGCCCCGCCTGGTCCCCACCGAGGACCTGCTCATGGCGAACTCGATCGCCACCGTGGGCGGGACCGTCGCGCTCCTGACCGGCGTGTTCGTGGGAGGGTGGGTCT
>JBOGVG010000054.1:0-7436 GCA_050692435.1 Actinomycetota bacterium
CGGCCGGCTGGATGCATGCGTCCCTGGGCGATCAGCTCTTTCGCCCGCTCGATGTTCCGCGCGCTCCACCTGCTCCGAGCCGTTCGGGGGGTGAACCGGTTCGTATAGCTCACGTCATCGATGCTGCTCCGGACGCTGTCGACCCACCCGAACGAGAGGGCCTCGTCGACGGCCTCGGGCCAGGTGATGCTCGGCGTGCCCGAACCCTTCTTGTGGAATCCGACGAGGAGCTCCTTGGCCGTCGCATGGTGCTCTTCCAGCCATGCGCGGAACTCCGACGGTGTGGCGAAGAACCTCGGTCGCATCGGGCTCATTCCACCACATCGGCCGAGCCGCTCCGGGGCGGCGGTACCATCTCGCCGATGCCCGAAGCCACTCCACCTGTCAGGCCCCTCCTCCGGGGTTGGATCCATCTGGTCGCGTTCTTCGTCTCGATCCCCGCCGGCGTGGTGCTGGTGCTCCTGGCTGAACATGCCGCCGCCCGCGCGGCCGCCGCTATCTACGCGCTGAGCCTCACCGCGGTGTTCGGGGCCAGCGCTGCGTACCACCGGGTGCGCTGGTCGCCCAAGGCCAACCGCCGCATGAAGCGACTGGACCACTCGATGATCTTCGTGTTGATCGCCGGGAGCTACACGCCGATCAGCATCCTCGTGCTTCACGGCCCCTGGTCCGTCGCGATCCTGTCGATCGCCTGGCTCGGGGCTGCTCTGGGCATCGCCCTGAAGCTGGCAAGGATCGACGGCCTGCACGTGGTGACCGGGATCCTGTACATGGGACTCGGATGGCTCGCCGCGATCGCGCTCCCACAGCTGCTGCGCGGGATGACGCTGGCCCAGTTCCTGCTGATGGTGACCGGTGGGCTCCTGTACACGGCGGGAGCGATCGTCTTCGCCAGCAGGCGCCCGGACCCGAGTCCGGCGACGTTTGGGTTCCACGAGGTGTGGCACGCGTTCATGGTGGCCGCCGCCGCTTGCCACTTCACGATGATCGCCCTGGTGCTCCGGACTGTGGCCTAGAGCTCCGTGGGGACCCGGCCGGCGATCGTCGTTCCCCTTCCCGGCTCCGACCTGATCTCCAGGCCCCCGCCGAGGGCCTCCAGCCGGTCCGACATCCCTTGCAGACCGGTTCCGAGCTTGGTCTGAGCGGGGTCGAAGCCGGTGCCGTCGTCCTCCACCCCGAACGTCAGCCACGGTTCGTCCACCTCGAATCGAACCACCGCCCTCGAGGCGTTCGCGTACTTCGAGACGTTCTGAAGCGCCTCCAGGCAGCAGAAGTACACCGCGGCCTCGATCTCCTGATCATGGCGACCGATCGAATCGGGTCGGAGGTCCACGGGGACCGGGGTCTTTCGGATCTGTGCTTCCAGGGCGGCAGTGAGTCCCCGGTCCGCGAGGACCTGTGGGTAGATGCCCCGGGCAAGGTCGCGGAGGGTGTCCAGCGCATCGGCCGTATCCGCTTGGAGCTCGGCGATCATCGATGCGGCCTTGTCGGGGTCCTTGTCGATCAGCTCGCCCACCAGTCGTTGTTTCACGGCCAACGCCACCAGCTGCTGCTGCGCACCGTCGTGAAGGTTGCGCTCGAGGCGCCGGCGCTCCTCGTCCTGGGTCGCGACGAGCCGCTGACGCGACGCACGAAGATCCGAGAGCAGGGCCACGTTTCGCAGCACCAGCCCCGCTTGCGACGCGAGGTCGGCGAGCAGCTTCTCCTCGGCGGGCGTCAACGGCTCCTGAGGTGGCTTGATGACCGTGAGCGCGCCGAGCAGCACGCCCTGGTGCCGAACTTGGGCCACGCTGGTGGCGGCGGCCACGCGACTTGCGGAAGGCATCGTCGGCAGCGCGTCTCCGGTGATCGCGACGGGCGAGGCGCTCGTCCCGCCCTCGGGCCACGACGCCGCGGGCCGAAGCTCGGATCCCACCCGGAGCCACACCTCCGTCCGGATGGCTCCGGTGCCCTCGGCAAGGATCCGGGCCATCCTGGGGAGCACGTCCTCGATCGAGTAAGTCTCCGCCACCCGCTCGGAGAACTCCGAGAGGACCTCGTACGGCGTCGCCCGCTTGCCATACACCAAGCGATTAGCGATGCCCTGGGCCCGGGCCCGCACCGGCTGGAACGCTACAGCGACGATCGCCGTGGCCACCAGGGCCAGACCCTCGGTCGCGCCGATGAACGCGCCGATCACTGCGACGAGCAGCACGTACACGGCCGTGATGAAGGCCGCCAGGCCGCCGTAGACGACGGCCCGGTTGATGAGGACGTCGATCTCGTACAACCGGTACTTGAGGATGGCGATACCGATCGCGGCGTAGAGGAAGATCAGCGAGAGATCGAACAGCACCTGTCCGATCACCGTGGCGGTGAAGAAGCTCACGATGAACGTGACGGCGACGAAGGCCGCCGCGGTGACGAACCACTTCAGCTGAAGGCGTTCGTCACCTCTCGACCGTGCGAACCTGCGCCAGAGGCCTACGAATGACAACAGCAATGCGACCTGGAGTGCGAAAGCCGAAATGAAGAGGGCCACGATCGCCACGGCCCCGCTGGCGGACGAGCCGGGTGAGGTCACGTCCGCGAACGGGCGCGCCCAGTTCATCGAAGCCAGCACCAGGGCGCTCGCCGTGAGCAGGACCAGCACGCCTCCGCAGAACCACGCCACCGGGCGCCACCGGCCGGCTGGAAGCCGTCCCGTCGGGAACAAGAGGAGGAGGAAGGGCAGCAGGGAGATGGGGATCGTCCACATCCAGTTGGAGAGCCAGGCGAACGCTCGTCCCGCCGGCAACGAACCGGGGTCCGCGATGAGGGCATGGAGCGCGTAGGCGCGCGAGAAGGTGACCACGCCGAGAGCAAGCCCGGCTGCCAGCAGAACCCAACCCAGTGGGTTCTCCCGACGTCGGGACGCGATGATCAGGCCGATGACCGGGACGCCGATGCTGACCACGACGTCGAAGACGTTCGAGAAGGTCCAGGAGTCTGAGACTTCGGGCAAGACGGTATGCCGGTCCGCGAACATGAAGACCAGGCCGGCGACCGCGAGCGCGATCGACAGGATCCCGATCGACCAGGTCATCCGGCGAGCGGTCGACGCTTCCATGAACCCCTCCTGGGCCTATTCTGCGCTTCGCGCCGACCCGACGCTGGCGAGCACGTCGGGGACCCCGCCCGGGGTCACCAGGCGGACCGGGATCCCCGCCCGGTCGAGCAGGCTGGCCGCCATCGCCGCTCGGTGTCCGGAGGCACAGACGGTCCACACGTCCTGATCCCGCGGGATCTCCGTGAGCCGCGCGTTCACGTCGCCGACGAACACGTGAGTGCTGCCTTCGAGGTGGCCTGCGTCCCACTCGATCTGCTGGCGGACGTCGAGGACGCGGGCCCGCTCCTCACCGACGGCCGTGGCCAGCTCGTCGATGGACGCGATCGGGTAGGAGCGCAAGGGCCGTCCGGCTTCGACCCACTCGGCGACGCCCCCCTGGAGGAATCCGTCGACGGCCTCGTAGCCGATGCGGAAGAGCTGGGTGGCCGCCTCCGCCGCGGCGTCGTGATCCGGCCGGTCTTCCGGCAGGACCAGCACGATCGGGGCGCCGAACGGGACGATCCACCCCACATAGCTGGCGAACGAGTCGTCGAGCTCGATGGCGACCGAGGCGGGGATGTGCCCGGCCGCGAACGCACGACGCTCGCGGCCGTCGACCACCCACGCTCCGGCCTCAATGCGTTCCGCGACCTGAGACGGGGCGAGGCCGCGAGGGACAGGCACGTCTCCGAAGACCCGCGGTCCCGCGCGATTGATTGGTGCGATGTGCGAGTAGTAGGACGGATGCGCAAGGAGCCCGGTGAGCCTTCGTTCCACGAAGGCCCCCTCGTCCATTTCGGCGTCCGCCAGCGCCGGATTGGATGCTCGTTCGCGGCCGATGGTCGACGTCCGTTCCTCGCCCGGAGGAGAGCTCGAGCAGAAGCTTCCAGCGCCGTGGGTTGGCAGTACGAGCGTTTGGTCGGGGAGTCCCGACAGTCGATTGAGCGACTGGTGCAGTGCCAGGGTGAGCTCGAGGGTCGCCTCCGGGCCCAGGAGGTCGGTCCGTCCGGCGCTCCCCACGATCAGGCTCCCCCCGGTGAACACCGCCGTCGGCTCCTCTGCGTCTCCCTCGTACACCAGGTAGGACAGGTGCTCCGGCGTGTGGCCCGGTGTCTCGGCGGCGACGATCCGGAGCGTCCCCAGTGAGAGCTCGGCCCCCTCGCCGAGAGGTTCGAAGGGGAAGGCATAGCCGGCCCGAGCCGGTCCGGCGATCGCTGCCTCGGTCGCTGCGCGGAGCTCCAGTGCCCCAGAGACGTAGTCGTTGTGGACGTGGGTCTCCACGACGTGGGTGATGTGCAGGCCACCGGCCCGGGCCGCGGCCAGGACCCGCCCGATGTCTCGCTGTGGATCGACGATGGCCGCTTGGTCGCCCGATGCGAGCAGATAGCTCGTGTCGCCAAGTCCCCGGGTGAGAAACGACTCGAGTTGCATCCGGCGCCTTCCGGCCTCGCCTCGAGCCGAAAGCCTACACTCGGGCCGTGGACGAGGAAGACGGGGAGTGCTGCTTCGACGACTGGGTCGATCACTGGTCGAAGCAGTCGAAGCGCAAGCGAATCGTCGCCGGGGTCACCGCGCACTTGCTCCGTGGCCTGGAGGCGGCCGGCATCCGGGACCGGACAGTCCTCGACGTCGGGTGCGGGATCGGCGACCTGGCCATCGAGGCCGTCCGGCATGGCGCGGCCCGGGCGTACGGCGTCGAGCTGTCGGCCAAGGCCGTCGAGGAGGCTCGGCGCCTGGCCGTCGAGCGGAGGGTCGCGGACCGCACGTCCTTCGAGGTCGGCGACGGTTCGGAGATGCGGCTGCCGAACGCCGACGTCGTGGTGCTGAACCGCGTGTTCTGCTGCTATCGGGACGCCGAGGCCCTGCTCGAGAACTCGCTTTCGGTCGCGGGTTCCGTGTACGCCTTCACCACGCCTCCGTCGAAGGGACTGGGCGGCGCGTTCGTCAGGGTGCAGGCGCGGTTCTGGAATGTGTGGTATCGCCTCCGAGAGAAGAAGTTCCAGGGGTTCAGGGTCTACATCCACGACGTGGATCGGATCGATGCCCGGCTGCAGTCCGCGGGTTTTCGGCGCATCCGACGCGAGCGTCGACGGTTCGTCTGGCACCTCGCCGTGTACGCGCGGCCTTCGTAAACCCTCCCCACCCCCTTCACGACTCGGATACCGGCCGGGATCCCGGCGGATGCCCTCCCGCACGTGTTCGATCGATTCGTGAAGGCCAAGAATTCGGGGGGAGCCGGACTCGGCCTGGCCATCGCAAAAGGCTCTCGTGGAGTCACACGGCGGGCGGATCGCCGCCGAGACCCAGCCGGGACGAGGGACCAAGGTGCGGGTCGTCCTGCCCCGCGACTAGCCTCCTCTCCCGGGGGGCGTTGCCATGTGACGCGAGCTGTCGTGGGGGCACGAGTGTCAGGGTCACGCCGGGAGAGCTAGCGTGGATGTCGGGAGGAGCTCGTATGGCAGTCATCGAGGTTGAGGGCCTCCGCAAGGAGTACCGGAGCCGTCGAGGCCGGACGGTGGCCGTCGACGGACTCGACCTCCTCGTCCCCGAGGGAGGGGTCTTCGCGTTCCTGGGGCCGAATGGCGCGGGCAAGACGACGACGATCCGCTGTCTCCTGGGGCTGGTCCGACCCACGGGCGGCAGGTGCCGCCTGCTCGGCGCCCACACACCGAAGGACGTCGCCACCATCATTCGCCGGGTCGGCTCGATCGTGGAGACGCCGATGTTCTTCCCCCGGTTCTCTGGGCGAAGAAACCTCGAGTTGCTCGGTCAGCTCCACGGCATCGGTCGCACGGCCGTGAGCGACGTGCTGGAGCGTGTGGGCCTGGCTGATCGGGCCGACCATCTGGTGAAGACGTACTCCCTCGGCATGCGGCAGCGGTTGGGCATCGGTGCCGCCCTCCTGAAGGATCCCGAGGTCCTGATCCTGGACGAGCCGGCCAACGGGCTCGATCCGGCCGGCATCAAGGAGGTCCGGGAGCTGTTGCGGCGGTTGGGAGATCAGGGACGGACCGTCTTCGTGTCGAGCCACATCCTCACCGAGGTCCAGCACACGGCCGATCGCGTGGCGATCCTGTCCCGTGGCAAATGCGTCGCGTCCGGACCCGTCGGTGAGGTCCTCATGGCCGGTCGCTCCGCCGGGTTGATCGTGCGGGTCGATGACATGGCCGGTGGGCTCGAGGCCCTTCGGTCGGCCGGGATTCACGCGAGTGCAGACCACCACGCCATCCGGGTCATGCTGCCTCCGGAGGAGGCGGCCACAGTCACGCGAACGCTCGCCGATCGAGGCCTGTACCTCACCGAGCTCCGCCCGGACGAGGTCGACCTGGAGACCGTGTTCCTCGAGCTCACCCGAGAGACGCCGAAGGAGGCGTCGCCGTGATCGCGCTCCTCGCCTCCGAGCTTCGACGGATGTGGTCACGGCACCTGGTCAGAATCGTGGCCGGCCTGGCTCTCCTCGGGATCGCGATCGCCGGCGTCATCGTGGCGGTTCGTTCCAGCCCCGAGGTGGGAGCCGACCCTCGTTTCCCGTTGACCATGCTCCCCGACATCCTGAAGGGGACGAGCATCCCGCTGATCATCGCCGGATGGTTGTTGGGGGCCTCGTTCATCGGCGCCGACTGGCGCGCGGGGACTATCACGACGCTGCTCACGTGGGAACCGAGGCGGGCCCGCGTGATCGTGTCAAAGGTCATTGCCTGCGCAGTCTCCGTGTTCGCCCTGGCGACGGCGCTCCAGGCGGTGCTGGGAGGAGTCCTGTCGCTGGACGCGGTGTTTCGAGGGACGACCGAAGGGGTGGATGCATCCTGGTGGCGAGAGACGGGCGGCGTTGCGGTCCGGGCGGCCACCTTGGCCTCAGTGGCCTCCGTCGTCGGCTTCGCCGTCGCCTCGATCGGGCGGAACACCGCGGCTGCGCTCGGCGCTGGGTTCGCTTACATCGCCATCATCGAAAACCTCGTGCGAGGGCTCCGCCCGGGATGGCAGCGCTGGCTGTTCAGCGACAACGCGGCGGTGTTCATCACCGGAGGAAACGCTGGCTTCTCGTTCCAGCGCACGATGCTCCAGGCCCTCGTCCTTCTCGCTGCCTATGCGGCGGCGCTCTTGGCGGTTGGCGTCGTGTTGTTCCGCGCCCGAGACGTGAACTAGTCCTTCCCCGGTGCGCGCTACTCGGCGACCTGGAAGTGCCTGACCGTCGTGTCGCGTTCCACAAGGTACCGGTCGTCCTTGGGGTAGAAGACGGCCCGCTCGATGTCGCTGCCCGCGAACCCGACGATCGCCTCCCTGGACTCCCAGAAACTGAGGGTCAGGAACTCGGCTCGGCCGTCGGCGACCCGCCACAGGACCCAGGCCCCCTTGTTGCCGGGCGTGT
>JBOGVG010000055.1:0-19071 GCA_050692435.1 Actinomycetota bacterium
TCCCGCTTCCGTGGCCCCGGGCCCTTGCCCGAGGCCGGCTTACGGCATATGCTTACGCCGTCAGGTAGTATAGGCATACGACGTAAGCTGTCAACCCGACGAACCGAGGAATCATGCCCAAGACCGAAGAAATCCCGGAGAACGCGAAGCGAACGGCCGGCGAAGGGGAAGCATCCGCCGGGCACCGCCGAGAGCCTTTGACCAGAGAGCGCATCGTCCGCACCGCCCTTCGACTCATGGACGAGGAAGGCCTCGACGCTGTGACGATGCGACACATCGGCCGGGAGCTCGGCGTGGAGGCCATGTCCCTGTACAACCACGTGAGGGACAAGGAGGACATCCTCGACGGGGTGGCCGAGGCGGTCATGGCCGACTACCGGCCCGAACCGGCCTCGGAGGACTGGGTCGGGTGGGCCCGGGCCGCCGCGCACGAGTGGCGCCGGCTGCTCAAGGCCCATCCGAACGTCATCACGCTGCTCGTGGAGCGCAAGCACCCCATGACCTCGGTGGAGGCGCTCCAGCCGATGGAACACGCCCTCGAGATCATCCGGCAGGGCGGCCTGCCCGAAGAGGACACCGTGCAGGCGTTCCGGGCGATCGGCGGCTATATCTTCGGGTTCGTGATGATGGAGGTCGGCAACATGGTGGCCGGCCAGGGCGAGCGCTACACGGACGCCCAGATGGAGGAGCTGGCGCGGGCGCTCCCGGCCGACCGCCTGCCGCGGTTCCTGGAGTTGCTGCCGTACCTGGCGAGGTGCGACGACGACGCCACCTTCGACTTCGGCTTGGAGCTGTTGCTGGACGGCATCAGGGCCCGGGCTGCCCGGGCCCGGCGAGCCGCCGGCTCCTGACCGCCGCTCCGCCGCCGCAGGCTAAGCGGCCAGTTTGACAACACCCCCCGGGGGAAGGGTGAATGGTCACTCACGTCCAAGGAGGTCCCCGTGACCATCTCCCCCGCCTGGCGACGGACCCCTCTCTCCATGGTGTCGGCGCTCACCATCGTCGCGACCTTCGCGTCGACCTCGGGAGCCTCCGACGGGTTCCTCACGGCCCAGCCGCCCATGCTCACGCTGAGCCCGAGCGTGCCTGCCGGATCGTCGGTGCTCCCCATCATCAACAGTGGCGAGATGCTCGGCACCTTCACCTTCGAGGGCATCCCCGACGGCATCGGGGCGATGCCGGGAGCGACTGCGGGGACCGTCGACGTCTTCGTCAATCACGAGCAGTCCCACGTGCCGTTCCCCCCGACCCTGGCAGACGTCGCCGACGCTTCGGTGTCCAGGCTCACCCTCGACACGACACCCGACGGCACCGTCGGTGGAGTGCTCGCCGCTTCGGTGCCCATCCCGCCGAGCGCCGGCTACCTCCGGTTATGCTCGAGCACGATGGCGGGCCCGCCCGAGGGGCTGGACCGGTACCTGTACTTCACCAACGAGGAGTCGAACGACGTCGTCCCGGTTCCCTCCGGAGCCCCCTACGGCCCCGACCCCTCCCTCGCGCCAAACCGGCAGGCCGGCTACTCGGTCGTCCTGGACCCCGCGACCGGCGTGTTCACGCAGGTCCCGGGGATGGGACGCCACAACCACGAGAACACGATGGTTGTCCCGGGCGGGTGGGAGCAGATCGCGGTCCTCTCGGGCGACGATACGTTCTTCAGCCGTACGCCGGACTGGTCGCAGCTCTTCCTGTACCTGGCCGACGACGAGGACGCGCTGATCGCCGACCACGGGAGCCTGTGGGCCTTCCGGGTGACACACACGGATGAGGGCAAGGTCGACGAGGCCGACCCGTTCAACGGTGCCAACGACTACGGCGACATCGGGAGCGGCGAGGCGTGGCGGGGACGGTTCATCCACGTGCCGAAGGTGATCGCGCGCGGGCTGACCACGGACCGGCCGCAGAACGCCCTGGAGGACTGGTCCAACGCGAACAACGTTTTCCAGTTCATCCGGGTCGAGGACACGGCCTACGACAAGAGCAACCCCCGGGTCGTGTACATCGCCGACACCGGCGACCGCAGGATGGTTCCGGACCCCACGACCGGGCGGCTGATGCGGAACCCGAGCTCCGGGCCATTCGGCGCGTTCCCGAACGGGCGCGTCTACCGGATGGAGTTCTCGGTGGACAACCCCAGGAAGGTCGTGAGCTTCTCGATCCTCGTGAACGCCGACGCCAACGAGCCCACCGGGCTGGCGGCCACCGCGATCCACCAGCCGGACAACATGGGCACCAGCACGCACAGCCTGATGGTGCAGGAGGACTCGAGCCAGGCGCCGAACTCGCGGGTGTGGCGCTATGACTTCATGACCGGCACGTGGTCGGTCGTGGCGTCCGTCAACGACCGTGACTGGGAGTCGAGCGGCATCGTCGACGTGTCGGCGTGGTTCGGCCCCGGATCGTGGCTCCTGGACGTCCAAGCGCATGACGTGTTCGTGACGTTCATCCCGGGTTCGCCCGTCTCGTTGAAGCGAGAGGGCGGCCAGCTCCTGCTGATGAGGATCCCCGGGAGCTGACGAGGAGACCGGCTCGGTCGGCTCGGCCTGGTCCTCAGACGAGGCCGAGCTTCCTGCCAACGCTCCCGAAGGCCTCCAGGGCCTCCTCCAGGTCCTCCTCGGTGTGCTCGGCGGTCACGATGGTGCGGACCCGGGCCTGCCCCCGGGCCACCGTGGGGTACACGATGGCCGGGGTGAACACGCCTTCCTCGAAGAGCTGCCGGGCGAGCTCCTGGGCCCTCTCCTCGTCGCCCGTGATGACCGGCGTGATCGGCGTCTCGCTCATCCCAGTGTTGAACCCGAGGTCCTGGAGGCCCCCCTTGAAGGACCGGGTGTTGCTCCACAGGCGCTCCAGCCGCTCCGGCTCGTCGCGGATGATTTCCAGAGCAGCGATGCAGGCCGCCACCACCGCCGGAGGCGGGCTGGTGGAGAACAGGTAGGGCCGGCCCCGGTTCCGAAGCCATTCGATCAGGTGGCCCGGTCCCGCGATGAACCCGCCGAGCACGCCGATGGCCTTGGAGAGCGTCCCCACCTGGACGTCCACCCTCCCGTGCAGGCCGAAGTGGTCGACCGTCCCGGCCCCGCCCTTGCCCAGCACGCCCGAGGCGTGGGCGTCGTCGATCATCATGATGGCGCCGTGCTTCTCGGCCACCTCCACCAGGGCAGGGAGTGGCGCGATGTCGCCGTCCATGGAGAACACGCCGTCGGTGATGAGGAGCTGCCGCCGCCCCGGCGCCTTCGTCTCCTCGAGCAGCTCGTCCGCCGCCTCGGCGTCCTTGTGCGGGAAGACCTTGATCTCGGCCCGGGACAGCCGCGCGCCGTCGATGATCGACGCGTGGTTCAGCTGGTCCGAGACGATCACATCCTCCTTGTCGAGGATAGCGGCCACCGTGCCGGCGTTTGCGGTGAACCCGGACTGGAACATCAGCGCCTCCTCCGCGTGCTTGAACTCGGCGAACCGACGTTCCAGCTCCCGGTGCATCGTCATGGTGCCGGCGATGGTGCGGACAGCGCCGGTCCCGGCCCCCTGCTTCGCCGCCGCCCGCGACGCCGCCTCGTTCATCCGGGGATGGCTGGCCAGGCCGAGGTAGTTGTTCGACGCCAGGTTCACGACCTCCCGCCCGTCGAACCGGGCCCGGGCCCCCGTGGGCCCCTCCAGGGTCCGTTCCCGGATGACGAGTCCCTGCTCGTCCAGCTCCCCCAGCCGATCCCTCAGGTAGTCGAGCGCGCCCACGTCAGCCCTCCGGGAACATGATCACCTTGGCCGAGTGGCCCGAGGCCGTGATCTCGAAGGCTTCCTCGAACCGCTCCAAGGGGAACCGGTGCGTGATGACCGGGCTCACGTCCACCCGCCCCGTGGAGAGCAGCGTGGTCGTCTGCTGCCAGGTTCGGAACATCTCCCGCCCGGTGATGCCCTGGACCCGGGCCTCCTTGAAGATGACCTGGTCGGCGAGGTCCAACGTCACCGGCCGGTCGGGGAGCCCGAGCAGCGACATCCGCCCCCCTCGGGCCAGCATCCGCGTGCCCTGATCGATGGCGGTCGCGTTCCCCGACATCTCCAGCACGACCTCGGCACCCGTCCCGTTGGTGGCCGCCAGCACCGCCCGGACGGGGTCCTCGGCCTTCGGGTCGGCCAGGAGGTCCGCCCCCATCTTGGCCGCCAGAGCTCGCCGCTCGTCGTTCGGCTCGATGGCGATGACCTTCCAGGCGCCGGCCGCCCGGGCGATGCCTACCGAGAACAGCCCGATGGGGCCGCACCCGATCACCGCCACCGGGTTGGTGGCCAGGTCCTCGCCTCCCTCCGTCCCGAACGTGGCGTGCACGGCGTTCCCGAAGGGCTCCATGATCGAGGCCACGTCGGGGTCGATGCCCTCCCCCACGATCCATGCGTTCTGGGCCGGGATGACCACGTACCCGGCGAACGCCCCGTCGGTGTCCACGCCCAGGATCCGGAGGTTCTCGCAGATGTGAGCCCGGCCCGTGCGGCACGTGGAGCAGTGGCCGCAGGCGATGTGTGTCTCGGCGGCCACGAAGGTGCCGGGCTGGATGTGGTGCACCTCCGGCCCCACGGCCTCGACGGTCCCCGCCACCTCGTGCCCGAACGTCATGGGCGTGCGGGGGATGCGCGCGGCTGCCCATTCGTTCCACTCGTAGATGTGAAGGTCGGTGCCGCAGACCGAGGCGCCGTGCACCCGGACCAGGACCTCGCCCTCCTCCGGCCGGGGGATCGGCACCTCGTCGAGCTCGGCCCCCGGGCCGGGGCGCGTCTTGCGGAGCGCCCGCATCGTCCCGCCCATCGTCAGGCAGCCTATCGCCTCCGGGCAGGCACGGATCCCGACCGAACCCGGAACCTTCGGGCCCGCCTTGGTCGTCGAACAGCCGATCACCACGGATGATGGAGGAACCGACCATGAGGAACCGCACGCTGCTCGTCCCGCTCCTGGCGCTCACCCTGCTGGCCGTGGGGTGCGGACGCCTGACGGACGCCGGCGACGGCGGCATCGAGCATCCCACCGGGCCGAACGAGCTGGTGCTGCGGATGGACATCGGCGGCGGGTTCGTGCCCGTCGAATACGCACTCGCTCAGTTCCCGCAATGGTCGCTGTTCGGCGACGGGCGCCTCATCACGGAGGGTCCGCAGATCGAGATCTATCCCGGACCGGCCCTCCCCAGCCTCCAGGTACAGACCCTCACCGAGGACGGGGTGCAGGCCATCGTGGAGGCGGCCCGAGAATCGGGCCTCATGGGGCCCGACCGCAGTTACGACTACCAGTGCATCACCGACGCCCCCACCACCACGTTCACGCTGGACGCAGGCGGGACGAAGCACGTCGTGAGCGCGTACGCGCTTGGCGTGAGCGAGGGTGCGTGCCAGGGCGCGGACACCGAGGCCCGCGCCGAACTCGTGGCCTTCCAGGCCAAGCTGACCGACCTCGCGAGCTGGCTCCCGACCGGTTCGGTGGGCGACCAGGTGCAATTCCAGTTCGACGAGATGCGCGTCCTCGTCCGGCCGTACTCGGCATCCCCGGAGCCCGGGCTGGGGCAGGCCCCCATCGACTGGCCGCTCGAGCCCCTGTCCACCTTCGGCCAGCCCAGTGCCACGTTCTCCGATTTCCGGTGCGGCGTCGTGAGCGGTGCCGACTTCGCGAAGCTCCTGCCCGAGGCGCAGCGGGCGAACGAGCTTACGCCGTGGAGAAGCGACGGGGAGCGCTACGGGCTGATCTTCCGCCCGCTCCTGCCGGACGAGCACACCTGCTGACGTCGGAGCCGCGGCTACGGCCCCAGGATCGAGGCGCGCACCCCGCGATCCTGGAGCTCCTGGGCTCGCGCCCCAACGGACCGGAAGCCGGGCAGATGGATCCGGAAGGTCGCCCCTCCGCCCGGTTCACCGTCCGCCGAGACCGAGCCGCCGTGGGCCTCCGCGATGGCCTTGACGATGGCCAGGCCGAGGCCAGTCCCCCCTTTCCCGCGCGCGCGGCCGGGGTCGAGCCGGCTGAAACGATCGAAGATCCGGGGCAGCTGGTCCCGCTCGATCCCAACTCCCGCGTCGGCCACCTCCAGGACTAGGGACCCGTCGGCGGCCCATGCGGCGATGCGGATGCGCTCGCCCTCGTCGGTAGCCTTCACCGCGTTCTCGATCAACGCGTCCAGGGCGATGGCTAGGCGCTCCCGATCGGCCTGGAGGGACCCGTCCAATGCGACATCGACCAGCCACTCCCGACTGGCGGTCGGCTCCCAGCGGTGGGCCGTGCCGACGACAAGGGGCTCGATCTGCACCGGGGCGACGGCCAGGAAGCCGGGATGTTCGGCCGCCGCCAGGATGAGCAACCGCTCGGACAGCCTCTCCAGCCGCTCCAGCTCATCGAGCACGACGCCGATGTCCTCACCCGCCTGCGTCCCCAGGCTATCGGCCCGGATCAGCTCGGCGTGACCCCGAGCCACGGTGATGGGGGTGCGCAGCTCGTGCGACGCATCCCGGATGAATTCGCGCTGCCGCTCCAGCAGCCGATGCTCGTTCTCGGCCAGTCGCCTTGCCTCCTCGGCGGCAGCCTGGCGGCGGCGCGCATGCCACACCATCGCAACGAACATGGCCGCCATGAGGGGGACCTCGGCCACCTCGTCCAGACTCTCGTGGCCCCTCGTGACCGTCCACACCAGCGCCCCTCCGGTCACCACCACGATGACGAGCAGAACCCCCACGGTCGTGCGGAGCCGCCACACGCGGAACCCATACACCAGCGCGAGGCTCACCCAGACAAAGTGGAAGGGGATCGTCTCCCACCGCTCGAGCAGGACGATCACGGCCACATTGGCCGCGGCGAAGGCCCCCCAGGCCACCTCGACCCAGTGGCTACGGAGCTTGGATGCGATAGCCGACACTTCGAACCGTCTCGATGACGTCGGGGCCGAGCTTGGCCCGGAGGCGCCCCACGCAGACGTCCACCACATTGCTCCCGGGGTCGAACGAATACCCCCATACATCCGCGAGCAGCTGCTGACGGCTGCAGACCTCCCCACGCTTCAGCATCAGGTGCTGGAGGACGAGGAATTCCCGTCCGCTCAGGGCCACGGCTCCATCTCCTGCGTCGGCCACCCTCCGCACGAGATCCAGCCGGACCCCACCCGCCTTCAGGAAACGGTCGTCGGGACCGGAGGCCGGCTGGCGCAGCCGGGCCCGGACGCGGGCGAGCAGCTCGGCAAGAGAGAATGGTTTGGGCAGGTAGTCGGAGGCCCCGAGTTGCAGGCACCGGACCTTGCTGTTCACGTCCGATAGGGCGGAGAGGACCAGCACCCGTTGGTCAGGCCGGGATTCCATGAGGTGCTGCAGGACGGAGACACCATCCTGCCCGGGCAGGAGGAGGTCGAGCACGACCAGCTCGTATCGGCCGGTCCGTGCGAGCTCGAGCCCCCGAATCCCGTCGAGAGCGCTGTCGACCTGGAAGCCCTCAGCCGATAGAGCCCGTGACACGAAGCTCACGATCCTCCGCTCGTCGTCCACGAGTAGGACGCGTGCCATGACCGGAATCCTAAGCGCCAGCCGTCCCGGCGAACAGCCAGATGACGGAACCGTCATCCCGCCCCGTGCCTCGGACCTGAACACCAGATGACGGTTCCATGAGGTCTTCGTCATCGACCGTCCGAATCGCGGCCCCCCCAACCTACACTTCGCGTCGATCAGGAGATTTCGAGTCCTTTTCCCGGAAGGAGGAAGACCATGGTCCGTCAGACTCGTCGATGGATGGTTCCGACGATGGCAGCCGTGCTCCTCGTCGGCACGTCATGTGGCGGGGGTGGGGGCACGGTGGGGGTGACCCTCCAGGAGTTCGCCGTGATCCCGGCCGAGTCGTCGGTGGAGGCCGGCGAGGTGACCTTCGAGGCCATGAACGAGGGTCCCGACGACGTCCACGAGTTCGTCATCTTCAGGACCGACCTGGCACCAGACCAGCTCCCGGTGGACGAGAACGGCGCCGTCGACGAGGAGGGCGAGGGCCTCGAGCTGATCGACGAGATCGAGGACATCCCCGTCGGGGAAACGCAGAGCGTCACGGTCGAGCTGGAGTCGGGCAACTACGTGCTGATCTGCAACATCTGGGACGAGTCGGAGAAGGAAGCCCACTACCAGGAGGGAATGCGGGTCGCCTTCACCGTCGAGTAGGGCGGCCGTCCCGACGCCATCCCAGGGCCGGGTCCCCTCGCGGGCCCGGCCCTCGTCTTTCGGCGATCCTCCCCCGATGGGGGACGTCCTTTGCCACTCAAGGCGGTGGCGCCCGAGGGCCGATAGGGATAGCGAACCCGACAGAAGGGGCTATCGCTTCCCGTGCTGGATGACCCGAACCGATCAGCCCCCGACGCGCGGTTCTCGGCGTTGGACGCGGTCCGCGACCTGCTCTCGCAACCCGACGCCCTGCCCGAAGGGGGGCTCCGGGCCCTCCAGACGCTTACCGGCGTGCTTCGGCGCACGACCGAAGAGCTGAACGAGGCCAACGCGAGGTACCGGGCCCTGGTCGAGCAGATCCCGGCGATCGTCTACACCGACGTCGTCGACGAGAGCATGACCACCACGTATGTGAGCCCCCAGATCGAGGAGCTGCTCGGGATCACGCCCGAGGAATACATCGCCGACCCCGACCTCTGGTTCAAGCAGCTCCATCCGGAGGACAAGGACACCGCCCTCAACGCGTACCTCCACGGACGCGAGGCCGGCGAGCCCTTCACCTTCGAGTACCGCCTAGTGGCCAGAGACGGCCGGGTAGTCTGGTTCCGCGACAGCGCCGTCGTCGTCCACGACGGCCGGGGCAACCCTGCGTTCATCCACGGCGTGATGTTCGACATCACCGAGCGCAAGAACGCGGAGGAGCGCATGGCGTACCTCGCCTACCACGACAACCTGACCGGCCTTCCCAACCGGACGATGTTCGAGGAACTGCTGGAGCTCGCCATGGCCCGGGCCCGGCGACACGGACTGTCCGTCGCGGCGCTCTGCATCGATGTCGACGACTTCAAGCTGGTGAACGAGAGCCTCGGGTACGAGGCCGGCGACGAGCTGCTTCGCGCCGTGGCCTACCGGTTGCGCGAGGCCACCCGCGAGACCGACCTGGTCGCCCGGCAGGGCGGCGATGAGTTCTTGCTCCTCCTGGCCGACATCGAGGCGGGCCCCACATCCCCGGGCTTCGAGGGCACGGACGGCGCGGCCCTGGTCGTGGAATCCGTCGCCGCTCGCGTCCACGAGTCGCTGAAAGCGCCGTTCGACGTCGCCGGCACCGAGCTCTACGTGTCGGCCAGCATCGGCATCAGCATGTTCCCGCACGACGCCGACGATGCCGCCACGCTGTTGAAGAACGCCGACGCCGCGATGTACCAGAGCAGGAAGACGGCCCCCGGCGGATACCTCCTGCACACGATACACAGCGAGGATGCCCTGGGCCGGCTGTCGCTCAGCACGCGCCTTCGAAAGGCCGTGGAGAACCGGAACTGGACGCTCCACTACCAGCCGGTCGTCGATCTGTCGGAAGGCAGGATGGTCGCGGTGGAGGCCCTGATTCGGTGGGCCGACCCGAACGGCGGCCTGGTGCCCCCGGGCGACTTCATCCCCCTGGCCGAGGAGATGGGGCTCATCGAGGCCATCGGCGACTGGGTGGTCGAGGAGCTGGCCCGCCAGGGTCAGGCGTGGCGGGCCGAGGGCCTCGAGCTGGAGCTGTCCTTCAATCTATCCCCCAGACAGCTGTGGCAACCCGACCTCACCGAGAAGGTCCTGGAGCGACTGTCGGCGGCCGAGCTCGATCCCACGAGGGTGGTGGTCGAGATCACCGAGTCAACGGCCATGACGGACCCCGACCGGACCCAACGGATCCTGTGGGACCTGAACACCCGGGGCCTGCGCCTGGCCCTCGACGACTTCGGTACGGGCTACTCGTCGCTGTCGCGGCTCCAGCACCTGCCGGTGGACATCCTCAAGATCGACCGCTCGTTCATCCGAGACGTGGCCGGCGACGGCCAGGCCGCCAGCATGGTCCGGGCGGTCATCCAGCTCGCCGAGGGCCTGGGAATGACCCCCCTCGCGGAGGGGATCGAGACCGAGGAGCAGTGGCGTTTCCTGGCGGACTACGGGTGCCGCCTGGGGCAGGGCTACTTCTTCTGCCGGCCGGTGCCCGGTCCCGACATCTTGGCCCTGTACCGGCGTTCCGGGTTCACGCTGATCCGGGCCACCGGGTAGAGACGGCCCGGGTCAACGCCTTCGGGCCGGGCGCCTGAGCGAGGATCGGCGTCCCCGGGCGGAGCCCGAGAAGACCACCCGCGGCGGCGCCAGGGTCATGCCCGCCTGCTCGAACTCCTGGTGCAGGTCGAGCCGAGCGGCGATCCGGCTCACGTCGCCCTGTTGCTCGGTGGTGACCAGGGTGATGCCGGTCCCGCTCCGTCCGGCCCGCGCGGTTCGGCCAACCCGGTGCACGTAGCCGTTGTCGTCCTGGGGCGGATCGAAGTTCACCACGTGAGTGATCCGATCGAGGTCCAGGCCGCGTGCCGCGACGTCGGTGGCCACCAGGACGTCCACGCTGCCGGACTCGAACCGGGCCAGCGACCGTTCGCGTGCCGGCTGGGCCATGTCGCCGTGCATCGCCGCGGCCCGGATGCCGTTCGCCTTCAGCTTCTGCACGAGCCGGTCGGCCCCCCTCTTCGTGCGGACAAACACCAGCGTGAGGTCGCGCTCCCTCTGGAGCAGCTCCACCAAAGCCTCGACCTTGCCTCCCGCCGAGACGGGCACGAAACGGTGCGCCACCTCCTCGACGGTCTTGGCGTCGGTCTCGACCTCGTGCCGACGGGGTTCCCGGGTATACGCCGCCGCGACGTGGCCCACGGCCCCGTCGAGCGTGGCGGAGAAGAGCATGGTCTGGCGGCGCTCCGGCAGGAGGCGAACGATCCGGTCCACCTGGGGCTGGAACCCCATGTCGAGCATCCGGTCGGCCTCGTCGAGGATCAGGACCCGCACGTGGTCCAGCCGCACCAGGCGCCGCCCCACCAGGTCGGTCAGCCGACCCGGCGTGGCGATGAGGATCGGAGCGCGGCCCGCGTCCTTGCCCTGGACCACCACGCCGACCCCTCCATACGCCACTGCAACGCGCAGGCCCTTGGCCTTCGCCACGTCGGAAAACTCCTCTGCCACCTGAACGGCCAACTCGCGGGTGGGGACCAGCACGAGGGCAGACGGGCCGAGCCCGGCCGGATCCACCCGCTCCACGATGGGGATGGCGAAGGCCAGGGTCTTGCCCGAGCCGGTCTGTGACTTCGCCAAGACGTCGTGCCCGGCGAGGGCATCGGGCAAGACCAGGGACTGGATGGGGAACGGCGCGACGATGCCGCGCCGGGACAACGCTTGGACGACGGCAGGTGACGCGCCGAGGTCGGGGAAGGACCGTGTTGACATGTTCGACTCCTTCTGCCGCGACCCTTTTGGCCGCGGCTGGCTCGGGGAGGTTCTGCCATGACCCCGAGACCGCCGAAGGAGGAACGAGGAAGCGAAACCTCACGGGACGGCGATGGCCGTCCGTATGGAGAAGCGTACCAGGAGGCTCAGCCGGCGGCTCGGAGCAGGAGGGCGATCATGGCGAAATGGCAGGCCGCGGCGGCCACCATGAAGGTGTGCCAGACCTCGTGGAACCCGAACGTGGCCGGGCGGGGGTCCGGGCGCTTGGTGGCGAACACGATGGCGCCGCCCGTGTACAGGACACCACCCAGGGCCATCAGCGCGATTTGCGGCATGGTCATCCCACGCACGAGCTGAGGGAGCGCGACCAACGCGAACCATCCGAGGCCCATGTACAGGATGCCGGTGGTCACGTGGAGCCCGTCGATCCGGGCCAGTTTGAGCGTGATCCCCACCGCCGCCCCGGCCCACACCACGGACAGCATGACGACGGACCACGCGCCGTCCAGCACCAGGACGCTCACCGGCGTATAGCTCCCCGCGATCAACACGAAGATCATCGAGTGATCCAGGCGCTTCATCCGCCGGAGGGCGTCGGCTGACCAGTCGACGCGGTGGTAGGCGGCGCTCGAGCCGAACGCCGCGGTCAGGCTGAGGGCGTATAGGCCCACCGCGACCCGGGCCGGGCCGCTCCTCGCCAGGAGGACCAGGGCCACGCCGGCGGGGACCGAGACGAAGAACGCCACCTCGTGGATCCACCCGCGCAGACGGGGCTTGGAGGAGACGGCCGCGGGCATCGGAGCCATGCTACGTCGGCCCGGGGTACCCTTTCGGAGATGCGCGGCCCCACCGGCGACCTGGCACACCGCCTGGCCGTCGCGCGCGGCGACGAGCCTGCCGACCTCGTCCTCTCCGGAGGCCGCGTCCTGTCCGTCTTCACCGGCGAGCTCCTGGAGGCCGACGTGGCCCTGGCGGGCCAGCACGTCGCGGGCGTCGGCCGGTACGAGGGGCGAGAAGCCGTCGATGTCTCGGGCCTGCTGCTGCTCCCCGGGCTTATCGATGGGCACATGCACATCGAATCGACGAAGCTCCCGCCCGACGAGTTCGCCCGGGCCGCGCTCCCCTGGGGGACGACGACGGCGGTGCTCGACCCCCACGAGATCGCCAACGTGTTCGGGCTGGATGGCGTGCGGGCCCTGCTCCAAGCGGCCCGCGACGTCCCGTTCGACTTCTATGTCATGGTGTCGTCGTGCGTCCCGGCCAGCCCGTTCGAGTCGAGCGGGGCCACGGTCGATGCGGACGACATCGCCCGGTTCCTGGCGGAGGAGCCGAACGCTCTGGGGATCGCGGAGATGATGGACTTCCCCGCAGTGGTGGGGGGCGACCATCACACGCTGGCCAAGGTGGTGGCGGCGGGAGGACGCCACATCGACGGCCACGCGCCCGGCCTGTCGGGCCCCGCGCTGAACGCGTACCTTGCGGCGGGAGTCCGAAGCGACCACGAGTGCACGACCTACGCCGAAGCGCTGGAGAAGCGGCGCCTGGGCATGTGGATCATGATCCGCGAGGGCTCGGCAGCCCAGAACCTGGAGGCGCTGCTCCCGCTGGTCCTGGACCACGGGCCGGGGAACTGCCTGCTCTGCACGGACGATCGCGAGCCCGACCACCTGCTCGAGCAGGGCCACGTGAACGACGTGATGCGCAAGGCCGTCTCTCTCGGCTGCCCGCCGGCCGATGCGGTGGTGATGGGCACGCTGAACGCGGCCCGCTATCACCGGTTGTACGAGCACGGCGCCGTTGCCCCCGGCTACGTCGGCGACGTCGTTGCCGTCGAGGATCTCGAGCGGTTCCGTCCCGTCCGCGTATGGAAGCGTGGACGGCTGGTGGCAAAGGACGGGAAGCCGGTGAACGTCCCGAAGTCGCCGATGCCCGACTGGATGCGGGCCAGCGTGCACGTGCCACGCATGTCCGCGGAGCACTTCCGGATCGAGGCCGACGGCCGGGTCCGGGTGATCGGCGTCGAGGCGGGCCAGATCGTGACCCGGGCCCTGGTGGAGGAGGCGCCCCACGTCGGGGGGGAGGCCGTGGCCGACCCCGCCCGGGACCTGGCCAAGATCGCCGTGATCGAGCGGCACAAGATGACCGGCCGCATCGGCCTGGGGTTCGTCCGGGGGTTCGGCCTGAAGCGTGGAGCCCTCGCCTCCACCCACGCTCACGACGCGCACAACGTGGTCGTGGTGGGGGTGGACGACGCCGACATGGCCGCGGCCACGAACCGGCTGGCCGAGACGGGCGGCGGCCAGGTCGCCATGGCCAGCGGGGCGATCCTCGGCGAAGTGCACTGTCCGTTCGGAGGGCTGCTCGCAGACCTCCCGGCCGAGCAGGTCGCCGCGATGGTTCACGGCATGGGCAAGGCCGCGGAGGAGATGGGTGCCACCCTCCCGTCGCCGTTCATGGCCATGTCGTTCCTGGCCCTGTCGGTGGTCCCGGAGCTGAAGCTCACCGACCGCGGCCTGGTGGACACGATCCGCTTCGAGCTGGTGCCGCTCCAGGTCTGAGCTCGAAGTCGAGCGGACCTCGGCCTCCCTCAGGTGCCGAGGACCCCTCGCACCGTCTCCGCGATCGCCGACGCCGAGATGCCGGCCGCCTCGCGCAGCTCCTCCGCGGTCCCGGAGCCCGGCAGCCCGGTCACGGCGAGCTTGATCACGCGGCCCGACAACTCGCCGCCCGCGGCCAGAGCCTCCAGGACCGCGTCGCCCAGGCCGCCCTCGACCCAGTGGTCCTCCACCACGACCACGGTCCCGGTCTCGCCAAGAGCGGTTCGAAGCGTCTCGGCGTCGATGGGCTTCACCGAGTAAGCGTCGATGACCCGAACGGCCACGCCCTCGGCATCGAGCGCGTCCGCCGCCCTCATCGCCTCGAACACGGTCACGCCGGCTCCCACGACCGTGGCGCGGTCGGCATCGCTCCGGCGGAGCACCCTGCTCCCGCCGATGGGGAACTCCTCGCTGGCGTCGTAGAGCTTCGGCGTGTTCTCGCGGGTGGTGCGGATGTATGAGATGCCGGGGCGCTCGGCCATGGCCCACGTGAGCTTCGCGGCCGCATTGCCGTCGGCCGGGTACAGGACGGCGGAGCCGTGGACCGCGCGCATCATGGCTAGGTCCTCCAGCGCCATCTGGGACGGACCGTCCTCGCCGATCGAAACTCCGGCGTGCGAGCCGCTCAGCCTGAGGTCCGCCCGGCTCACCGCGGCCATCCTGATGAAGTCGTAGGCGCGGGTCAGGAACGCGCCGAACGTCGCCGCGAAGACGGTCTTGCCCAGGGCCTGGAGCCCCACGGCGACCCCGGCCATGCATTGCTCGGCGATGTACAGCTCCACGAACCGGTCCGGCGCGACCCTCTGGAAGTCCTCCGTGTGGGTGGAGTTCGAGACCTCGCCGTCGAGCACTACCAGGTCAGGCCGGGCGGCCATCGCCGCCAGGGTCTCGCCGAACGCCTTGCGCGTCGCGATACCGTCCTCGTACGTGGGGAGCTCGAACGTCCATGGGGTGGGCGGCGGGGCGATCCTCGCCTCCGGCTTCGGGGGCGTGATGACCATGGAGCGCGGACCGCCGAGCTCGGCGATGGCTTGCTCCGCCTCCTCCCTCGACAGCGCCTTGCCGTGCCAGCCCTCCTGGTTCGCCACGAGCGAGACGCCGTGGCCTTTCTCCGTCCTCGCCACGATCAACACCGGCCGGCCGGTCTCCTCGGCCTCCCCGTAGGCCCGGTCGATGGCGGCGACGTCGTGGCCGTCCACCTGGATGGCGAGCCAGCCGAACGCGCGGGCCCGGTCGGCGTAGGCATCGCCGTCCCACTGGAGCATGGTCGGACCTCGCTGGCCCAGGCGGTTCATGTCGAGCACGGCGATGAGGTTGTCCACGCCGTGGAACGATGCATTGGCCATGGTCTCCCACACGGAGCCCTCCGCGGACTCGGAGTCGCCCATAAGCACCCACACGCGGGCCGGGTTCGTATCGAGCTTCATGGCCAATGCCATGCCGAGCCCGATGGGCAGTCCCTGGCCGAGCGACCCGGTGGCCACGTCGATCCACGCCATCCCGGGAACCGGCGCCGGATGCCCCTCCAACGGACTTCCGAGCCTGCGGTACGTCATCAGCTGCTCGTCGGTGATCGCTCCGATCGCCTTCAGCACCGAGTACATCAGGGGCGACGCATGGCCCTTCGACAAGACGAACCGGTCGTTGGCGGGGTTCCTGGGGTCGGAGACGTCGTACCGGAGGTGGTCGGCGTACAGCACGGCGAGCAGGTGCGCAGCGGACAGTGACGAGGTGGGGTGCCCCGAGCCGGCCTTCGTCGAGGCTCGGATGCCGTCGACTGCGAGCTGCGCCGCCAGCGTGTTCCACTCCTGGACCTTGTCCATCCGCGCCTCCCGTGGTGTCCGTTCATATTCCAGCTTATCCGCCAACCCGGCCCCAGCCGATGGAGCGCGGGCCGCGACTCGTCGTGGGTCAACAGCCAGCCCACGCTGGTGTGTGAGGTTCGGTTCGACCGCCTCCGGGGCGAGCGGTTCCGGCAAGCCGCGCGGTTCGTGCGGTGGCGCGCGGACCGCGATCCGCCGCCCTGCACGTTCTTGCAGTTGCTGCGTTCCCCGCCGGCCTGACCTCGAACGGGCGGGCCCGCCGGAGCGAGACCGGCGTCCTGCTACCCTGTGCCGCATGGCTGATTACAAAGAGGTCCGCGTCGAGCGGCTCTATCTCAAGGTCCCGAACACCGACAAGCTGCGAAAGACCGCAACAGGTCGGCACAGCCATCTCCTGACCTCGGGGTGGCGGGAGGTGGAACGCAAGCCAGGCTTCGACCACGTCTGGGTCCGGTACGAGCGCACCGGACTGACGCCCCTCAAACTCCGTTTGCCGAGGGGCGGCGCCGAGGTCCCTCGCATGGAGCGCCGGCCCCGCGGCCAGTTCCAGGGCGGCGGCCGGGGCGGGCGTGGAGGGTTCCGGGGCGGGGGTCGTGGCGGCGGCGGTGGCGGTGGCCGCGGTGCCCCCGGTGCGGGCGGAGCGCGCGGTGCCCCCGGTGCGGGTGGAGCGCGCAGTGCCCCGGGTAGAGCTCCCGGTGCGGATGCCGCCGCCGGTGGGGGCGCCGGAGCCCGTCCGGCCGGCGCGGGCGACACCGGCGGTCAGGCCGCTTCGTAGTCGACGCCGGACGTGACGAAGGACCCGCCGCGGCGGGTTCCTCGTTTGGTTTCGGTCTCGGATCGGCTCAGCCGACCAGCCGGACGTTCGTCGCCTGGGGTCCCTTCTGACCCTGGGTGACCTCGAACTCGACGGCCTGGCCCTCTTCGAGGTTGCGGTAACCCTCACCCGTGATCGCGCTGAAGTGCACGAAGACGTCGGGGCCGCCCTCCTGGGAGATGAAGCCGTACCCCTTCTCGGGGCTGAACCACTTCACGCTACCGGTTGCCACTAGCAATCCCCTCCTTCCTTGGCGCCGAACGGGTCGGGGAAGCCGCCCGTGGGGCCGCCGGCGACTCGCCGGGAGGGAACTGCTCGTGGTGCGAACTGACGTACTACGATGCTGCCCCTCACGCGCACGATACCACCCCCGCCCCGGCCATGGGCCCTCCGGTCGAGGCCTCGGCGGAGGCCCTGGCCGAACGTCCTTCGGTTCCTGAGCTATTCGACCGGACGGATGCCCTGTATCATGCCATCCGGAGGCGATCTGTTCGACGTCCTCAGGTCCGCGAGGCGGCGACCCGAGCAACATGAGGGGAGGTCTGGATGAGCGACGAGCAGGAGCGTTCGGGCGAGCGGGAGCGTGAGAGGGGCGGGCGCCCCAAGCACGTTGCCGGCAAGGCCCACGCCGCGGAGCAGCCCTTCCCGTACCCCCTGAAGCGCGAGTTCGTCGAGCCGGACTGGACCCGTCTCCCCGGCTTTACCGACGTCACGGTCGAGCAGTGGGAGAGCGCCCAGTGGCAGCGCGCCCACACCGTGAAGAACCTGGTCGAGATGAAGCGCGTCCTCGGCCCGCACCTCGACGACGAGCTCTACGCCGACATCGAGTTGGACCAGCGGGAGCGGTCCACGATGTCCATGCTCATCCCGCCCCAGATGATCAACACCATGGACGAGCGAGACCTTCGAGCCGACCCGGTCCGCCGGTACATGGCCCCCGCCTTCTCCGACCGGCACCCCGAATGGACCAGCCACCCCATGGCCGCTCGAGACAGCCTGCACGAGGCCGAGATGTGGGCCGTCGAGGGCCTCACCCACCGCTACCCGACGAAGATCCTCGCGGAGATGATCCCGACCTGCCCGCAATACTGCGGCCACTGCACTCGGATGGATCTTGTGGGGAACGACACCCCCCAGATCCTGAAGTACAAGTTCGAGCTGAAGCAGCAGGAGCGGTGGGACGCGATGCTCGATTACGTGCGGCGCACCCCGTCGGTTCGCGACGTGGTGGTCTCGGGGGGCGACGTGGCCAACATGCCGATCAAGCGGCTCGAAGACTTCGTGGTGAAGCTCCTCGACATCCCGAACATCCGGGACATCCGCCTGGCCACCAAGGGCCTGATGGGGATCCCCCAGCACTTCCTCCAGGACAACGTGCTGGAGGGCTACGCGCGGATGGCCCGGACGGCGAGGGATCGTGAGGTGGACATCGCGATCCACACTCACATCAACGCGGCCCAGCAGGTCACCCCGCTCGTGGGCAAGGCCGTTCGCGCCCTCCTCGACATGGGATACCGCGACGTCCGGAACCAGGGCGTCCTGCTCCGTGGGGTGAACACGACGCCGGAGGCGCTCCTCGAGCTGTGCTTCATGCTCCTCGACCACGGCAAGGTCATGCCGTACTACTTCTACATGTGCGACATGATCCCCAACTCGGAGCACTGGCGGACCTCGCTGGCCGAAGGCCATAACCTCCAGTACGCGCTCCTCGGCTACCTCCCGGGCTTCGCCACTCCTCGAGTGGTATGCGACGTCCCGTTCGTGGGCAAGCGGTGGGTCCACATGGTGAAGAACTACGACCGGACCCGCGGCATCTCATACTGGACGAAGAACTATCGGACAGGGATCGAGTTCGAGGATCCCGACGCCCTCGGTCGCGAGTACCCTTACTACGACCCCATCTACACCCTCCCCGAGGAGGGCCAGGAGTACTGGCGGGAGTACATGCGCAAGGACCGCCGCCAGCTCCAGCCGGTCTAGCGGGAAGCCGAACCGCGCCCTTCACGAGGGAGCGGCCGGGAGCTCGTACACAAGCCAGCCGGGCGCTGCCGGAACGGTGGTCGCCGGCAGACCGTCGAGCGCCGAGCCCGGCGGGAAAGGGGTGCGAAGGACGAGGAACACGCGATCGGAGAGCCCCCGGAGCGCTCCGATCGTGCCGCCGTCCACCGTCCGCAGGTGCCGGCCTTCGCAGCCAGAGGCGAACGCGATCTGGGGGAAGCCGTCCGAGCTGGCGAAGGCGCAGGGACCTTCGCCGGCCAGGTCTCGCATGGCCATCCCCACCTGGCGCGCTGCCGTGCGCGCGACCGACGCACCCGCTTCGATCCGGTTCGTCGTCCCGACCTGCCATCCGGTCCACACGGCGACGAGGACGATCGCAAGGGCGGCGGCGGCCGGCGAAGCGGCCCGATTTCTCAGCGGGTACGCC
>JBOGVG010000056.1:0-15516 GCA_050692435.1 Actinomycetota bacterium
CCGGTAGCTCCGCCCCTCCAGCACGACCGCGTCCACCAGGTACCGAGCCAGATCCATCGCAGACCCCCGTCGTCGGTGTCCACGATGCTCCGACACAGGTGTCCACTATCTGGTGAACTCAGACACCCCCTCTCGCACCGATCAGCGGAGGGACATTTCGTGGCTCTGTCCAAACGAGCGGCGCTTCGCATCCTCGAGGCGGAGCATCAGGCAATCGGCGAGTTGATCGGCCGGCTGGGGCCGGACGACTTCACCCGACCGGCCACGATCGGAGACGCCGATTGGTCGGCCAAGGACCTGCTCAGCCATCTCACCTCGTGGGACCAGCACGCGCTCGATGCACTCGATGCCTGGGGGCGGGGCCAGCCCGCACCCGTCCAGCGGCCGCTTCGGGCGAAGGGCCTGAACGCCCTCAACTCCGAGACGCTGGCCGCCGACCGGCACCGCTCCCCTTCGTCGGTGCGGGAGCGTTTCGACGAGGTCCATGGCCGGCTCGTGCGCGAGATCCGAGCGGTCGGCACCGCCGCTTGGCGGTCGCCGCCCACGGCCCGGGCCCGCAGGCCGCTGGGTGACGTCCTCGGCGGGATCCTGAACGGACCGGACGGGCCGTTCGCGCACGCCTCCGCGCATCTGAGCGATCTGCGATCCTTCGTCAAGTCCGTGAGTACCCTGCACGTGGCAGCTGTCAAGGATCCCGGGCCAGCAGTTCGCCCAAGGCCCGAAACGCCCGACCCCGGTGGCTGATCCGGTCCTTCTCTTCCGGTGTGAGCTCGGCCATCGTCCGGTCCCACCCGACAGGCACGAAGATGGGGTCGTACCCGAAGCCGCCGCTCCCCCGGGGCTTCGAACGGAGCGTGCCCTCGCACACGCCTTCGGCCCACACGTCGGGCCCGTCCGGCCAAGCCATCGCCGCCACGCATCGGTATCGGGCGGTGCGCCCCGGCGCCGGCACGCCGGCCACGGCCCTGATCAGCATGTGGAGGTTCTGCTCGTCCGTGCCCCCCTCCCCGGCGTACCTGGCCGATCGGGGCCCCGGGCCTCCGGCTAGGGCATCGACCTCGATGCCGGAGTCGTCCGCGACGGCGGGCATGCCGACCGCTTCGGCCACCGCTCGGGCCTTGAGCAACGCGTTCTCCAAGTAGGTGCCGCCGGTCTCCGCCACATCCGGCCACGCGCCGGCGTGCGTCTCCCAAGTGACCCACTCCCCCGGCCACCTCGCGCAGATGGCCAGGATCTCCGTGATCTTGTCAGGGTTCCGGGAGCCGATGGCCACGCGGGCCGGGAAGCTCACCCCCCGAGGACCTGGCGCTGGAGCTCCGTGAGCTGTCGGATGCCGGCCTCGGCCAGGTCAACCAGGGCCCCAAGGTCGTCCCGGGAGAACGACCTCCCCTCCGCCGTCCCCTGGATCTCGACCAGCCGGCCGGAGCCGGTCATGACCACGTTGAAGTCCACGTCGGCCACGGCGTCCTCCTCATAAGACAGGTCGAGGACGGGCCGTCCGCCGACCATGCCGGCCGACACCGCCGCCACCGTGTCGGGGAGGACTTCCTTGGTGATGGCGCCCCGCTCCTGGAGTGTCCGGACCGCCAGGGCCAGCGCGATGTAGCCGGCCGTGATCGACGCCGTTCGAGTCCCCGCGTCGGCCTGAAGCACGTCGCAGTCGATCCAGAACGTGCGCTCGCCGAGCTTGTCGAGGTCGGTGACGGCGCGGAGCGACCGGCCGATCAGGCGCTGGATCTCCTGGGTCCGGCCCGACGGCCGGCCCTTGCCGACCTCCCGGGGTGTCCGCTCGGCCGTGGCCCGAGGGAGCATCGAGTACTCGGCGGTTACCCACCCCTTGCCGCTTCCCTGGAGGAACCTGGGGGCCCGGTCGTCGTGTGAGGCGGCCACCAGGACCCGGGTCCGCCCCATCTCCAGCAACACGGAACCCTCCGCCCACTCCTGGTAGCCCAGTTCCACCTTCACCGGCCGGAGGTCGCCAGGGCCCCGCCCGTCGGGCCGTTCGTTCACGTTGCCACCTCGACCCCCATGCCGTCAGCGGCGAGCTCGATGGGCCCATCGAACTCCTCCGCCGCCTGCTCTCGGGAAGTCTCCTTGTCGAAGGAAGGCCAGATGTGGGTGAGCAGGAGACGACGAACGCCGGCGTTCCGAGCGTAGACGGCCGCCTGCCTCGACGAGAGATGGAACGGCTTGAGGTCGTCCCGGTCCTGCCACGTCGCCTCTGAGAGCAGGACGTCGGCGTCTCGCGCAAGTAACTCCACGTGGTGAGTGGGGCCGGTATCGCCCGTGTAGGCGAGGACGGCGCCGTTCGCCTCGATCCGGAACCCCAACGCCACGAGGCCGAGGTGCGCCATGGGCTCCGTCTTCACCTTGAAAGGACCGATGTCGAACGACTCGCCGGGCGTCACCTCGCGCCAGTCGAAGGTCCTCCGCATCACGACCTGGCTGTCGACCGATACGAGCTCGCCAGCCCGCTCGGGAAAGCCGGTCGGCACGTACACGGGGAGGTGCGGCTCCCCGAGCTCGCCGTAATGCCGCGCGTAGAAGCACGGGTACAGGTCCACCATGTGATCGGGGTGCTCGTGGGTGACGACGATGCCATGGATGTCCGGCACGTCGATGTACAGCTGGAGGTTGGCCAGGGTCCCGCTCCCGGCGTCCATCCACAGGTTGAACCCATCCTGTTTGACCAGGTACCCGCTGGTGGCGGCCCCGGGCCGGGGCCAGGTCCCGCTGGCGCCGAGAACGATCAGCTCCACGGGCCACCCCTCACCGGTTGCACCTCGAGACCGTCCACGTCGCCGACCTCCGGTCCCAGGAAGTGGTGGGCGACCATCCGGAACTGCGCCGGGTCGCCCGTGCACAGGAACTCGTGCACCGGCTCGGTCCGATCCTCGCGAAGCAGGTCGAGCCGAAGCAGGATGGCGTACACGTCCTTGGCCGTCTCCTCCGCCGAGGAAACCAGGACGACGTCCTCTCCCATCACCACCTGGATCAAGCCCGAAAGCATGGGGTAGTGCGTGCAGCCAAGGATCAGGGTGTCGGCCTGCCGCTCGCGAAGCGGAGCCAGGTATCCGCGGGCCAAATCAAGCAGCTCGTGGCTCGAGGTGTCGCCCCTTTCCACGTGCTCGACGAACGCCGGGCAGGCTCGGGCGAATAGCTCCACGACGGCCCCGGTGGCGGCCATGGCCCGCTCGTAGGCGCCGCTCGCCACGGTGGCCTCCGTCCCGATCAGCCCGATACGCCGGTTCCGGGTTGCCCGGACCGCCGCCCGGGCCCCCGGGTCGATCACGCCCACCACGGGCACCCCGGCGGCCTCCGTCACGTCGCGGATGGCCGCGACCTCGATCGAGTTGCACGCCACGACGAGCAGCTTCACGTCCCGAGACACTAGGTACTCGGCGATCTCCAGCGCGAAGGTTCGGATCTCCTCGAGTGGCTTGGGACCGTACGGGAACCGCGCCGTATCGCCCACGTACACGATGGGCTCGTGGGGCAGCAGGTCGAACATGGCCCGGGCCACGGTGAGCCCTCCGACACCGGAGTCGAACACGCCGAGTGGCCGGCTATCGGGCACCGGCTACCACCACAGCGTCTCCGACACGCCCTTCTCGGCGCGCTCGATCTCGGTCGCCCACGCCTCGGTGGACAGGTACTTCCACCCGGCGTCGGCCAGCAGGCACACGACGTCGCCTCGGTCGATCTCGGCGGCGATCCGCTGCGCCACGTTCACGACCGCCCCGGAGGAGATGCCGGAGAAGATGCCTTCCTTCTCGGTGAGCTCGCGGGTCGCGCGAAGCGAGTCCGACGAGCTCACCAGGAACTTCCGGTCGAGCACGCGCTCGTCGAAGATCGGGGGGATGAACCCATCATCCAGCGACCGAAGCCCGTAGACCATCTCGCCGAGCTCCGGCTCGGCCGCGATCACCTGGATGTCGGGGTTGTGCTCGTGCAGGCGCCGGCCCGCCCCCGTGAGCGTCCCGCCCGTCCCCAGGCCGGCCACGAAGTGGGTGACCTCGGGGAGGTCGCGGACGATCTCCGCCCCCGTCCCCTCGTAATGGGCGAGCGGATTCGCCGGGTTCCCGTACTGGAACGGCATGTGGTAGCGGTCGTCCCTGGCCAAGGCTCGGGCCACCTCGATGGAGCCGTTCGTCCCTTTCTCCCCCGGCGAGTACACGATCTCCCCGCCGAACAGCTCGAGCAGCCGGATGCGTTCCTCGCTCGCGTTGTCCGGGATGACCACGGTGAGCCGGTAGCCCTTGCGCCGGGCCACCATGGCCAGGGAGATGCCGGTGTTGCCGGAGGTCGGCTCCAGGATGATCTTGTCCGGCGTGAGCTCGCCGGAGGCCTCGGCGGCCTCGATCATCTTCTTGGCGATGCGGTCCTTCAGCGAGCCTGATGGGTTCTGTCCTTCCAGCTTGGCCCACAGCGTCACGCCTGGCTTGGGGCTCAGGCGGGGCAGGCCCACGAGCGGAGTCTCGCCGATGGCGTCGAGGATGTCTCGGTAGCGCACGGGCCGATTATCTCAGCACGGGCCGGAGCGACGGCGCCGGTGCTTGGCCGCTTCGGCTCAGCCGCCGGCCACGGCCGGGAGGATGGACACCGTGTCGCCCTCCTTCACGGCGGTCTCCAGCGAGCCGAGGTACCGCACGTCCTCGTCGTTCACGTACACGTTGACGAACCGGTGCAGGCCGCCCTCGTCGGACACGACGTTCTTCGTGATCCCCGGGTACCTGGATTCGAGGTCCGACAGCAGCTCGCCGAGGGTCGCACCGTGGGCGTTGACCAGGGCCTCGCCTCCCGCGTGTTTTCGGAGGATGGTGGGGAGCTTCACGCGAACGGACATCGATTCCCTCCTGCTATGCGAGCGTCGAGACGCCGTGTTCGGCCTCGGGCGGGACCTGCCCGGGGGCGAGGCCGCAGAACGCGTCGTAGTCGATGAGCTCGGTGATGGTGGGCTCCTTGCCGCACACCGGACAGTCGGCGTCCCACCGGACCTTCACGGTCGTGAACTCCATGGCCATCGCGTCGAAGACCAGCAGGCGGCCGATCAGCGGCTCCCCGACCCCCGTGATCAGCTTGATGGCCTCGGTGGCCTGGATGCTCCCGACGATCCCGGGCAGCACGCCGAACACCCCGCCCTCGGCGCACGACGGCACCGTCCCGGGCGGGGGCGGCTGCGGAAACAGACACCGGTAGCACGGGGCGTCTCGGCCCGGCATGAACACCGTGCCCTGTCCATCCCACTGGTAGATGGAGCCGTAGACGAGCGGCTTGCCGAGCATCTGCGTGGCGTCGTTCACCAGATAGCGGACGGGGAAGTTGTCGGTGCCGTCGATCACCACGTCCCACGGCTCCAGGATCTCGAACGCGTTCGCCGAGGACAGGACGGTGTCGTAGGGCACGATCTCGATGGTCGGGTTGATGGCCCGCAGTCGGTTCACGGCACTCTCCACCTTGGGCCGGCCCACGTCGGGGGTCGAGTGGAGGATCTGGCGCTGGAGGTTCGACTCGTCCACCCGGTCGAAGTCCAGGATCCCGAGGGTCCCCACGCCGGCGGCCGCAAGATACATGGCAACCGGCGAACCCAGGCCACCGGCCCCGATCACCAGGGCCTTCGAGTCGAGCAGCTTGCGCTGCCCCTCCCCGCCGATCCCCGGCAGGATGATGTGGCGGGAGTACCGCCGGACCTGCTCTTCGGTGAAGCCGGAGCTCATGTGACGTCCACGTCTTCTTCGGCGACCTCGCCGTCCAGGATCCGGAAGGCCCGGAGCACCGGGTTCTCTCGGTCGGACAGGGACAGGATGAGGTAATGGGATTCCGGATAGAAGGCCAGGCCCCGGTCGGTCTCGGACGGGAAGGCCTCGGAGTGAGTGTGCGAGTGGTAGATCGCGAACAGGTCCCAGCCCTCCTCGTCCATCTCGTTGAAGGCGTGCAGTTGCTCCTTCGGGTCCAGGCGGTAGGACACCGGGCTGGCGTCCAGGTTGCGCAGGCCGAACACCTTCACGGGCCGGCCGTCCCTGGCTGCGACCAGGCCGCAGGCCTCGTTCGGGAACTCCCGGAGCCCGTGCTCGACGATCTCCTTGAAGAACACGGGGTCAAGCTGGACCATTGCAGTAGCAATAACTGTATCAGCGCGGTCCTATTCCCTGAGTGCCCGTTCAACCCGGCGCGAGTCGCCCTTCGACGCCGACGTGGCCGGGATCCCCCGCTTCCGTGAGGCCGATCTCCACCGCCTGGACGCCCAGCTCGACCAAGCGGAGTCGCATCTCCTCGGGGTTGGTGGAGGCGATCAACAAGCCCCCGGAGGTCTGGGCGTCGGCCAGGACCAGCTGCTCGGGCAGGGTGAGCTCGCCCCAGTCCACGAAGGGCCGAAGGTACGCGTGGTTCCGCTTCGTGCCGCTCGGCACGACGTCGGCTCTAGCCAGGTCCAGGGTCCCGGGCAGCAGGGGCACGGCGCCGGCGAACACGGTGGCCGCCACGCCGGAGGTCTCGGCCATCTTCTGGAGGTGACCGAGGAGGCCGAACCCGGTGACGTCGGTGCCGGCGTGCGCTCCGGCGGCCAACATGGCCCCCGCCGCGTTCGCGTTCAGCGTGGTCATGACCTCCACAGCCGTGCGGACCTGGAGGTCGGTGGCCCGCTCGCGCTTGATGGCCGTGGTGATGATCCCCAGGCCGAGGGGCTTCGTGAGGAACAGGGCGGCGCCGGCCGGCGCGGTCGAGTTCCGCACGATCCGCTGGGCGGAGACGAACCCCAGGGCCACCATCCCGTACTTCGGCTCCGGGTCGGTGATGGAGTGCCCGCCCACCACCGCCACGCCGGCCTCGTTCGCCACGTCCTGGCCACCCTGGAGCACCCGGGACAGCAGCTCGAGCGGGAGGTCGTCCACCGGCCAGCTGGCGAGGTTCAGGGCGATGGCCGGCGAACCGCCCATGGCGTAGACGTCGCTGAACGCGTTGGCCGCGGCGATGCGGCCCCAGTCGTAGGCGTCGTCCACGATGGGCGTGAAGAAGTCCACCGTTGCCACCAGCCCCCTGCCGTCGGGCAGGAGATAGACGGCGGCGTCGTCGCCGGTCTCCGCGGAGACCAGCACCTCCCTCGGCATCGCCGGGGCCTCGAGTTGGCCCAGGACCTGGGCCAGGTCACTCGGACCGAGCTTGCACGCTCAGCCGGCGCCGTGGCTGAACTTCGTGAGGCGCACTTCTTCCCGCATGGCCGCAGGATACGCCGTCGCCTCGACGGGATGGCACACTGCCTCCGTGCGGGTCGCCGTGGTCGGGCACGTCGAGTGGGTGGAGTTCGCGCGGGTCGATCGGTTACCCGGGCCCGGGGACATCGTCCACTCCGTGGATTGGTGGGAGGAGCCGGCCGGGAGCGGGGCCGTCGGCGCCGTTCAGCTCGACAAGCTGACCGGGGACTGCACGCTCTTCACGGCGCTCGGGAAGGACGCGACGGGCAAGCGAGCCCACCTCGAGCTCGAGGCGCTCGGTCCGTCGGTCGAGGCGGCCAGGCGAGGCTCCTCCACCCGGCGGGCCGTGACGTTGATCGAGCCGAACGGCGAGCGGACCATCACCACGCTCGGCGAACGGCTCGAGCCCAGGGCCGACGACCCGCTGACCTGGGACGAGCTGGCCGGAGCGGACGCGGTGTACCTCACCGCAGCCGACACGGGCGCGGTCCGAGCTGCACGCCGGGCCCGGGTTCTGGTGGCCACAAGCCGCGTCTTGGAGCTGCTGGTCAGGACAGACGTGCAGCTCGACGCCGTGGTCGGGAGCGGGCGCGACCCCGCCGAGCGCTACGACCCCTCGACCCTGTCCCGACGCCCCGGTCTCGTGGTGCGGACCGACGGGGCGAAGGGCGGTTCCTACGAGACGGCGGACGGGAGGTCGGGCACCTACGACCCGGCGCCGCTGCCCGGCCCGCTGATCGACACCGCCGGCGGCGGCGACAGCTTCGCCGGGGGACTCACGTTCGCCCTGGGGGCCGGGTACGACTTCGAGGAGGCGCTCGCTCTCGCGGCCAGGTGCGGCGCGTGGTGCGTGGCCGGCCGGGGACCGTACGAAGGCCAGCTCACGGCCGCGGACATCCGCCGGTAGCCGGTCCCCGGCAGAACCGTGCCCCCCGACTGGTTCGTCACGGCAACCCGCTCTCCCGGTGGTGGTCCCGGACCCGTTCCGCGTCGGCCACCGTGGAGGGGCCGAGGGTCCGATCCTCCCCGGGGAGGTGCTTTCGGATCTCCTCCAGCTCGCGCCGGGTGAACTCGCATTTGGCCGTGATCGGATCGACTTCGTACAGGCGAGCCCCGTTCAACCCGAGGATCTTCGCCTTCAGCTGCTTCGTGAGCTTGGGGTAGCCGTAGCGCTCCTGGAACTCCTCGCTGATGTGGAAGGACCGGAGGGCCTGGATCTGGTCTTGGGGCGACCCGTAGAACAGGCAGTCTGTCCCCCACACCACGTTGTCCTCGCCCACGTACCGGAGCAGCTTTCCCAGGACGTGCGCGGCCTGCTCCGGCGCCCGGAACACGCTCCACCACGTCGAGCCGAGCTCCGCGTAGACGTTCTCGTTCGGTCCGATGCCCGCTCGCTTCAGCGACGTGATGAGACGGTTGATGCCGACGCCGGCGGTGGCCGCCGTGTACGGGCCCTCGTATCCGCCTGCCTCGTAGCCCGAGTGGTACACCACGAAGCTCACGTCGGGGTGCGAGCGGGCCGCCGGTCCGATGTCCATCGGCGAGGCGAACCGGCTGCCGCCGGAGAATCCCTTGTGCGCGCAGACCCTGGGGACGCCGAGCTCGGCGGCCTTTCGGATGAACGCCTCTCCCACTTTGGGCAGGCCTCGCTCGTGGTCATCGAGCCACCAGGCGTTGCCGTCGTGCTCGAAGACCTCGGGGAAGTGCGTGAAGGTCTTCCACGCCACCACGCCGTACTTCCGGTTCAGGTCCTCCATGGCATCCAGGTTCGCTTCGAGCGGCCCCACGTTCGGCAGCGCCTGGCCGTGCAGCAGCACCCGCTCGTCGCGGCACAGGCCCTCGGCGATCCGACGGGTCTCCGCCATGACCTTGTGCGAGAGTGGGCTGCCCTCCGGGTAGATGGGCAAGGCCGAGAGCACGAGCATCGACGTGTCGCTCCGAAGGAACATCAGCTCCATGAACTGCTCGATCGAGTAGCACGTCCGAGGGTCGTCCTCACCGCAGAAGCGCTGGGGGAACCGCGTCCAAAAGTCCTCCCCGTGGAACACGGGGTTCAGGTCGTACTCGAGCAGGTGTCCTTGGATGTCGAAGACGAACTCCTCACCCCCGACCGCGTCGCGCGCCACGTCGGGCTCGGTGGCGGCCTCCGAGGGGATGGCGTAGCCCCCGCCCGGCGTGGCCCTGGGCGAACCGGTCTCGTGCCGGAGCGCCTCGCGCGCGCAAGCGTCCAGCGCGAGGAGGGCGGTCGCGGCGCCGCATACAGACCGGAGGAACTGCCGCCGGGTCATGCCGAGCCGCTTCGCGTTCCGCTCGCACTCGTCTCGGGCCCGGCGGATCGTCTCCAAGACGACCGGCGAGAGAGGCTGGGGGTCGTACTCGCCGTTGGAGCACGGCCCGAACTTGATGGGGAGCCCAGGGTCGTCGTCGCGCCGGCCAGCCACGGTCGATCGGAATGACCGGCCTGCCCAGTCGTGGGTTCCCCTCGGCGTGAGCGTACTACCCGTCCGAAGGGAGCGTGGCGCCGATCGCGTGGTACCCGCCGTCAACGTGGACCACCTCGCCGGTGATCCCCGACGCCCAATCCGAGAGCAGGAACACCACGCCCCGGGCCACCGGCGTGGGGTCACCGGTATCCCAGCCCAGCGGCGCCCGGTCGCTCCACCCGTCGGCCAGCGAATCGAACCCCGGGATGCCCTTGGCCGCGATGGTGCGAAGCGGCCCGGCCGATACCAGGTTCACCCGGATCCCGTACCTGCCGAGGTCCCGGGCCAGGTAACGGGTCACCGACTCCAGGCCGGCTTTCGCCACGCCCATCCAGTCGTACAGCGGCCACGCCACCCCGGCGTCGAAGTCAAGGCCGACGATGCCGCCCCCGCGCTCTTCCATGAGCGGCAGCACGCCCACCGCGATGGCCTTCAGCGAGTACGCGCTGGTCTGGAAGGCGGCCTGCACGCTCTCCCACGGCGTGTTCAGGAAGTTGCCGCCCAGGGCGTCCTGGGGGGCGAATGCGATGGCGTGCAGGAATCCGTCGAGCCGGCCCCACCGCTTGGCCAGGTCGTCGGCGACCGCTTTGATGTGGTCGGGGTCGTTCGCGTCCATCTCCAGGACGTCCACCGGCTGGGGCAGGCGCCTCGCGCTCTTCTCGGTGAGCCCCATGGCCCGCCCGAACGACGTGAGGACGATCTCGGCCCCCTGCTCCTGCGCGGCTTGGGCCACCGAGTACGCGATGCTCTCCCGGGTCAGCACCCCGGTGATCAGCAGCTTCTTCCCTTCGAGCAGCATGGATCCTCCTGTGACGAACTTGGATGCTATCCGGTGACGCGCCCGCGCAGCACGTTCGGGACGATCGGCACTAGGCTGCTCGCCACATGGACCTCCGCTCGCTCCCCAAGGCCGAACTCCACCGCCATCTCGAGGGCGCCATCCGGCTCCAGACCATCATCGATCTGTCCCGCGAGGCCGGGGAGCCCCTCGCCGCCGGGACGCCGGAGGAGCTCGCCCCGCGGGCCCAGGTGCTTCGGCCCATGAGCAGCCTGGCCGAGGTCCTCGCCTACTTCCGTGTCGCCCAGGAGGCGTTCCGGGACTATGCCGCGGTAGAGCGCATCGCGTTCGAGGCCGTGGAGGATCTGGCGAACGACAACGTACGGCTGGCCGAGCTCCGGTTCTCGCCCGACTTCATGTGCCGACCGCATGAGCTCGAATGGAGCGGGGCCATGGAGGCGATCGTGGCCGGGATCGACCGGGCCCGAGACCTCGACGTCACGGTGGGGTTGATCGCCATCGTCAGTCGTTCATACGGGATCGAGTCGGCGGAGCGGACCGTGGACTTCGCGCTCCGCCACCGGGAGCAGCTGGTGGGCTTCGACCTCGCCGACGACGAGGTGGACTTCCCGCCCGCCGTCTTCGCCGGCGTGCTGGCGCCGATCCGGGAGGCCGGCATCCCACTCACCGCCCACTACGGGGAGGCCGCGGGGCCCGAGTACCCCAGGGAGGCCGTTGAGGTCCTGGGGGTGCGCCGCCTCGGCCACGGGGTGAGCGTGGCCCGCGACCCCGCGGTGACCGCGCTCGTCATCGAGCGGGAGGTCACGCTGGAGATGTGCCCGACGTCGAACGAACGGACCGGCGCGGTCTCCAGCCTGGCCGAGCATCCGGCCCGTCGCCTCCTCCTAGAAGGGGCCCGCGTCTCCATCAACACCGACGATCCCGGGCTGTTCGGCATCGACCTCACGCACGAGCTGGAGGTGGCGAGAGACGTCCTGGGATTCGAGGTGGAGGATCTGCAAATGGCCACCGCCAACGCCATCGAGGCCAGCTTCCTGTCCGATGACGTGAAGGCCGAGGTGCGGAAACGCCACTTCGGCTGGGTGGACGGGGTATGACGGCCGCCTTGCGGCGCAACGAGGATGCCGCCCTCGGGCGATAGGATGACACCATGAGGGGTGACCGGGTCGAGATCGTGATCGACGTCGGGACCGGGGTCAAGACCTTCGAGATCGAGGCCAGCAAGTCCGGCCGGCGGGTCGAGGTCACGACCTCTCGTGGCGTCGTGGAGGTGGCCGAGGTCACCCGGACCGGCAAGCCGGTGCGGAGCGGGCGGTTCATGGCCGACCGAGTGGTGGCCCTGGTGGAGCACCCCGCCGAGCAGCCGCCGAGTCGCCGCCGGCCCGGTCGCGCGCCGCGCGGGCAGTCCGCACTGCTCTAGCCCACCCGGGCCAGCACGTGGTGATAGGCGTACCACTCCTCGTGCCAGGGCCCCTCGACCTCCTCCTCGATGACGAACCCGGCATCGGCGACCCATGCTCGGACCTGCTCCATCCTCGGGTAGTGGTGGTAGTAGCCGTCGGGTTCCTCCCACATGACCTCGCCTTCCACGACCGGAAGGCCCGACCTTCGGGCCTCCTCGTTCGCAGCGCGCACCTGATCTTCCGGGGCGAGCTCGACCGTGAGGTAGAGGAAGCCCCCCGGCCGGAGGGCCCGGCGGAACCGCTCCAGGACCCCCGGCCAGTCCTCCGGCGGGACGAACTCCATGGCGTCGACGCACATCACGCCGTCGAAGTCGTGCCGGTACGGGAGTTCCTGAAGGTCGTGCTTCTCGGTGGGCACGCGGGAGAACTTCGCTCCGGCGTTGGCCAAGTACGCGCCCGAGTGGTCCACGCCGAGCAGCGAGCGACCGGCGGCGATCACCATCCCGAAGTACTTGCCGGTCCCGCAGGCCGCGTCGAGCACCCTGCCGTCTTTTGCGAGCACCGAGAGGAACCGCTCCACGAACGCTCGGTGGGTGTCCTCGATCTCCCCCCACTGTGCGTCGTAGTCGGGGGCCAGGGCGTCCTCCTGGAGCTCGTTCACCCGCCGAAGGTCCCGGAGCCAAGCCTCCCGATCGGCCGCCGGCCCCGGGCCCATCTCAGCGATGCTCATTCGCCTGCGAACCGCCTTCCCTCGATGGCGCCCGTTCTCTTGCGCTCGCTTCGAGCTTGAGGATGACCTCTTCGAGGTCCTGGCCGCCTGTGTCGGCAGGCGCCGTGTCGTGGCCGGAGATCGTGAACCCGCATTTCTCCAAGACCCGGAGAGAGGCGACATTGTGTTTGGCCACGCGGGCATAGAGCGGCCGCGTCGTTACGTGATCCAGAAACTCCGACAGAGCCCTGGTGGCAACGCCCTTGCCCCAGTACTGCCTTCCGATCCAGTAGCCGACTTCTCGTTCACCGAACCGTTCGAAGCTCACCACGTTGCCGGCCACCTGGCCGTCGAAGAGTACGGTCTTCTTGGTAACAGTGTCGTCCCCCAAGATCTTAGTCCAGTGCGCGGTGAACGCTTCCCGATCCCTGGCCGGAACGGCGGCCATCTGGTTTGCCTCCGGATCCAGTTGGTGTTCGAAGAATATGGGAAGGTCATCCTCAGTCACATCCCGCAGGAAGATCTCGGTCGTCACGGAGACCGAAGCCTCGCCAGCTTGGACCAATCGCCCTCGCTGGTCAGCGGGAACGTGTAGTAGCTCGCCCCGATGACCCCGCGTCCGTGGACGGCCTCGACGAACCCGGCCGTCTCCGCCCTGGTCGCCTCGCCGCCGATCCCCCCGATGACGTGGATCGGTACCGAGGGGTCTCCGGTCTCCCGCCGGATGATGTCGATGTTCCCCGCCGTGTACCTCCGAGCCCCGTCTCTCCCCGTCACCCGGAACGTGAAGTACGTCATAGGCAGAAACACGTCGAACACTTCGGCGAGTCGCCGGTAGGGGAACCGCGGCCAGTACGACACATCGTCCCGAAGCCGCCGGGGAGACGGGATGATCGCGCCAAGCGAATACCCACCGCCTACCTCCGCACGAAGGCGCTCGGTCAGCCGCAGGAGCCGCTTCGTGCGGACGATCTGCCGGCTCACCGCGTCCGACTCGATGTCCAGCGCGAACGAGTCGAACGAGTTGCCCCGGTCGGTCCGCAGGCGGACGGCCGCGATGGAGCGACGGAGGTCCAGGGCCAGGTCCTGAAGGTCCGGGAGGTACCAGGCCACAACGGCGATCCCGTTACGGTGCGCCGCGTCGAGGAACCGCTCTACCTCGTCGCGGAACACGAACGGACTCCCCCGGCTGAAGTTGGAGGTCTCCAGGTACAGCGTGTCCACCCCACGCTCGCTCATCCTGCGCACCGCGCTGCGGGGGTGCCTCCACGCCACGTCGTAGAGGTCGACCCACGTGCCCAGGCCGGCATAGACGTCGAGGGACGCGGCGTCGGGCTCGGACCGGGCCGAGGCGGCCAGACCGAGGCCCGTGGCGACCGCCGGATCGCCCCTCCGGGCCGTCCTCGGATGAAGGGACGCGTTGGCGAGCGCCACGAGGAGCGCGAGCAACGCGAGGACGGCGGCGATCCTGATCGACGTTCTCACCGACATTGGCCCCACAGGCTACGGCCCGAACGGGGGGAATCCCATAACCAGGCCGCCGATCTAGGATTATTGGTTCGGATCCGGCCTCGAAGGAGTGAGATGACGGACGCGGTTGCTCGCGGTCGAGCCCTGGTCGACACGTATTGGGAGGGGTTGCTCGAGAACGACCCGCTCCTCGGCACGCTGGTCGGGGACGAGCGATTCGACGACCGGCTCCCCGACCCGAGCGAGGAGGGCCGGGCTCGCCGGCAGACCCTGCACCGGCAGGCCCTCCAGAACCTCGACGGGATCGACCGGAGTGCCGTCCGGGACGTCGGCGTGAGGACGGCCTTGGACATGCTCGAGGCAATCGCGGGGCGCGACCTCGCCGAGATCGAGCACCGCCTGGACCGGCTCCAGGTCGTGAGCCACCTGTGGGGTCCCGGCCAGCTCCTCGGCGAGCTCGGGTCGCTCCAGCGGGCCGACATCCCGGAGCGCCTGGATCGCTACCTCGGCCGGCTCTCGGCCACGCCGGCCTTCTTCGAGGCGGTCGCCGAGGTGGCTCGTGACGGCGTGCGCACCGGCGTGGCCGCCCCCAGGGTGGTGGTGGAGCGCTCCGTGGCCCAAGTCGAGCGCCTGCTCGCCACGCCGGCCGAGACGTCGCCGGCCGTCATGCCTGTCCCCGAATCCGACCCGGCGGGTCGAGAGCGGGTGGCCGGGGTCCTCCGGGAGACCGTCATGCCGGCCCTGGAGGGCTTCCTGGCCACGCTTCGGGAGTACCTCCCGCACGCCACCGAGACCATCGGCCTCTGCGCGCTGCCCGCCGGCGACGCCATGTACGGGGCCGAGATCCTGTCGTGGACCACGCTGGACCTGGAAGACCGCGCGGTTCACCAGCTCGGCGTGGAGGACCTCGCCCGGATCCAGGAGGAACGACAGCGGTGCGCGGAGCGGCTGGGGTTCCCCGATCCCGCGACCGCCCTCGCTGAGCTCTCCGCGAACGGCCGAAACACGATCGCCTCGAAGGAGGAGCTGGTCCGGATGGCCGAGGACCAGGTCCGGCGGGGATGGGAGGCCGCGCCGGGGTTCTTCGGCCGTCTCCCCAAGCGGGGCTGTGAGGTCCGCCTGGTCGAGGAGTTCCGCGAGGCGGACATGCCGTTCGCGTTCTACCAGCCACCGTCGGAGGACGGTTCACGTCCCGGCATCTACTACGTGAATGGCTACGAGCTGTCCGACCGGCCCCTCCACCACCTCCCGACCACCACCTATCACGAGGCGAACCCTGGCCATCACTTCCAGATCGCCATCGAGCAGGAGATGGGTGACCGCCCGAACCTCAAGCGGTTCGGCGGGCTCCTGGCCGGCGCGGCCTTCGCGGAAGGCTGGGGGTTGTACAGCGAGCGCCTGGCCGACGAGATGGGCCTGCTCCTGGACGACGTGGAGCGCCTGGGGATGCTCGACGCCCAGG
>JBOGVG010000057.1:0-10937 GCA_050692435.1 Actinomycetota bacterium
GCCGGACCCACGAGGAGGTGCGCGATGGCCCAGGAACGAGTCCCGCGGCCCGTGATCGACGGCCACTGCCACATCGGGGAGATGGCCGCCTGGCAGTTCTACGACCTCAAGGAACCGGTCAAGCCCACCGTGTACGAGTTCGCCTCGGGCAAGGACTACCTCGCCCACATGGACGAGTTGGGAGTAGAACGCGCCCTGGTGCTCCCCAACTACGGCATCCCGGTCCAGGAGCAGCCGTTCTCCCTGAACCCGCTGGTGCTGGACGCCGCGCAGTCCTCGGACCGCATCCGGGCGGGCCTGTGGGTGTCGTTCCTGCCCCAGAACAAGGAGATGACGCTCGAGTCCCTGAAGCACGCCGGAGAGCGAGGGGTCGTGGCCCTCAAGACCACGTTCCTCCTGGGCGGCAACCCGAACCCCGAGGGGTGGGACGATGACACGCGGGAGATCGCCGAGGCCTGCTTCGCGGCCGCCGAAGAGCACGACCTCGTGTTCCACTTCCACACCAGCCCCGGCGGGGGCTCGGACATCAGCAACTTCATCCCGATGATCGAGACGTACGGGAAACGGGCCAAGATCCACATCGTCCATTTCGGCGGCGGCGTCTCCGGCCACATCCGGCTGGTCCCCCGGTTCCTGGATTGGGTGGAACGGGGCCTCAACGTCTACACCGACACCACGTGGGCCGTCGGGTTCGGCGTTCGGTGGCTCCTTACCGAGATCGAGCGCCGCGGCGTGGGTCACGAGCGCCTGCTGTTCGCCTCGGACGAGCCATGGAGCGACTTCTGGGGCGAGTACTGGAAGATCGCCGGGGCCCCGGTGTCCAACGAGCTCAAGGACCGCGTGTTCCAGGGCAACTTCGAGGAGCTGTATGGCCACAAGTGGTGAGCCCGTCCCGAAGCCGGGGATCCCCGCCTTCGGAACGCTCCTGACCGAGCTCCAGAGCTACGGGGTCCGCGTCGAGGAGTCCATCGGAGGCCGCACTGGTGGCGCCGGGCCGGCCGATGCCGGGATGGTGTACATCGATGGGACTCCAGTCACGTTCCCGTTCATCTCGGAGTTCGTGGCCGATTCTCCTTTCGTCATCCGCCACGATGGAGACGGGTGGTGGCTGTACCGGGAGGGCGAGCGAGTGGCCACCGCCGACGTCCCGCCCCGCCCGAAGTTCTACGACCTCAGGACCGCCGACGGCATCCCGTACTGGAAGATCGCGCTCCTGCATCTCGACTCTCTCGCCAGCACGGTGATCCAGACCTGCGCGTACTGGGGCAACCAGGACCAATGCCGGTTCTGCGGGATCGAGCTCTCCCTCGAAGCTGGGCGGACCATCCCCGTGAAGCGGCCCGAGCAGCTCGCCGAGGTGGCCGTGGCGGCCAAGGAGTTGGACGGGGCCGTCGACGTGACCCTCACCACGGGCAGCACGCGCGCCCCGGACCGAGGGGCCCTGTACGTGGGGACGTGCGCCAAGGCCATGAAGGAGGCCACCGGGCTGAACGTCCAGGCGCAGTTCGAGCCTCCGGAGGACCTCTTCGTCCTGGAGCAGGTGAAGGAGATGGGGATCGACACGGTCGGGATCCACGTGGAGTCCTTCGACCCCGCGGTCCTGGAGTGGGTAGCCCCGGCCAAGGCGCGCACCGGGGTCGAGGGCTACTTCCGTTGCTGGGAGCGGGCCGTGGAGGTCTTCGGCCGCGGCCAGGTCACCACGTACGTCATCCTCGGCATGGGCGAGGACGCCGGGATCACCGTGGACGGGTGCAGGCGGGCCGTGGACATGGGCGTGTACCCGTTCGTCGTCCCTCTCCGTCCGGTGCCGGGGAGCCTGATGCAGGACTTCCTGCCGCCGCCCCCCGACTACGTCGAGTCGATGTACCGCCAGGTCGTGCCCTACGTCGTGGGTCATGGGCTGGGCTCGTGGGACGTGAACGCGGGGTGCGCCCGGTGCCGGGCGTGCTCGGCGATGAGCGCCTTCGAAAGCGAGGTCGATGTTCCCGGCCGCCGTCATCTCCCCCTTCTCCAGGTCCACTGAGGATGCCGCCCGCCAGGCCGACCTCCCGGTGACCTGCCGGGCGGCGAAGACCCCGGAGGAGCTGGCCATCCACTTCGCCATCCGAGAGGCCGTGTTCGTGACGGAGCAGGGCTTCTTCGAGGGCTCCGACAGAGACGGGCACGACGAGGACCCGGCCACCGTGCACGTCCTCGGCCTGTGCGGGCGGGTGGCGGGGGGCGCCGTCCGCCTGTACCCGCTCGACGAAGACGGGCTGTGGAAGGGCGACCGCCTCGCCGTCCTGCCCGAGTTCCGAAATCAAGGGCTCGGCACCCCTCTTGTGCGGTTCGCGGTGGAGACGGCGGGGGGTCGCGGCGGCCGCCTGATGATCGCCCACATCCAGCCCCAGAACGTGGAGTACTTCCGGCGCCTGGGGTGGCACGCGGCGGGCGAGCCGGAGGAGTTCGTAGGGCGGACCCACCAGCGGATGGCGATCGAGCTCGGGCCGGACACCTGAGGATCAGCCGCCGCTCAGGCCGGTAACGCCCTCCTCGGCCGGGCGGGCGAGCAGTGCCTCACGCCCGCCCAAGTGGACCCGGAGATCGCCCGAATCGTCGATGGCCCCGACCGCCTGGCAGGCCAGACCCCGCTCTCTGAACGCTCCGGCGCACTCTTCTGCACTGTCCGGCGGTGCGCAGAGGAGGAACCCGTACATGGGGAACGCGGCGGTCCACAGAGCAAGCGGGACGTGCCGGGGACGAGGGAGACGGTTCAGATCCACGACCGCGCCGGCGCCGGTGGGCTCGAGCAGCATGGCCAGCGACCCCAGGAGGCCCGCCATGCTCACGTCCTTCGCCGCCACGCAGGACCAGGCCTCGGCCACCGCGGGGAGCACAGCAAGGTCGTCAGCCAGGCCCGACCCCCGCTCCTGGATCGAGGAGAAGAAGGGGAAGTCCTCTCGCATCCGGCCTTCCAATGCCGCAGCCATCAAGAGGACCTGACCGGAAGCCACGTTCGCCGAAGCGAGGAGCACCCGGGCCGCGCCCACCACGAAGGCGGAGACCGCCGGCGCCCCCTCGCGCACCGTCAGATGGCCCCCCACCACCGGCACCCCGTAGAGGTCCGAGGCGGCGCGCATCCCCTCGAGCACCCTGCGGGCCACGGGCTCCGCGCCGACCACCGTGTCCACCAGGGCAATGGGGCGGCCCCCCATGGCCGCGATGTCGTTCACGTTGGTGACGACGGCCGCCACGCCGGCCGCATAGGGGTCCGCCTCAACGAGCGGAGGCCATATGGCCTCGCCGGCGGCAAGCAGATACGACCCGTCTGCCGGCAGGACCGCGGCGTCGTCGCCCGGTCCGTGGATCCAGTCGGTGGGACCGAACACCTCGGCCAGCAACCGGAGCGAGGATTTTGCCCGCAGTCCGGGATGCTCCCGGAACCGACGGACCACCTCGTCGAGCTCGTTGTTTCCTGTGCCCGGGCGCACGGGGCTCAGCCTACGCCCGCGTCCCGGTGCTGGGCGTCGCACGAGATCCGCCGGTGCCGTCGTCGGTGGCGTCCGGTAGGCTTTCCGCCCCGCCCGGGAGCCCCCCGGGCCGACGTCACCCCGCCCGGAGGTTCGGTTGCTCGACGTGGCGAAACAGGCGGTGGAAGCGGCGCGGGCCGCAGGTGCCGGCTACGCCGACGCTCGGGTCGTCCACGAGGACTCCGAATCCCTGACCGTCCGCAACCAGGAGATGGAAGGGGTCGACCGCTCGACCTCGAAAGGCCTCGGCATCCGGGTCCTCGTGAACGGGTACTGGGGTTTCGCCGCTACGGCCCGGACGGAGGAGCCCGAGATCGCGCGCACGGCCGGGCTCGCTGTGGGGATCGCCCAGGCGGCGTCCCGGCTCCCCACCGAGCCGGTGGATCTCGCGCCGGTGGAGCCGGCCACAGGCACGTGGAACAGCCCGGTTCAAGAGGACCCGTTCAACGTTCCCCTGGAGCAGAAGGTGGCGCTCCTGATGGAGGCCACCCGGCGGATGCAGCAGGTCGAAGGCCTGACCTTCGCCGAGGGCGGGATCGACCTGTATCGGCGCCGAACGTGGTTCGCCTCCACCGAGGGCGCGGCCACCGAGCAGACCGTGGTCCACTCGAGCGGCGGCGTCAACGCCACCGCCATCGGCGACGGCGAGATGCAGCGGCGCTCCTATCCCAACTCGTTCCGAGGTCACGTCGCCGCGGCCGGATGGGAGCACGTCGCGAAGCTCGGGCTGGTGGAGGAGGCCGAACGGACCGCCGCCGAGGCCGTGGAGCTGCTCTCAGCCAGGGACTGCCCGAGCGACGTGACCACGCTCGTCCTCGACTCCGGCCAGATGGAGCTTCAGATCCACGAGTCGATCGGTCACCCCGTGGAGCTGGACCGGGTGCTGGGGATGGAGGAAGCCTACGCGGGCTCCTCGTTCCTCAGGCCGGGAGACCGCGGTGCCCTCCGCTACGCGAGCGACCTTGTGTCCGTCACCGCCGACGCCACCATCCCCGGCGGCCTCGGCTCGTTCGGGTGGGACGACGAGGGCGTCCCCGCGCAACGGGTCCCGATCATCGTCGACGGCGTCTTCCAGGACTTCATCTCCAGCAGGGAGACCGCCGGCGTGATCGGGCGGACGTCGAGCGGCGCCATGCGGGCCGACGGGTGGGAGAACCTCCCCCTGATCCGCATGACCAACATCAACATCGAACCGCACGAAGGTTCGCTGGCCGACATCATCGGCGACACCAAGGACGGCGTCTTCATGGCCACGAACCAGTCGTGGTCGATCGACGACAAGCGGGTGAACTTCCAGTTCGGCTGCGAGATCGCCTGGCGCATCAGGGACGGGAAGCTCACCGAGATGTACCGGAACCCCAACTACACCGGCATCACCACGGAGTTCTGGCGGTCGTGCGACGCGGTCGGGGGCCGCGAGGACTGGACGATGTGGGGCACGCCGAACTGCGGGAAGGGGCAGCCCGGGCAGGTCGCCCGGGTCGGTCACGGCGCGGCCCCGGCTCGGTTCCGGAGCGTCCGGGTGGGCGTGCGTTGAGGGTGGCGCGCGCTGAGGCCGGGCCGAGCCTTGATGGTTGGGGTGCGTCGATGCCGGGAATGCGTTGATGCCGGGCATCATCGGGCCCGACCAGGTCCGTCTGGTTGCTAACGCCGCCCTCGGCCTTCCCCGAGCGGACGGGGTGGAGGTCCTGTTCGTTCACGAGTGGAGCGGCCTCACCCGCTTCGCCTCGTCGGCCATCCACCAGAGCACCTGGCGAGAGGACACCGGCATCCGGGTCCGGGTGGTGAAAGACGCTCGCGTCGGAGTCGCCTCGTCGAACGACTTCTCCCCGGAGGGGGCGCGCCGTGCCGCCGAGAGCGCCAGGGAGATGGCCGAGGTCGTGGCACCGGACCCGCTGTTCCCCGGCCTGGCCCCGCCACAGTCGGTCCCGAAACGGGACGGCTTCGACGAACCCACGGCGTCCGCCTCGCCGGATGAGCGAGCCGAGGGCGTGGCCGCGCTGGTCGGCCGGTGCGGCCCGGAGTTCCGGGCCGCCGGAGCTCTGGAGACCGTGGCGAGCGAGATCGCCGTGGCCAACACCGAGGGGCAGTTCTGCTGGGCCCCATCCACCCAGGCATCGCTCACGACCGTGGTGACCGGCGGCGAGGGCGGCAGCGGCTTCGCGGAGGCCTTCGAAGACAAGCTTGCCGAGCTTGACCCGGAGGACATCGGCCGACGCGCCGCGGAGAAGGCCGTGGACTCGCAGAACCCCCGGGATGTGGACCCCGGCCGGTTCACCGTGATCCTGGAACCCCCCGCGGTCTCCACGCTCGTCGGGTTCCTGGCCTGGATCGGGTTCGGAGGGCGAACCATCGCGGACGGACGCTCCTGCTTCTCCGGCAAGGAGGGACAACAGGTGGCCGCGCCGTCCGTGACGATCTACGACGACGCCACCTCCCCGCTCACACTGGGCGTGCCCTTCGATTTCGAGGGGACGCCCCGGCGGCGGGTCGACCTCGTGACCGACGGCGTGTTCCGGGGCGGCGTGTACGACCTCCGGACGGCCAAGCAGGCCGGCACGCAGACGACCGGGCACGCCCTTCCCCCGCCGAGCCCCGACGGGCCCCTCCCCCTCAACCTGTTCATGGGGTCCGGGGGCGCGACCCTCAACGAGATGATCGCGTCCACCGAGCTGGGGCTGCTCGTCACGCGGTTCCACTACTCCAACGTGGTGCACCCGGTGGAGTCGGTCATCACCGGGATGACCCGCGACGGGACGTTCCTGATCGAACGCGGCGAGGTGGCACACCCCGTCAAGAACCTCCGGTTCACCCAGTCCATCCTGGGGGCCCTCCAGGCGGTGTCGATGATCGGGCGGGACAGTCAGCTCGCCAGCGAGTTCTTCTTCTCCGCCTCGCGGGTGCCGGCCCTCAAGGTCGGCTCTTTCCAGTTCACCGGCCGCTCCGACCATTGACCGGCGCTCCGGACAGGGGTCGTTGCCGAGCTGCCCGACGAGGTAGCCTTACGGTTCCGAGACTTCCCCCGAGGAGGACCGATGCAGGTCGCAGACATCATGAAGGCGGACGTGAAGAGCACCTCACCGGGTGACACGTTCGCCAATGTGGCCAGGCTGCTCCACGACAACGCCATCTCCTCCGTGGTCGTGATGGACGGCGACCGCCTGGCCGGGATCGTGACCGAGCGGGACCTCGTGAACCTGGTGGCCGAGGGCATCGATCCCCGGACAACCAAGGTCGGGGACCGCATGAGCACCAACTTGGACACGGTCGAGCCCCGATCCGACATCGCCGAGGCAGCCGAGCACATGGCTAGGCTCCGGATCCGGCACCTGCCCGTGGTGGACAAGGGGAAGCTCGTCGGCATCATCTCCATCCGCGACCTCACGAACTGGGCGGTGGAGGAGATCACCGGCGGCCACGAGCTGCCCGACCTGGAGCGAAGCCACACCGCGCTGTCGGCCGCGGCCGAGATCAACCGCCAGGCCTGAGGGCCGCGCCGCCTCGCCCGGCCAGGGCCCGAAGGGCCTCGAACTGCTCCGGTTCGGTCGTCACGGACCCGAGCCGGACGGGGTCGTAGCGGGTCCCGTGGCAGTCCGACCCTCCCGTGACGACCAACCCGAGCCGCCTCGCCATCTGCCGGAAGTGCTCCCGCTGCTCCGGCGTGTGGTCGCCGGCGTCGGCCTCCAGCCCGCCCATCCCGGCCGCCGCCATGGCCTCGATCAGCTCACGGGGCACGGAGGACTGGTGGCCCCACATGCCGGGGTGGGCCAGCACGCAGACGCCTCCGGCCCCCCGGATCAACGAGACGGCGTCGAACGGGTGCAGCGCGTGCTTGGGGACGTGGGCCGGGCCGCCGTCCCCGATGAACCGGTCGAAGGCCTCGTCCTCGGTGGCCACGATGCCCGCTTCGACCATGGCCTGTGCAACGTGCGGGCGGACGATGACGGCGCCGCCCGCGATCTCTCGGACGCGCGCGAACGAGACAGGGTAGCCCAGGGAGTGCAGCCGCTCCACCATCAGCTCGCCCCGGCGGAGGCGCTCGTCGCGGAGGCGGCGGAGCTCGGCACGAAGCTCCACGTTCGAGGAATCCATCCAATAGCAGAGGACGTGCACGCTCGTGCCCTGGTACTCGGCGGACAGCTCCACGCCGGGAACGACTTCGACACCGAGGGTCGCGCCTGCTGCGGCGGCCTCGTCGATCCCCTCCGTCGTGTCGTGGTCGGTGATGGCCACGACGTCGAGACCCCGGTTCGAGGCGATCTCGATCAGCTCCGCCGCCGCGAACGTGCCGTCGGAGCGGTTCGTGTGCGTGTGCAGGTCGATCCCGCCCATGGACGGGTCATGGTGGCACAGGACCGGAAGGAGCGTCACCGCCGCGTACCGCTACACGTCGAAAGACTCGATCGCCTCAACGTCTGCAACGTCGGTCGAGGCGGACGCAACTCCAAGCCGCAGAAACCGTAACGCGCTGAACGATCGTGGAGGCCCCGCCGGCCGAGCGGCCGGCGGGCCTCACCACTTCGCTACTTCACCAGCGGAGCTCCGAGGGGAAAGCCACGGCCACCCAGGGAAGCGCTGGCAGCACCGAGGAAGGCGTAGGCGCCGAGGGCCGCGAACGCGAACACGACGTAGCCGCCTACTTTGAGCAGGTCCGTGTTTGGGGGAGCGTCCCCCAGCCAGGCGACGGTGACGATGACGACCGCCAGGTCGATCATCCCGAACAAGATGGGGAAGGCGACCGGCAGCCGAAGGGCCGAGACCGTGAGGAAGAAGAGCAGGATCGACCAGGCGATCAGGAACGCCCTGATCGTGTCGAAGATGTCCTCTGCTTCCGTGATGCCGTACCAGTTGTGGCCGAGCCCGAGCAGGAGGGCCGAGTACGTGAGCCAGAACGCGGAGAAGATGCCGAAGACGGCGGCCAGGTAGGTCTGACCGAGGCGCGTGCACCAGAGCGTCACGAGCAGAAGGAACAGGCCTGTCCCGGCCGAGATGATCGCCAGGACGCTGCCCCCTGGCGTGACGTAATCCACGAGGTTCAGCCCCAGCACGATCGATCCAAGCACGAAGACCGCGAGCCCGAGCACCGCCGGGTCCGCCGCGGCAGGCTGGACCACCAGCGGCTGTGGGACCGCTTCCCGAGTTTCCTGCATGGCCTCCCCCTCTAGCCGGATGCAAGCACCGGAATCCTACGCCAGGCGATGCCGCCGGCGCCAATCGCGTCTCGGGGCGGGAACGACGGGCGCAGGTCGCTCGGTCCGCCGCTACCCGGCGGTCCGCTCCCTCCTACCCGCCGGCCTCCTCCTTCAGGTAATCCAGCTGGTCGGCATGCGCCTCCAGGTGTCCCACCTCGAATTCCTCGATGATCCGGCGGAGGGGCATGACGCCCTGGGTGGGGTGCCTCCCCCGGGCGGCCCACCCGGCGGCGTCGGTCGTCTTCAGGACCTCCGAGAGCTCCGCGATGGCCCCATGGATCTCCGCCATGAGCCTGCCCGGGGGCTCGCGCCTCCCACGCTCGATGCCCGCCGCGCGGGCTTCGAGATCCGGCCCGCTCCGCCCGAAACGGACGGGGTCGTTCGACCCCTCGGCCACCACGCGGCGCACGTGTCCGAGCCAATACGGGACGAACTCGGCCATATGCCCCCAGACCTGGCCGGCGCTCCACCGCTCACCGGTCTCCGGATCGGGCTCCGTCAGGCGGTCCGGGACCTCGCCGGCGGCGTGGGCGGCCAGACGGGCCTCGACGGCTTCCAGCCTTGCCAGGAAGGAGGAAGCGGTTCCCGCGGCTCCGCCCGAGGGCTCGGTCAGGCGGCCGCCGGCGGGATCAGGATCCCCCGCCCCTGGAGCCGCCCGCCGTCCAGGTCCGCCATCGCCTCGTTGACGGCCTCGAGCGGATACGTGGCCGTGTGGAGCTTCACCTTCCCCTGGGCGGCCAGCGTCATCAGCTCCGCGAGGTCGTTGTACGTCCCGACCAGGTTCCCCACGATGTTGATCTCGGTGGAGATCATCGTGTGGGTGAGGACGTCGAGAGCTCCCCCGTAGCCGATCACGTAGTACGTGCCGGCGCGACGAAGCATCTGGGGGGCCTCTTTCTCCACCCCACGCTCGCCCACGAAATCGATGACCGCCTCGGCCCCTCGCCCGTCGGTCATCTCCTTCACCTTGTCGATGTGCTTGCCGTCGGCGACGACCGTCTGATCGGCGCCGATCTGCTCTGCAAGCTTCAAGGCCGGCTCCGACTTGTCCACCACGATGACCTGAGCGGGTGTCAGCGCCTTCAGGCACTGGACCGCGATGTGGCCGAGGCCGCCCGCCCCGATCACCACCGCATTCGTACCCGGGTACAGGATCTTCGAGGCCTTCTTGACCGCGTGGTAGGCGGTCAACCCGGCGTCGGCATGGGCGGCCACGTCCTTGGGCTCGAGCCCCGGCTCGAGCTTGATGCATGCCCGGGCGCTCGTCTTGAGCAGGTCGGCGAACCCCCCGTCCATGACGAGGCCGGGGAACCCACCGTTGTCGCAGTGCATGTCGTCGCCGGCCCGGCAGGCCCGGCACAGGCCGCAGGTGATGAGCGGATGCAGGATCACGGTGTCGCCGACCTTGACGTTGCTCACGGCGGAGCCGATCTCCTGCACCCATCCGGCGTTCTCATGACCCAGGATGTACGGAAGCTTCAGCCCCGCGCCGTCCTGGACCGCCTTCCAGTCTCCGTCGCGGATGTGGATGTCGGTCCGGCACAGCCCGGCGGCGCCCATCTTGACGATGACGTCGTGCGGCCCGGTGACCGTGGGCTCGTCGACGTCGTCGATCACGAGGTCCTTGTCGAAGTCATGCAGACGTGCAGCCTTCACGGCGTCGCCTCCTCACGTTCCAGACGGGATTCGAAGCGGGCGCCCGGCGGGCCCCAGACGCGGAAGAAGTCGCCGGTTGCCATGCAGAGCGCCACGTTCACGTCGTTGCTCGCCTCGATGAGCGCGCTGGACCGCCTTCGGGCCCTCCCCAGGGTGCTCCGTGTGGCCGGCCGGCCGTCGGCTTGGGCGATGAGGGGAGCGTCGGCCCCCACCGGCAGACCCCCCTCCCGCCGGATTGCCAGTTCCTCTAGGAGGGCCAGGCGAGCGTGGTAGGTCAAGAAGGTGATGCGTTCCATGCCTCTGCCTCGGCGAGGAGCGTACTGGACGGCGAGCGGCTCCGCCCCGGGATCCGGGATCAGCCCGGCCTCCCGGTTCAGCGACCCGACGTCCCCCACCCGCAGGCGAAGCAGCTCACTCATGGCCAGGCCGCTCCCGATGAGGGCGAGCAGGGTCAACCGATCCGGCCGCGTCCTCACCGCGGAGACCGGTCGGGTCGACCGCACCGCCGGAAGGGGCCGCCAACCGACGGGTACGTCGTTCAAGCGGAACCACACCTTCGGCCCCATGGCCAGGGCCGCCA
>JBOGVG010000058.1:0-3980 GCA_050692435.1 Actinomycetota bacterium
CGGAGCTCGTCGAGCGCTGAGTCAGCGGCTGGAGAAGGCGGCGTAGTCCGCCTGGACCAGCGGCAGGACGTTCAGAACGTAGAGGCCGCCCGCGCATCCCCGGCACCACGACGACGCGTTGATGGCCGTGGCCGTGGTCTTGGCGGGCGCGCAGTTCGCAAGGTTGTTCAGGATGGCCTGGTAGCCGTAACTGGGCACGGGGAGACGCAAGGTCTCCACCGTGGCCTGGAGGCCTACATCGACCGAGGGGAAGTTGCGAACGCCGACGGAGTTGAACGCCGTCGAGCCCAGCATGTAATGCGTGGTCGCCAGCGGGTTGTGGGCGGCCGCGGTGCCCTCGGCGACCTGCCAGGCCACGAGGACCGCCAGGTTGTCCCGGCAATGGGGGGCTCCGAGCTCGGACAGGAGCAACGCCGCCCAGGTCCCGAACGTCTTCCCCGCCCCGGTGATCTCCGGATCCACTCGGAGCGACAGGCGCCGCACGAGCTGGGCCGCCTTCCGGCGCTGAGCGTTCAGCTGCGCGAGCTGCCGCTGCTGATCAAGGAGCGTGTCCCGCAGGGCGGCGTTGTGGGCCTGGAGCTGAATCGACTGCCCGATCTGCCGCGACGCCAGGGTATCGAGCTCGCGCGTCGCGGCCGACAGCTCGGCCGCCTCATCGGCCACGCCATCGGCGACCTCGGCGTTCGCCACCTGGATACTGTCCAGGTACTGGTACCGATGCACGAGGTCGGTGAGCGAGGTCGCTCCGAGGAGCGCCTCAACGGGGGCCAGCGGGCCTTGCTCGTAGGCGGTCCGGGCCACGTCCTGCAGCAGATCCCTGGACGCTTCGTACCTCGCCGTGGCGTCGGCCAGCCGCTTCTGGCTCTCGCCGAGCCGGGCCTGCGTCTCCTGGAGGGCCGCCTGGATCCGGGCCAGAGTCCCGGCCATCGCGTCGAGCCGCTCGTGCTGCTGGGCGATGGCCGCTTGCTGCCGCCCGATCTGCCGCTCGACCGAGGCCAGCCTGGCCCGAGCCCCCTCGAGGTTTCGGGCTCCGGCCGGGTCGGTGATGAGAGACGAGAGGAGCAGCAGCCCCGCGCCGGTCAGGGCGAGGCGGCGGATGAGCCGGATGGGCTGGATCGCCGGCAGAACGACTGAGCGTGGCTGGGTCGGCACCCAGCCCTTATCGGCGGGCGCGGTCGGGGGCTCAAGCCACCAGCCCGATCCACGGCAGGCAGTCGGTAGGATGCCCTGCCGTGAGTGCCCAATCGCCGAACTCCTCCTGGTGGCGAGAGGGCGTGCTGTACCAGATCTACCCGCGCTCCTTCGCCGACTCGGCCGGCGACGGCATCGGCGACCTGCGGGGGATCCTCGACCGGCTCGACTACCTGACGTGGTTGGGGGTGACCGGGATCTGGGTGAACAGCGTCACACTCTCCCCCGACCGGGACTGGGGCTACGACGTCTCCGACTACCGATCCGTCCATCCCGAGCTGGGGACGATCGATGACCTCGACCGACTCATCGCTGAGGCCGGTCGCCGTGACATCCAGGTGGTGCTCGACATCGTGCCCAACCACACGAGCGATCAGCACCCATGGTTCGTCGATTCCCGTTCCAGCCGCTCGTCGGCTCATCGGGACTGGTACGTATGGGCCGATCCCAAACCTGACGGCTCGCCCCCCAACAACTGGGTGAGCGTATTCGGCGGTCCGACGTGGACGCTGGACGAGCGAACCGGCCAGTACTACCTCCACAACTTCCTTCCCGAGCAGCCCGACCTGAATTGGTGGAACGAGGACGTCCGGACCGAGTTCGACGACATCCTCCGGTTCTGGTTCGACCGCAGGGTGGCCGGGTTCCGGATCGACGTTGCCCACGGCATCGTCAAGGACCGGGAGCTCCGGGACAACCCGCCAGCCACGGAGCACGATCCGCCATGGGTGTGTGCGTTTGGGCAGCGGCACGTCTACAACCTCAACCGCCCCGAGGTCCACGACGTCCTCCGCCGGTGGCGGCGGATCGCGGACGTATACGAGCCCCATCGCGTCCTGGTCGGCGAGACGTGGGCGCCCGACCTGGCCGACCTGGCGGCGTACTACGGGAGAGAGGACGACGAGCTGCACCTCGCGTTCAACTTCGCCTTCGTGTTCAGCCCCCTCAATGAGTCCACGATGGCACCGATCGTGGAGGAGACGGAGAAGCACCTAGCCGGCCTGGGGTGGCCCGCGTGGACCGCTTCCAACCACGACGTCGGACGATTGACATCGAGGTGGTGCTCCGGAGACGAGCGGAAGGCAAGGTGCGCGCTGATGCTCCTGTTCGGCCTCCACGGCACGCCGTTCCTGTACTACGGCGACGAGATCGGCCTTCCCGACGTGCCCATTCCCCGCGAGGAACTTCGCGACCTGGTGGGGATACGCCAGTGGCCGGCGAACCCCGGCCGTGACGCGTACAGGACCCCGATGCCCTGGGCGGCGGAGGAGGGCGCGGGCTTCACCCGGCCCGGTGTCCGGCCCTGGCTCCCTTTCGGGCCGGCCCGGCCGAACGTGGAGGACCAGCGAGACGACCCGGCCTCCGTCCTCAGCCTGTGCCGCTCCCTGATCGACCTTCGCCGACGGACCGTCGATCTCCGGCTGGGGGCCTACCGCCGGCTCGCCTCGCCTCCCGGTACCTGGGTCTGGCGTCGCGGCGACCGGCACGTGGTCGCGTTGAACCTGTCAGATGAAGCCGCTTCGTTGGAGACGGCGGACCACGGGAAGGTGCTCGTGGGGACCGATCCCGAACGGACTGGCGAGCACCTCGACGGCGAGGTGCCGCTTGGTCCGTGGGAGGGCATCGCGGTGTCCCTCTCGCCGTGATCTCGGTGCCTGAGCCCGCGATCGGGGACTACGGCCTCATCGGAGACGGCCGCACGGCTGCACTCTGCTCCTCGCAAGGGTCCATCGACTGGTTGTGCGTCCCCCGGTTCGACTCCGAGCCCGTGTTCGGCCGACTGGTCGGAGGCGAGCGCGCCGGCTCCTTCTCCATCCGCGTCGACGGGGTCCGAGAGACCGTCCGTCGGTATCGGGACCGTTCTGCCGTCCTCGAGACGACGTGGAGGACGGGATCCTCGGAGGTCCGATTGACCGAGGGGATGGTGCTCGACGTGTCGAGCTCGCTCATCCCTCAGCTCGTTCTGGTCAGACGGCTCGAAACGCGAGGCGCCCCGACCATCGCACGGATCCGATTCGACCCGCGGAGAGGCCTCCCAGGCGACGCGCCACGGACGGAGCGGCGGTCGAACCTGCTCATGTGCTCCTGGCGATCGCTCGTGCTCGGGCTCCTCGTCGAACCGGGCCTCCCGCTCCTTCCGAGCGAGGAGATCGATGTGCTCCTCGATCCCGCGACGCCCCTGACGTTCGTCCTGACGTTGGCCGATCGAGAACCCGTCATCCACATCGGCTCGGAAACCGCCCTGCGAGCGCTCGAGGCGACGGACGACTGGTGGCGGGAGTGGTGTCGAAGGGTTCGCTACCAAGGACGGCAGGATGGTGCCGTACTGCGGAGCCTGATCACGCTCCGGCTCCTCACCTATGCGCCGTCGGGTGCCCCGGTGGCGGCACCTACGACGTCGCTCCCCGAAACGATCGGCGGCTCGAACAACTGGGACTACCGGTTCTCCTGGCCTCGGGACGCGAGCATCGGATTGTCCGCCTTCCTCTCCCTCGGGAAGCCCGAAGAGGCTCACTCGTTCATTCACTGGCTTCTGCATGCCAGCAGGCTGACACGCCCTCGCCTCCACGTGCTCTACACGCTGGACGGCAATCCCGGGCCCAGGGAGCAAGAGATTCCCGAAGCGGCGGGATACCGAGGAAGCCGACCGGTCCGCGCGGGGAACGCCGCCTCGCACCAGCACCAACTCGATGTGTACGGCTGGGTCCTCGATGCCGCGTGGGGCACGGTCCGGTCGGGTCGCCGACTCCACGGGGAGACGTGGAGGGGCATGTCCGGCCTTGCCGACT
>JBOGVG010000059.1:0-3083 GCA_050692435.1 Actinomycetota bacterium
GATCTCCGATGATGTGTTGTCGAGCTCGAGCCGCCTCCGCGAACTCCGGTGCAAAGCGCTGGACCCACCGGTAGACGCTGACGTGGTCCACCTCGACCCCGCGCTCGGCAAGGAGCTCCTCGACGTCCCGGTAGGAAAGGCCGAAGCCCCGGCGTGATCTCATCGCGCGAGTCTCCCTGATGCCGACGCCGCTAGCCAATGCAACAGAGCCACCGACACCACATAAGCAGGTGCCTCCGCCCCAACGGCTTCAACGACCGCTCTTCTAAGGCCTGAGGAATCCCCGGACCGAGCATCACCGCCGACACGACGCTTCGCGCCACGATCATGAAGTCCACATTCGCGCGCCCCAGCTTCGCCGATACACCCGCCCGGATCGAGCCACGCAGCGATACGCGCATCCGGCCGCGCCAACGGGACGGGGTTAGAGTCGAGCCGTGGAATGCGTGCGCGAGGGGCAGGTTTTCCTCCCGCGAGTGTCAGGCGAGGCCGTCAGCCTGCGGGCTTGGCGGCCGTGGGTGCTCGAGGAGGACGACGGCACTCTTCGGATGTGGTACTCGGGCGACGACGGCACGACCTGGCGGATACTTGAGGCGGTTCAGCACGGGGGCGGGACGTGGGAACGGCTGGGGGTGGCGATCGACGCCGGATTCGCAGGTGAGAGCGACGAGTACGGGGTCGAATCCCCCTGCGTGGTGAAGACCCCGGCCGGTTACCTGATGGTCTACGCGGGATTCGATGGCGATGTTACTCGCCTGCACATGACCACGTCGCTCGACGGACAGCAGTGGGTTGCCCAGGGAACCATCATGCAGCGCGGCAGCGAGGATGCCGTCGGGGCCAGCCATCCCTGTCTCGTGATGACCGGCGAGCGATGGTGGCTGTTCTTCTCCGGCTACGACGGCTCGAAGGACAACCGAGGGGCTGCCGTCCTCGCGGCAATCTCGCAATCGGGCGCGTCTTGGGATCGGGTGGGGACCGTCCTCGAACCCGGTGGGGAGGAGCTCGCGGCTTCCCATCCGTGCGTCCTCGACATTTCCGGGACATTCCGCATGTTCTACGCCAGTGACGATGGGCAGCGGGTCCAAATCGCCTTGGCGACGTCGCCCGACGGAATCTCGTGGGAACGTCGAGGCACCATCCTGGCGCCGTCCGGGGAGGGGCCCGATGGGCTCACCATACACGCGCCGTGCGTGGTCCGGCTCCGTGATGGCTCGCTTCGGATGTGGTACTCAGGTCTCGCGGTCGGAGACACCGACCTCGCATACCGGATCTGCACAGCGAGATTCCCCGGCCCCTAGTCGACCTGCGCTACGGGCCCGCGTCCTCGGGCAGCCACGGAACGGCGTATCGTCCGTATGAGGGGTTCAGCGTTCCCTCACCGGCAACGAGCCGGAGGCCATCGCCAGTATGAAGGTCGGCCGGCGAAGGAAGGAGGGAATCGCCGTGGCAACCGGCGTCGTGAAGTGGTTCAGCTCCCAGAAGGGCTACGGGTTCATCTCCCAGGAGAACGGCCCCGACGTGTTCGTGCACCACAGCGCAATCCAGGGCGAGGGGTACAAGAGCCTCGAAGAGAACCAGAAGGTGGAGTTCGACATCACCCAAGGTCCGAAGGGCCCACAGGCTGAGAACGTCAGGCCCGTGGCCTAGGATGTTCCTCTAGCCTCCGGCGTCTGCGTGTGGTCCGACCGGGCAAGTCCCGAGAGCACCACCGTGAATGGGATCGGTCGTGCTAGGGTCTTCAAGGCATCCCGTTTCTGGTTCGCGTCGAGCGACCGACCCGTGGCGTTCCCCGCCACCCGCCTCTCACTCCAACGAATCGGCCACGAGGCTGCAGCCTGGGCAGTAGGGCGGGAGCTGCAGTGCTACCGCTATTACCGGGACCGCCTGGCCATTGGTCGGTGGTTTGGGCTTCGAGGTAACGGGCCGCCCGGATGTTCGCCTCGAAGCAGGGATAGAGGAGGGGGAACGAGACGACCCGTCTCGACCAGGCCATGGAGGCCATCGCGGCGCAAGTCCGGGAGCGCGGCTTCGTCACCTCCGGTGACCTTCTCCAGGGGCTTTCCGTGGAAGACCTCAGCCCAGAACAGGTCGAGGCCTTCCTCATGGACGTGCAGGAGTACCTTCGGCAGGAGGGCATCGAGGTCCTCGAGATCCCAGGGAAGGAGTCCGAAGGGGGGGAAGAGGAACCACGCGGGATCCGGCAGGGCAGAGCCGAGGTCTTTGCCAACGATCCGGTCCGGCTGTACTTGAACGAGATCGCCAAAGTCCGCCTCCTCACCGCCGCCCAGGAGGTCGACCTGGCCATGCGGATGGAGGCCGGGAGGTTCGCCGCCGAGGTGCTTGCCCCCACCGACTCTTCGAACGGGATCGACGAGCAGCGGGTCCGTCTCCTGGTTCGCTCCGTGGTCCGGATCCGCCAGCATCAGCTGGACCCGAAGAGAAAGCTTCGGCACGAGGGCATCGGCCTCGAGAAGGTGACCCGGGCGTATCGGCCGAGGAACCGCGCCGAGGCGGTCCGGTTCCTGCGGCGGGTGGAAGCCGATGGCCAGTTGGCCAAGAACAGGCTGATCGAGGCGAACCTTCGCCTGGTGGCCTCGATCGCCAAGCGGTACTCGCCTCATGGGATGACGTTCCTCGATCTGGCCCAGGAGGGGAATGTTGGGCTCATCCGGGCGGTCGAGAAGTTCGACTACTCGAGGGGGTATAAGTTCTCTACCTACGCCACGTGGTGGATCCGCCAAGCCATCACCAGGGCCATCGCCGACCAGTCCCGGACCATCCGCATCCCCGTGCACATCTCAGAGCTCATCAACAAGCTTGCCAGGGCCCACAGGGACCTCCTGCAGGGCCTGGGGCGCGAGCCCCTCCCGGAGGAGATCGGAACACAATTGGGGATCCCGGCGGACAAGGTCCGGGAGATCCTCAAGGTCTCCCAGGGGCCCGTGTCCCTTGAGACCCCCATGGGCGAGGAGGACGACTCCCACCTCGGCGACTTCATCGAGGACTCCGACGCCGTCGTGCCGGTCGACGCCGCGTCGTTCATCATGCTCAAGGAGCAGCTGGAATCGGTCCTTCACACC
>JBOGVG010000060.1:0-12198 GCA_050692435.1 Actinomycetota bacterium
CCCCGGGCGAGCTGATCTCGGCGATCCTGCGGGCACCGGTCGATCTCCTCTACAACGGCGGCATCGGCACGTACGTCAAGGCGTCGACCGAGGACCACGAGGACGTGGGCGACCGCGTGAACGACGAGGTCCGCGTCGACGGGCGCGACCTGCGCTGCAAGGTGGTGGGCGAGGGCGGCAACCTCGGCTTCACGCAACGGGGCAGGATCGAGTTCGCGCAGCACGGCGGGCGGATCAACACCGACTTCATCGACAACTCGGCCGGCGTGGACACCTCCGACCACGAGGTGAACCTGAAGATCCTGCTCGGACTCGCGATCTCGCGCGGCGAGCTCGCGCTCGAGGAGCGCAACGCGTTGCTGTCCGAGGTCGAGGCCGACGTCGTCCGCCACGTGCTGTACGACAACTTCCTGCAGGCACAGATCCTCTCCCAGAAGGCCGCGACCAGCGCCCAGCGCATGGAGGTGTACGAGGACCTGATGACGAGCCTCGAGGCGGACGTGGACCTCGACCGCGACCTCGAGGCCCTGCCGAACGGCGAGGAGATGGCCGAACGCCGGCGCGCGGGCCGGGGCATGACCCGTCCCGAACTCGCGGTGCTCCTCGCGTACGCGAAGCAGAGCCTGACCGATGCCCTCCTGTCCTCGAAGCTGCCGGACTCCGAATACCTGGAGCGGGACCTCCGCGGGTACTTCCCGTCGAAGGTCGTCGAACGGTTCGGGAACCTCCTGAACGGGCACCCGCTTCGCCGGGAGCTCGTCGCGATGCTCGTCGCGAACGACGTGGTGAACTCCCAGGGCATCACGTTCGTGTCGCGCCTGTCGACCGAAACGGGAGCGGAGGCTTCTGACGTAGTCCGGGCCTACCGCATCGCCCGGGACGTGACCGACGCCGTGAACCGGTGGGAGGCCATCGAGGCCCTGGTGGGGAAGGTCGAGCCCGCGGTCCTGGACGAGCTCCTGGCCGGCGTGGACCGCCTGGTTGAGCTGACCTCGCGATGGTACCTGGCCAACGCGCCGGGCCGGCTGGGGCGGGCCATAGAGGCGGACCGGGAGCCCTTTCGCCGGCTGGCCGACGCCGTGCCCCAGGCCGTCACGGACACCTGGCGCCAGGAGCAAGAGCGGTACGCCTGGCGACTGGTGGACCGGGGCGTGCCCGAGGAGACCGCCCGGCGGCACGTCTTCCAGCCTGCCCTGGCCCATGGGCCGAACATCTTGGTCGTGGCCGAGCGGACCGGTCGGCCGGCGCAGGACGTGGCTCGGGCGTTCTTCCTGGTCGGCGACGCGTTGTTCATCGACTGGCTGGAAGGAAGGCTCGGGGACCTGACCGCGGTGAGCCGGTGGCACCGGTGGGCCGTGCAGTCGATGGAGGACGAGCTCCTCGGGCTCCGCAGTCAGATCGCCGAGAAGGTTGTGGCCGGGGCGGGGGACCTCCCCATCGACAAGGCGGTGGCGACCTTCCTGGAGTCCCGGGCCGACGTGCTCGCCCGGATCTCACGGTTCATGCGCGAGCTGGCCGGGGAGGAGGTGAGCGACCTGGCGGCCATGACCGTGGCCGTTCGCCAGATCCGAGCTCTGGCCGCCTGAGGGCTCGCCGGCCGGGATGCTTGAACCGTCGGCGGGGCTTGCTAGCCTCGAGGTGTGAGCGCCCCGCCCCCCGAGGCCGCACCGGAACTCGATCCGCGCCTCCGCGACATCCTGGACTTCGAGCGTGCCTGGTGGAAGCGCCCGGGGCCGAAGGAACGGGCCGTACGGGAGCGGTTTGGCCTGTCTCCCGCCCGATACCATCAGTTGCTGAACCGGGCCGTGGACCTGCCCGAGGCCCTCGCCTATGACCCCATGCTGGTCCGCCGGCTGCGCCGGCTCCGGGAGGCCCGACGGCGGAAGCGATTCGCCCGACAGCTCGGGTTCGAGCTGTAGGGACGCGGACCGGGGCGCCGGAGCGAGAGAGAGACGAGCCAGATAGGATGTCCGGCAGGCACGAGCCACCGAGCAAGAGGAGCTTCTACTTCTCCTTGGCCACCAGCACGTTGCGGTTCGCCATCATCGTGGTCCTCGTCGTCGGGGGCATCGTCCTGATGAACCGGGCCTTCCCCGAGCAGGCGACGTCCGCGCTGCCGACTGGCACCGGCAGTCCGAGTCCCTCCGCGACGCCAGCCGTCTCGCCCACGAAGACGCCGAACGGGCAGCCCAGCCCCCAGGTCGAAGGGGTCCGGATCGCCTTGTTCAACGGAACCGGCGTGACCGGCCTCGCCGGAACCGCGGCTGAACGGCTGGAGCGAAGGTTCGGGTATGTGATCGCACAGACGCCGGCGGACGCCCCATCCCCGGTGGCCCAGACCACCCTCTACTACCGGAGCGTGTCGGACCGCGTGGAGGCGGAGGCCATGGCGGCCGGCTACTTCAGGCGCCTGGAGGTACGGGTGGCCCGTCTCCCGTCCGGAAGCGGCAACGTCGACGATTCGGTCCAGGTGGCCATCTACCTCGGCAACGACTACGCCGCCACGCAGGAGTAGCCTCGACGAGCTCCGGGCGAATGCCGCGAAGGGTGGCATCGTTCTGGACTTCGACGGATCTCTCGCGGCCATCGTCGCCCGCCCAAAGGACGCGCGGCCGACGGAGGGGGCGAGAGAGGCCCTGGCCCCGCTGATCGGCCGGTATCGGGTGGTGGCCATCCTGACGGGCCGGCGGTCGGAGGAGGTCGCCGAGCTCGTCGACGTCCCCGGGCTCCGGTACTACGGGCTCTACGGGATGGAGGAGGCCGCCCCCGAGCTGCTCACGGCCGTCGGGTCCCTGGCCGAGGCGGCCGCCGCCGCCGTACCCGGCGCCTGGGTCGAGGACAAACGGGCCTCCATCGCCGTTCACTACCGGCAGGCCCCCGACCCCGCGCAGGCCCGGGCATCCCTGGTCCGCTCGCTCCGAGTGGTGGCCTCCTCGGCTGGGCTGGAGGTGGTCCAGGGGAAGATGGTCGTGGAGCTCGTGCCGGCCGGACGTCCTCGAAAGGGGGGTGCGGTGGAGCGCCTGGTGGGCGAGCACGCGCTTCGGGCTGCCCTGTTCGCCGGGGACGACGAGGCCGACCTCGACGCGTTCGCCGCCTTGGACCGGCTGCGGTCGAAGGGGCTGCTCGCGGTGAAGGTGGCCGTCCGGGGGGACGAGACCCCCCCTGGCCTCGTCGACTCGGCCGACGAGGTGGTGGATGGACCGGAGGGTCTGGTCGAGCTGCTCCGTCAGCTGGCCTGAGCGTCCGCTCGACGCAGACGCACCCGCTCCAGGTCCTCGAGCTGCCCCCGCACCCACCGCTCCGGCGGGTTGGACAGGACCAGTCGGGACAGCCCCCGGGCTCGCCTCGCCCGCTCGTCCTGCGGCATCTCCAGGGCCTGGGCCAGGGCGTCGGCCATCTCCCCGAGGTCGAACGGGTTCACGGCCAGTGCGTACCGGCCCAGCCGCCAGTAGGCTCCGGCGTTCCTGGACAGCACCAGGACGCCCTGGCGCCGGTTCACGAGCGGCCCTTCCATGGCCACCAGGTTCATCCCGTCGTAGATTGGGTTCACGAACAGGACGTCGTACAGGCCGTAGGCGGCCAGGACACCCTCGTAATCGTCCATCACCCGAACCTCGATCGGCTGCCACTGCTCGTCGCCGAGCTCCCGGTTCACCCGGTCCGCCTCGGCCAGGCACTCCTCGGTGTAGATCTGGTACTCGGGGAGGTCCATCCGCGAGGGCGAAAGGAGCGCCAGGAACCGAACACGGCCCCGCCAGCCAACGTGGCGGCGAAGGAACAGCTCGTAGGCCTTGAACCCCCGCGCGATGTTCTTCGTGAGCTCAAAGCGGTCGACCCGAACGATGAGCCGGTTGTTGCCGCGCCACCGGTTCAGGCGCCGCCGGAGCTCGCGCACCTCCGGCGTGGCCGCCGTCTCCCGCATCTCCCGGCCGTCCACCGAGATGGGGTGGATCCGGACCAGGACCTCCCGGCCCTCGGTCACGATCCGGGAGCGAGCCAGGTCGGCCCGGACGCCGGAGAGCAGCCGGGCGGAGGCCAGGAAGCTCTCCGCCCACATCTGCGAGTGGAACCCCAGGACGTCGGCGCCGAGCATCCCCCGAAGGATCCCCTCCCGGATCGTTCCGGGAAGCGTTCGCAGGTACGTCGCGCCCGCGATGGAGGTGTGCGAGAAGTGCGCGATCAAGGCATCCGGGCGAAGCTCCCGCAGGAACCTCGGTACGAGCGACAGGTGGTAGTCCTGCACCAGGTACGCGGGCGGCGACGGGTGTCGATCCCCTTCCTCCGCAAGGGCCTCCGCGAACAACCGGTTCACTTGGACGTACTCGGCCCAGGCCCGGCCGATGTCCTCTCCGAAAGAGGGCGACCGCACCGTGTCCCACAGGTAGTGGTGGACGAACCACAGGATGCCGTTGGAGATGCGGTTGTAGTAAGCGTCGTAGGTGTCGGGCGGGATGTCGAGGTACCGAAGCCGGTACGTGGCCCCGTACGCCTCCATGTCGATCCCTCCGCCGCCCGAGCTCGACGCGAGCTCCCGGTCGCCGTCGGACATGGCCGCGGCCACCCACAGGCCCCGGCTCGCCTGGAGCGCCCCGATGAGGGCCGTGACCAGCCCTCCTGACCCGCGGCGGGGGGCCAGCCCGCCCTCCTCGTCGCGCTCGAAGGTTACCGGCCCTCGGTTCGAGGCCACGATGAGCGGGGCCTCCGCGCTCATGCCAAAGCGGACATCAGGCGGAGGTAGTCCTCGAGCTCGCGGACGGTGAGGAACCGCTCGCGGACACGCTCCTTCGACGCCCGACCCATCCGGCTCCGGAGTTCGCCGTCGTTGACCAGCTCTACGATCCGTTCGGCGCAGCGCCACACCGAGTCGACCAGGTAGCCGGTCTCGCCGTCCTCGATCTGCAGCCGGATGCCGCCCACGTCGCCGCCGACCACCGGCTTCTCCTTCCACATCGCCTCGGCCACGACGAGTCCGAACCCCTCCCGGATCGACTTCTGCACGACCACCGTGGTGGCCCGCTGGAACGCGTTGACCTCGAGGCTCCCGACCTGTTGGAGGTCCGTGAGGAGGTGGATATCGGGGTCTCCGCCGCGGTGCTCCTCCGTGAGCTCCAGGAACCGCATGCCCTCGGGGTCGTCGTGGGCCAGGGACCCCGCCATGATGAGTTGGAGGTCGGGCACCTCTCTGCGGGCCATCCGGAACGCGTCGATCACCCCGATGGGGTCCTTCCACGGGTCGAACCGCGACACCTGTGTGACGAGGGGCCGCTCCGGATCCAACCCGTAGGTGCGCAGGACTTCGTGCGCCATCTCATCGCCCACCTCGATGTTCTTCGTCGACAAGGGGTCGATGGACGGAGGGATGAACGCGAGCCTCGGCCCGGTCACTCCGGGCTGCGCGAACGTCTCCATGGTGAACACGGCAGCGTCGTACCGATTCACGATGGGCTCGAAGAAGTCCCACACGGGGCGATACGGCGCGGACAGATCGATGTGGCAGCGCCAGATCCACTTCCCGGATCGCCGGCCCTCCTCGTCCAGCACGTGGAGCAGGGCCGCGGGCTGAGGGTCGTGGATGAACACGAAGTCGAAAGCGTCGGTCAACTCCTGCGCGTTGGCCCGGATCCGCTGCCAGTACATCTCGCGCATCTCCTCGCTCCAGGGAACCTCGGCGCCCTGGAGGCCGTTGTGCACGTCCTTCGTGATGGCGAAGTAATCGTCCGAGCCCTGGATCAGCGCCCAGGTGGTCTCGATGCCGAGGTCGTTCAGCAGCGGGAGCTGGGAGTGGAGCAGCTCCGCGACCCCGCCGCCGAAGGCCGTGCTGTTCACGTGGAGCACGGAAGCCCCGGCGAGGGGTCGCGCCGCCTCCCGGAGGCGCTTTACGGCCTCCTCGCCGGCGGCCCCGACGTACTCGTCGACGTGTTTCTGGGCTACGGGGACGGTGGGAAGCACGAAGGGAGAGTGTACCGGCTCCCTGGGTCGCCCCTCGTTGACACTCCCATACCCTGAACCTAGATTGGCCGCGGGAGGCGGCGCGTGCTCAAGATCTCTCAGAAGCTCGAATACGCGATGCGGGCCATGATCGAGCTCGCGCTCCGCCGGGAGGACGGCGGCCTGGTGCCCGCGCGCGAGATCGCCCAAGCTCAGCAGGTCCCCCTGCGCTTCCTGGAACAGCAGCTCGGGGCCCTGCACAAAGCGGGCCTAGTGGAGAGCTTCCGGGGAGCGGGCGGGGGATGCCGGATCTCCAGGGACCCCGCCGAGATCCGGGTTGCCGACATCGCCGACGCCATCGAGGGCCAGCTGTTCCCCATGTTCTGCCTGGAGCCGTCGGACCACACGTGCTTCCAGGATTCCCGGTGCGGGCTCCAGGGGTTCTGGGGCGACGTGGCCCGGGCCATCCAGCAGGTGTTCGAGGAGACAACGGTGGCCGACCTCGCGGAGCGCCACAGGAAGGCGGCGCCCACCCGCCCGGTGTTCTCCCCGCACGAGCTGCTCAGCAGGCTGCCCTGAGCCCGGGCCGTTCCCCGGCCCGGGCCGGTCCTCGCGGTTCTCCGGTGGTGCGGCCGGCCCCTAGGACGCCTTGCCCAGGATCCGCATGACCTTCGTGCCGCACACGGGGCAGGTGCCCTGAGCCGCCCGGCGTCCGTTCTTCAGGGTCACCTCGGTGCCTTCGAACTCTCGCTTGGCCCGGCACTTCACGCAGTACGCCTCGTACTTGGCCACGCTTGGCCTCCCTTCCCATGGCTCCCATGGCTCTCAGGTAGCCGTCGAGGCCGCCTCCATGGGCGGCCTCGTAGGCACGATGGTCCTCCCTCCCAGGCACGGATGCAAGTACCTGCCCCACGGAATCAACGACGCCGAGGCCAAGGTGGTCATCATCCAGGACAGCGGATACCGGAGGGGGCAGGTCCATCCTTCACACGGCCACTCGTACATCTCGTACGGGCCGCCGGCCCCGCCCGCCCGGCCGTCTCCAACTTGTGGTCGAGACGGCCCTACAGCTCGATCGGCACCTCCACCGTATCGGAGCGAACCGTCTCGTTGCCGCACGCGTCCGTGGCGCGGTACGTGATCGTGTAGACCCGGCCGGTGCCGACGCCGGAGCGTTCCGCCCGTAGGTGGAAGGTGTCGTCGTCGATGACCACCACGTCGTTCATCGTGTTTCCGTCGTCTGCGCCGTCGTCGGGCTCGTTCGAGGTGACCGAGACGAGATCCACCGACGGCGCCGGGTCACGGTCGTCGGCGACGGCCACCGAGGCCTGGACCGTCACGTACTTGTGGCTCGGAGGCCACAAGATGTCTGGATCGAGCGACACCGAGAGCGATGGCGGCGTGAGGTCGGTGCAGAAGTACGCGACCAGTGGGTCGTGGTCCGAGGACCGCAGCGTCACCGAGGCGTTCGACCCGAACGCGCTCGGGTGATCCGCGTTGAAGTGGGCGATGTCCTGGTCCCGGAGGAGGGCCGCCATGCCCGCGTTCAGCAACATGTGGTCGAGCACCTGCGAGTTGCCCTCGAACAGGAACGTGTACCGACGCTCGGCTGGGACGAGCTCGATGACGTTGGTCAGTGGGTCGGTGGCCGACGTCGTGATCCTGGCGACCGTATCCATGCCCTCACCGGGCTCGGGGAAAGCGAAGTCGTTCAGGTCCCCGCCGACGACCATGCGGCTCCCGGGATTCTCGGCAAGGAGGAGGTCCACGAGGTCGCGCACGTAGTCGGCCTGGCCGTGCCGGAGCTGCGTCTCCGTCCACCGGGTCGGTGGCTGGAACGCCCCGTAGAGTGGGTCGTCACCGGCCTCGAGCGGGTCCACACCGAACTGCGGCCCGCCCTTCGACTTCAAGTGGTTGCCCACCAGGATCAGGTCGACGTCGTCGAGGGTGAAGAAGCCCACCAGCGGCTCGCGACCCGGTCTGATAGTTGCGCCCCCGCTGAAGAGGCCTCCGTCGGGCAGGACGGAGGTCGACAGGAACGCCTCGTGGAGCGTGACCCGGTCCGTATTCCAGACGAACGCGACCTCGATCCCGCGCTCGTCGCTGGCGTCGAACGAGACCGCATCCCAGTTCCCGTCGACGCGCGGGAGGAGTGCTTCGATCGGCGGAATGCCGGCCACGCCGGTCCCAGGGATGTTCCCGCTCTGGTTGCCAGTCAACACGTCGGTGTTCTCGGTCTCCTCGATGATCACGATCTCCGGGCTCCCCAGCTCCTGCTCGAAGGCCATGGCCAGCTTGATGAGCTGGGTCTCGAGCGCGGCTTGCGTGCCGGTTGCGGCGCACGACGGATGGTCGTCGGCCTTCCCCGAGGCGTCCACGCAGTCGAACAGGTTCTCGACGTTGAACGTGGCCATCCGGCCCTCGTAGGGGTGAGCCGCGCGGAGATCGGCGACCGCGGAGGTGGGTGCGGAGCCGGGAAGCACCGAGGCGACCGGGTGGTTCGCCTGGACCCGGTAGTTGCTGAACTGGTAGTCGAGCGCTCCGGTGATCGGGCCGGTCGCCGTTTCGCCGACGGTGAGGGCAGGCTGGGGGTTGTTGATCCGCGTGCCGGAGCCGGTTCCGCCCGGCACCCGCGCCTCGTCGTCCACCATGATCCGCTCGGGGTTGTAGTCGACGCTACCGCCCGCCAGCGGTCTCACCAGGAAGTTGCCTCCCGCCGTCGTGTTCGCGTGGTCTCCGGAGGCGGCCACGATGAACTCCCCGAAGTCGTTGGTGGGCCCGCCCACCTTCGGACCCTGGATCGATACGAGCATCCCCTCCAGCCGCTCGAACTCGTCGATGCCGTCAGGAGAGATGACGTCGTCGGGTCGGTCGGTGATCGCGACGGCCGAAGGCAGGGCCGCGCCGGTACCCGTGCGTGTGACGGTCGCCGGCGAGAACTCGGTGAGCGTGAGGTCCCGGGGCCTGGTGGACGGCCGGAATTCCACGACGGTCCCCCTTACGTTGACTTCGTCGCCCGGCGAAAGGGATCGAACTAGGGTCCCGGATCCGGTGAACACGAAGATGCCGTCGGATGTGTCCGGGTCTCCGTCCCCCGTCGAGTCCTGCATGAAGAACCCGCTGCCGAGGATCACCGTGACCACACCGGTGGTCTGCTCGAGGGTCCCGGCGAGGGGCGATGTGTTGCCGCTGCCCTGGATCTCGTAGATGGGCCGCGCCGGAGGGAAGACGTGGACCGTGAGCGTGCAAGTGCCGGCCTGCGGTGTGGAGTCGTCGTTCGTGGCCGTGATCACCACGGCGTAGCTCCCGCCGGGTGTGTTCGTGTCCACCGTCATGTCGGCGGAGGCCGTGCCCCCGGTGGCCGCGGCCGGCACCAGGTTCGCGAGCGTGATGGTTCCAGGAGCGGGCGACGGGGTGACCGAGGAGATGGAGATGTCGACCACTCGGCCGTCGCCGTCCGCGGCCGTGATGGTGCGGGTGGCGGCGGTTCCCTGGTCGGTGACGAGGGTCGGGCCGCACGTCACGACGACCGGTTCCGCCCCATGTGAGCCGAGCCCGGCGACGGTGTCGGTGGCGAACCCGCTCCACTCCACGGCCGGGTCGAACGCGTCGGAGCCGTTGGTGTCGCCGGCCTCGATGGTGGGTTTCCGCCGAAGCGTGTTGTCGGCCGTGGAGGTGAGCCCGGTGCCCCACTCCGTGCCGGGGTCGAACCCGATCTGGCCGATCACGTCGATGAGAGTGGTGCCCTGCCGGAGGGCCACGGCGTCGTCGCCGTTGTAAAAGCCAGCGCCGCTGGTCTGGTCCGCCTGAGCCAGGATCGCGGCGTTGGCGCTGCTCTGGGCCAGGACGAAGACGTCGCCGGAAGCGACGGCTCCGGTCAGGTTGATCGTGAGCCCGGCCGCTGGGTTGCCGTTGAAGAACATCTGCACGTTGTAGCCACCGGTGGCGAGGTCGACGGCCGCTCCGGTGCCGTTGAAGATCTCCAGCGCCTTGTTGTTGCTGGTGCCCTCGATGTACTCGGAGAAGAAGAGCTCGGTCGGGGCCGCGTGGGCCGGACCGGGGAGCGCGGCAACCCCGGCGAAGAGAACGATCAGGAACGAGCTGAGGACCGAGCGCCGAGCAGATGAGCGAACGCGCATGCGAACCTCCTCCATCGTCCGATCGAACGTGGTGCCCTCTCGTCCCGGCTGGGAACGACCCCTTGAAGCGGGCATCATCCCGTACCCCTGGAGCCGGGCGCAATCGCGCGCGGCTCCAGGGACTCTGTGAGCGGCGAGTAATCGGTTCTCCGGTCTGTCCCCTCCTACGGTGAGTCGGGATCCGCGTAGGACCCGCCGAAGATGTCGGTGTTCCCGAACGCCGCCGGGCAGACAACTAAGGCTTAGCCCAGTACCAGTCGGTAGTACGGGCCCGCCGGCCTCCCGGATGCCCACTTGCCACGCCCCCCGGTATTCCGGCTACAATGCCTTAGCACTCAGCAGCCGAGAGTGCTAGCAGTCGGAGGCCAAGGCTGAGAGGCCCCCAGGGCACGAAGGGGCGGCCGGGAGAGGCGAAGAAGGAGGAAGAGGCATGGCACCGAAGCTCATCGTCTTCGATGAGGACGCGCGGCGGGCGCTGGAGCGCGGCATGGACCAGCTGGCCAACGCCGTGAGGATCACGCTCGGGCCCAAGGGCCGCAACGTCGTCCTGGAGAAGAAGTGGGGAGCCCCCACGATCACGAACGACGGCGTATCGATCGCCAAGGAGATCGAGCTGGAAGACCCGATCGAGAAGGTCGGGGCCGAGCTCGTGAAGGAGGTCGCGAAGAAGACCGACGATGTGGCCGGCGACGGCACCACCACGGCCACCGTCCTGGCCCAGTCCATCGTGAAGGAGGGCCTCCGCAACGTCGCCGCGGGCGCCAACCCCATGGGCCTGAAGCGCGGCATCGAGCGGGCGGTCGAGCTCACTGTGGAGGCCATCAAGAACCAGTCCCGCGACGTGGAGGAGAAGGACGAGATCGCCCACGTGGGCGCCATCTCGGCGGCCGACCCGGAGATCGGCGAGCAGATCGCAGAAGCCGTGGACAAGGTGGGTAAGGACGGCGTCATCACGGTCGAGGAGTCGAACACCTTCGGCATGGAGCTCGAGCTGGTCGAGGGGATGCGGTTCGACAAGGGCTACATCTCGCCGTATTTCATCACCGACCCTGAGCGGATGGAGGCGGTCCTGGAGGAGCCCTACATCCTGGTCGCCAACCAGAAGGTCTCGGCGGTGAAGGACCTGCTGCCGGTCCTGGAGAAGGTCATGCAGGGCGGGAAGGCGCTGCTGGTCATCTCGGAGGACGTGGAGGGCGAGGCCCTGGCCACGCTGGTGGTGAACAAGCTCCGCGGCACGTTCCGGTCGACGGCGGTGAAGGCCCCCGGGTTCGGCGACCGCCGCAAGGCCATGCTCCAGGACATCGCCATCCTCACGGGCGCAACGGTCGTCTCGGAGGAGGTCGGGCTGAAGCTGGAGAACGCGACCCTGGACCTCCTGGGACAGGCCCGCAAGGTCGTCGTGACCAAAGACGACACCACGATCGTCGAGGGTGCGGGCAAGCCCGCAGACATCAAAGGCCGCGTCAACCAGATCAAGGCCGAGATCGAGAAGACCGACTCGGACTACGACCGGGAGAAGCTGCAGGAGCGCCTGGCTCGGCTGGCCGGCGGTGTGGCGGTCATCAAGGTGGGCGCCGCCACAGAGGTCGAGCTGAAGGAGAAGAAGCATCGCATCGAGGACGCCGTCCGGTCGACCAAGGCCGCGGTGGAGGAGGGCGTCGTGAACGGCGGTGGGGTTGCTCTGCTGAACGCCCAGTCTGCCCTGGACAAGGTCGACATGGAGGGCGACGAGCTGACCGGGGCCCACATCGTCCGGCGGGCGTTGGAGGAGCCCCTCAAGCAGATCGCGGCGAACGCCGGCCTGGAGGGAGGCGTCGTGATCGAGAAGGTCCGGACGCTCGATCCGGGCTGGGGGCTGGACGCGGCGACGGGCGACTACGTGGATATGTTCAAGGCTGGGATCATCGACCCCACCAAGGTCACCCGGTCCGCGCTCCAAAACGCGGCTTCCATCGCGGCTCTGTTCCTCACCACGGAGGCGGTGGTGGCGGAGAAGCCCGAGAAGGAGAAGCCGCCGCCCATGCCGGGCGGGGGGATGGACGAGTTCTAAGGGCTCGCCACGTCGAGCCGCCCGAGGGCGGCGAACCCCAGTGAACCGTGAGGGGGGCTCCGGCGAAGGAATGAGCAGGAG
>JBOGVG010000061.1:0-26289 GCA_050692435.1 Actinomycetota bacterium
GGTCCGCGCCGCGGTGACGGCGCGGACCGCCCCGTCCGGTGCCAGGGCCACGGCCGGGCCTTGGGTCCTGGGAAGCAGGGAACGGGCCTGGACGGGGACGGCTCGAAGGAAGGTCTCCGGCGCCGCCGCGCCCGGCCGAAGCGGGATGAGGCCAGCGCCGCGCCCGTCACCACGAGCGCGAGGGTGGCCCGGATGGCCCGGCGGGGAAGCGATGTCGATCCGGCCATGGGTGGAAGCGAACGTCCCTTGTACCGCCGGATGAGCTCGGGGGCAACCACCCGGCCCGCGCTCTACCATCGGCCCGGGATGGGCGAGTCATCGAGGGTCGGGGGTCTGGAGGCCATCCGCCGCGACGTTGTGGTCTGCCGGGCCTGCCCCCGACTGGTGGCGTGGCGCGAGCGGGTGGCCCGGGAGAAGGCGCCTCGCTTCGCCGACGAGGAGTACTGGGGGAAGCCGGTCCCCGGGTTCGGCGACCCGAACGCGACGATCCTGCTTCTCGGCCTGGCTCCCGCAGCGCACGGCGGAAACCGCACCGGGCGCATCTTCACCGGCGACCGATCGGGCGACTTCCTGTTCGGCGCGCTGTACCGCGTAGGGCTGTCCAACCGGTCGCGCTCCGTATCGATGGACGACGGGCTGGAGCTCCGTGGTGCCTACATGGCGGCCGTCAATCGGTGCGCCCCACCGGGGAACCGACCGACGCCCACGGAGCGGGACACGTGCCTCCCGTTCCTGGTCCGCGAGCTCGGCGCCCTCACGAACGTGCGGGCCGTCGTGGGCCTCGGCGCGTTCGCATGGGACGGAGCGCTTCGGGCTTTCGCGGCGTTCGGCTACGGGGCCAGGCCGCGGCCGAGGTTCGGCCACGGGGCCGAGGCGGAGGTCGGGCCGTACGTGCTCATCGGCTGCTTCCACCCCAGCCAACAGAACACATTCACAGGGAAGCTCACGGAGGAGATGCTCGACGACGTGCTTGCCCGGGCCACTTCCATCGCCGACGTTCGGTGAGGATCAGCCCATACCGGGCGGATCCTCACCGCCCTCCTTTTCCGGCTTCCGCCGGGCGTCGAACCGGCGCATGACCGGCAGCCGGTTCAGTTCCAGGATGAACAACACGAGCACCGTGGCCAGGATGCCGGCGAGGTAGGCGCCGGCCCCGACCAGGACCCCCACGGCCGCGACCGCCCAGGCGGCGGCCGCGGTGGTCAACCCCAGCACGCTGCCGGTGGCCTCCCGGAAGATGAGTCCGGCGCCCAGGAACCCCACGCCGGTGACCACGCCCTGGATGATCCGGCTGGCCTCGCCGGGGAAATCCTCGACGCCCAGCGCCGTGAACGCGGCCGCGCCGATGGCGATCAGGGCGAATGTTCGCTCCCCGGCGGGCTTGCCCCGCCACTCTCGCTCGAACCCGATCGCGTAGCCGAACAGGGCGGCCAGTGCCATCCGGCCGAGGAGTGCCCACTCGGAGAATTCCACGGGACAAGGCTAGCCCACGAGGGCATACGGAGCGTCGGAAGGCGGTTACCCTGGGAGGCATGCGAGGCCATGGCCGTTTTCCCGTCCGCGTTCCCGGCGAAGAGCAGCGCCCCATCCGAAAGCAGACGGTCCGCCGGGTGATCCGCACGTTTCGCCCGTACCGGGGAACGGTCGGGCTGATCGGCCTGGCCATCGTGGTCACGTCCACCCTCGGCGTGATCAACCCGTTGCTGATCAAGCAGATCTTCGACAAGGCCCTGTTCGGCAACCCCCCGGGCTCGTGCGGCGGACAGCTCTGCCCCCGACTCGGCCTCCTCTACTTCTACGTGGGGCTGATGATCGCGCTTCCCATCATCTCGGGGATCATCGGGATCGGGCAGACGTACCTGGCCAACCTGGTGGGCCTCAGGGTCATGCAGGACTTCAGGAACGCCCTGTACTCGCACCTGCAGTTCATGCCGCTCCGGTTCTTCACGACCACCCGAACCGGCGAGATCCAGTCCCGCCTGGCGAACGACGTGGGCGGAGTACAGACCGTGGTGACGGACACGGCATCCTCGATCCTCTCGAACTTCGTCGTCATCGCCAGCACGTTGGTGGCCATGCTCGTGCTGTCGTGGCAGCTCACCGCGCTCTCGCTGTTCATGCTGCCCTTCTTCCTGTGGCTGACGTACAAGGTCGGCAAGGCCAGGCAGAAGGTGGCCGCCGTCACCCAGCAGTCGCTGGCCGACCTCACGTCGATCACCGAGGAGACGCTCTCGGTCTCGGGCATCCTGTTGTCGAAGGCCTTCGGCCGGCAGCGGAACGAGATCGACCGGTTCCAGGGTGAGAACGAGCGCCTGACCGGGCTCCAGATCCGCCAGACCATGATCGGGCGGTCCTTCTTCGCCGTGGTCGGGACGTTCTTCTCGATCACGCCGGCGCTGGTGTACCTGGTGGCCGGGTGGGTGCTGGCCGACGGCGCCACGACGGAGGTGATCACGGCAGGCACCATCGTCGCCTTCACGACGCTACAGTCGCGGCTGTTCTTCCCCATCGGCTCGATGCTCCAGGTCTCCACCGAGGTTCAGTCCTCCATGGCCCTGTTCGACCGGATCTTCGAGTACCTCGACATGGAGCACGAGATCGAGGACGGGCCCGACGCGGTGGCGCTGGCCCCCACCGACGTGAAGACGCGCGTGGAGTTCCGGGACGTGTGGTTCCGGTACGAGGCTCCCCCGGAGGAGGCGGCCATCCCCGTGTCCCCGTCCGACCTGGCCGCCGGCGAGCACGCGCCACGCGAGTGGACGCTCGAGGGCGTGGACCTCGACATCGCGCCGGGGGAGCTCGCCGCGCTGGTCGGCCCGAGCGGAGCCGGCAAGACCACCATGACCTATCTCGTTCCGCGTTTCTACGACGTGCAGGAGGGCGCGGTCTTGATCGACGGCGTCGACGTGCGGAAGATCAAGCTCGAGTCCCTGGGCGACCTCATCGGGATGGTGACTCAGGAGACCTACCTGTTCCACACGACGGTTCGCCGGAACCTGCTGTACGGCAAGCCCGGCGCCACGCAAGAGGATCTCGAGGCCGCGGCGAAGGCGGCCTTCATCCACGACCGGATCATGGAGCTGCCCGACGGGTACGACACCGTCGTGGGGGAGCGGGGCTACAAGCTTTCCGGCGGCGAGAAGCAGCGCCTGGCCATCGCCCGCGTCATCCTGAAGGATCCCAGGATCCTGATCCTGGACGAGGCCACGTCCAGTCTCGACACCACGTCGGAGCGCTTGGTGCAGGAGGCCCTGCGGCCGCTGATGCACGGGCGGACCACCATCGCCATCGCCCACCGACTGTCCACGATCCTTTCGGCCGACGTCATCTTCGTCGTGGACCGTGGCCGAGTTGTGGAGCGAGGCACCCACCGGGAGCTGATCGAGCGGGGCGGGCTGTACGCGCGGTTGTACGAACAGCAGTTCCGGGGCGGGCTCGTCGAGGCCGAGTGCGAGGACGGCGTGGTGCTCGCCACGGGCGAGGTGGTGCGAACGGCCAGCGGGCCCGGTTAGGCGCCTTCGAGCTCCCTGGAGTAGCCGAGCAGCACGAACCCGTCGGGGAACACCCGGTCCTCCATCCGGGAAAAGCCGAGCGACTCGTACATGGCCTGGGCCGCCCGCATCCGCACCGTCGTGTTGAGGGTGATGCGGCGCTTGCCCACCCTTCGAGCCTCGTCCGCGCAGGCCTCTATGAGGATCCGGGCGATCCCCCGCCGCCGTGCTTCCGGATGCACGCCGAGCATCCGCACGTGCGCCTCATCGGCCGGGAGGGGGTCCTCGTCGTCAGGCTCCGTCCGGCCCTCCAACTCCAGCGTGACCGATCCCAGGATCCGGCCCTCTTCGAGGGCGACGAGCACCATGGTCCGACCGGCCCGGCCGGCGACGTCGCCGATGCGGGCCAGGTAGTCCTGCCAGCCCGTGTCGTTCGGCCGGACGAACTCACGGTAGGCGAGGGCCGTGACTCGCCCCGCCTCCTCGTGCTCATCCGGCCGAGCCGGTCGCACCTCGATCGCCATGTCGTCGAGCCTAGCGTGAGGACGCACGGTCAACCGGGTTGACCGCTGGGGCCACCACCGGAAGGATGAGCTCATGGCCGACCCCGACCTGGTCCGGCTCCTCCTGGAGGGGCATCGAGCGCTGGCGGTGGAGCTGATGTCCAGCCTCGACGAGCGGGGCTACCCGGACGCCCGCCCGGCCCACGCCGCGGTCTTCATGCACATCGACCGGCGGTGGGGGACCCGCCTCACCGAGCTTGCCCGCCGGGCCAGGATGACCAAGCAGGGGATGATGCTGATCGTCGACGACCTGGAGACCCGGGGATACGTCCGGCGGGTCCCCGATGCCGATGACGCCAGGGCCAAGGTGGTCCGACTCACGGCTCGGGGCCGGCGGTACGTGGGCGAGGCCCGCCGGGCCGTGGCCGCCCTGGAGGCCAGGGCCCGTCGGGAGCTCGGCGACCGGCGATACGAAGCCCTCCGGAGCGCCCTGGAGGAGCTGGTCGGCCTGGGCGGCGAGGTGACGGAGCCATGATCGGGCGTCGGGATTCCGCGGGGGCCGGCACGGCAGGACCCTAGATGGTGGTGACGTCGAGGAGCTTGCCCACCCCGAAGGTGATGAGCATGGCGGTGCCGCCGATCAGGAACATCCGCAGGCCCGAGACGTGGAACCGCTTCCCCGTGAGGTACGACATCCCCGCGCCGATGCCGAAGAGGGTGGCGAGCGCGAGCACGGCCGAGACGATCACCGCGGCGGTGCCGCTCCCGAACAGGAACGGGACCAGCGGCACCAGGGCGCCCAGTGAGAAGGTCGCGAACGACGAGCCCGCCGCGGCCCACGGCGAACCGAGTCCCTGCTCGGGGTCGAGTCCGAGCTCCTCCCGGGCGTGGGTCTCCAGGGCCACGTCGGGATCCCGCATGAGCTCCTCGGCCAGGCGCTCGGCGAGATCCCGGGAGATGCCCTTCCGCTCGTAGATGAGGGCAAGCTCCTTTTGCTCGGCCTCAGCGTCGGACCCGATCTCGTGTGCCTCCAGATGGATCAGCCGCTCGAACACCTCGCGTTGGACGCGCACGGAGATGTACTCACCCGCGGCCATGGAGAAGGCTCCGGCGAGCAGCCCGGCCACGCCCGCGACGATGATCACCCTGTTCGACACGCCGGCCCCGGCCACCCCGAAGATCAGCGACACGTTGGACACGAGGCCGTCGTTGGCTCCGAAGATGGCGGCTCGGAGCGCGCCGGACTTGTCTCCAGTGCGCTGCTCCTCGTTGATGGGGCCGGGGTGGGGGACGATGCGCCACTGTCGTCCTCGAAGGCGCCTAGCGATGGACGCCAGCAGCATCACGCGCGACCTGGTGCGAAGGTCTTCGGGGCTGAGCTTGCCCTGCACGGACAGAGCCTACGCGAGGGCCGCGATGGGCCGCTCGGGCCAGCCGCGGTCAGTGCACCAGGGCGGGCCTGGTCGAGCGGAACCGCTCGAGTGGGATCGGTGGGGGCTCCTCGGAAACCAGGTCGGCCAGGATCCGCCCGATGAGCGGGGTGAACTTGAAGCCGTGGCCGCTGCACGGGGACCCGATCACGAGCGAGCCTCGCCGGTCCAAGACGAAGTGCTCATCCGGCGTGTTCGTGTACAGGCAGGTATCGGTGACCCCGGTGGCCCGGTTCGGCGCGAACCGGTACGTCGCGTACTCCGTGACTGCCCCGACTCGGACGGGGTCCGGGTCGAAGGTCCGCGCATCGGGGTCGATGGGCGGACCGGACATGTGGAGGGCCACCTTGAAGTGCCCCGACTCCTCGGGGTTCGGCACGACGTACGGGGTGCTGACCCGGTCGACCGTCCAGTCGATGACCGTCGGGAGCGGTGAGGGCTCGTCCAGGACGAAGTAGGTGACCTGCTCGAAGCTCGGCGCGAGCGGGAGCGAGACGCCGGCCTCGGCTAGGAGCGGCCCGGCCCACGACCCCGCCGTCACCACGGCGACGGGCGCTCGGTAGGTGGCGCCGTCGGTGTTCACCTCGACCCCCGAGCTGGCGGGGGCGATCCGGTTCACTTTCGTGTTCTCCATCACGGTGGCGCCGCCCTCCGCGGCCAGCCGGGCTTGGGCCCGGACGGTCCGCTCGGCCATGCACACCCCGCCGTCCTCCTGGACGAAGATCTCCATGTCGGGCTCGAACCGAAGGGCCGGCCACCGCTCTCGCACTGCCTCCGGCTTCAGGTACTCGAAGGGCTCGCCGGCGGCCTCCAGGGCCTCGGCCGTCTCCCGGCCGTCCTCCCCGACGTCGAGGCCCGCCGTCGTGACGAGGAGCCGTTCATCGGAGCGGGCCTCGAGTTGCCGCCACTCCTCCAGCGCGAGACGCGCCATCCGCACGTAGTCTGGGTGGTCGTAGGAAACGCGGAAGATCCGGGTGGGCCCGCCGGAGCTGCCCCGGGCGTGGCCGATCTCGAACCGCTCCAGGAGCAGGACGCTCCGGTCACGTTCCGTGAGGGAACGCGCGGCGGCGGTCCCCATGGCACCGCCGCCCACCACGATGACGTCGAAGTCCTCTCGCACGGCGGCTGAGCTTAGTCGAGACGCACGGTCTCGATCCGGGCCGGGCCGAGCGTCACGGCCCGCCCGTCCACCCGCACCCGGACCGGCCGGTCGGGGTGCGGGTTCCACAGGCGAACCTCGGCCGGTCCGTCCGTCCGGCGAACGTTCGACAAGACGGCTTCGCCCTCGACCGACAAGAGCGTTCCGGTTGAAGGCAGGGACCCGCACCCTTCGGCTGGGACCTCGAGGAGCGGCAGGGCGAACCGCTCCCAGCTCGGCATGAGCTCGTCGGGGCGAGCCTTCGGATTCAGGCCGATCGCGAACCCGGTCGTGCCGATCATCTGCGCGTCGGGGGTCGGCACGTCGGGCCCGGCGGCGAAGGGCCGGGTCGCCAGGTGCTCCCGGCTGATGGTCCCCACGCATCGCAGGAGGGTGATGGCGAGCTCGCCGGGTACGACCTCGTACTCGAAGACCCCCTCTCCGTACGCGGCGACGCCGCCGGCCAGGACCACGTGCCGGGCCGGCCACGTCGGCGAGGGGGCCTCGAGGGCGCTGCCCTCGGACACGAGCCCGCGTTCGACGAGCTCGAAGGGCGAGCCGGCGATGGAGCCGGAGGCCGAGGGGGGCAGCCGGACGTGAAGGCGGAGCCGGTGATCGGGCCCCCGGTTGTCGATCTCGCCGTTCAGCCGGAGGAACGCCTCGCCCTCGCGGCGGGCGACGCGCACTCGCGCTCGAAGCCCGTCGTCGAAGACGGCGTCTGCCGTCCCGGCGGCGACGGTCCACACCGGCTCCTTCGCCTGCTGTCCATCTTTGGTGGGGCAGAAGTTGTAGAGGTCGCCGATGTCCGGTTCGTCCCGGAGGGTGAAGGCGATCCCGTCGGCGAGGACCCAGCCGTCGGGGGCCTCGACCTCCAGGGGGACCTCGGCCGGGACGACCGGTCCGGGTTCGACCCGCCACCCCAGTCCCGGAACGCCCTCGCGCTCGAACGGGGACGGGTTGAAGCGGAGCACGCCGGGTTCCCCGACGAGCGAGGCGAGCGTTCCCAGCGCGCCCCCCGCCACACCCTCGGCGAGCGCCCGCGCCTCCGCGTATCGGGCGTCCACGTCGCGGGCCACTTGGTCGTGCGAGCATCCGCAGACCGAATCGTGCGCGCCGTTCCACAGGAGCAACGTCCACGCCCGATCGAGCTCCTGTCGCGGCCACGCGAACCCGGGGACCAGCGCCGCCAGCGGCTCGGCGTACCGTTCGACCAGGGCCTCCACCCGGCCCCGCTCGCGCTTCTGGTCGGCTCTGGCTGAGTACACGTTCGGCAGGAGGTGGGCCCGGGCCGACGACCTGAGCTCGCCGCGCCAGGACGGGAGGTCGTGAGGCGGATCGTCCCCGAGGTGGTCGAGCAGCGAACCGATCCGAACCGTCACGCCCGGCACGTGCCCCTCAGCCCCGGCCAGCCGCGTGGAGAGCGTGGCGTCCGGCCCGGAATGGTCCGAGCCCACCGTGATCAGCAACCGGTCGGTCGCGAGGAACGGCGTGACCTGTTCGACCTTGCGCCGCAGCGCCTCCCCGAGCTCGTCGGGATCCTGGTGTCGCTCGATGTCCCATCCCAGCGAGTACCCGAAGGCCAGGTACTCGGCCAGCACGCGGCTACCGTCCGGAGCGACCCACCAGAACTTCGTGCGGTCGATGGCTGCCGGAACGCCTCGCCATACCACCGCCATGTTGATCCCGGCCGCCGCGAGGATCTGCGGCATCTGCCCGACGTGCCCGAACTGATCCGGCAGGTAGCCGACGGGAAGCGGGGTCCCCAGCTCGCCGGCCCGGGCCAGTCCGCGCTCCAGGTTTCGAACGTGCGACTCGCCGGAGACGAGGAACTCGTCCATCTGCGTGACCCATGGGCCGAGGGAGAGCCGGCCTTCACCGGCAAGTCGCTTCACGTCGTCCTCGCGTTCGGGCCGGACGGTCAGGTAGTCGTCGATCATCGCCGTCTGCCCGTCCAGGTGGAAGTGGGGGAACCCCTGGTCTCCCAGGTCGAGGAGGGTGTCCATCATCGCCAGGAGTCGTTCCAGGAACTCCTCGAATGGCCCGTACCACTCGCGATCCCAATGGGTGTGAGGGACGAGGGTGATCCGGGTGGGCTCCACGCGGCGCCAGTCTCCCACGCGTCCCTCGGCCACGCGGACGCTCAGGAGGTGGTCTCAGGACCCTTCCGACGTTCGCTCCCGCCGGAGCTTCGAGAACCACGACCGCCACCGCTTCGGGTCGGGCTCCCGCCGAACGACCGGCTTCTCCTGCCGGGTGAGCTCGGTCTCCACTACCTCGTGCCGCCTCACGTAGGAGGAGACCGTGGCCTGGATCACCGCGGCGGCCGGGAGCGCCATGAACGCGCCGAGGACGCCCGAGATCGCCCCGCCGGCCAGCGCGGCGAAGAACGCGACGGCCGGGTGAAGTTGCATGGTTTGGGCCGTGATCCTCGGGCTGAGGAGGTAGTTCTCGATCTGCTGGTATACGAGGACGTAGATCAGGAAGAACAGCGCCGACCACGGATCCTCGAGCAGGGCCACCAGGAGCGGCACCGCGGCGGCGATGTAGGTCCCCACCACCGGGATGAACTGCGACACCAAGCCCATCCAGAGCGCGAGCGGCAGCGCGAAGGGCACCTGGAGCACGGTGAGGGCGATGAAGGAGAATCCAGCGGAGAGCGCCGCGAGCAGTAGGCGGGAGTACAGGAACCCGCCGGTCTTGTCGATGGCGATCTCCCAGGCGTCCAGGACCTCCCGCTGGCGCTGCGGGGGAAGCACCGAGCACACCGCCCGCCGGACCCGCGGCCCGTCGGCGACCAAGTAGAAGGTGAACAGCCCGATGGTGAGCACCTGGAACAGCAGGCTGAGCATGAAGGCGCCCACCGAGGCGAGGTTGGAGGCGATCCGGCCCACGGCCTGGTCGGCGCTGGTCACCTGCTCCAGGATCTTCGGCCCGGTGAGCTTGAAGTCCTGGCCAAACCACCGTTCGGTGTAGACGCTCGCCTGGTCGAGCCACGTCGGGACGTCGTTCACGAGCTGTTGCACCTGGTTCACGACCAGCGGCACCATCGACGCCACCACCACGAGCAGCAGGAGCGCCAGCCCGAACAGCACCAGCCCCGTGGCCGCCCCCCGGCGCCACCCCCACTTCTTCACGATCCAGTTGACCGCCGGCTCGAGCGCGAACGACAGGAACAGCGCGGCGATCAGCCAGATGATGATGTCCCGCAACCGTCGGAACAGGTTGAAGGCGGCGTACGCGGCGAAGGCCGACGCCACGATCAGCAGGATCAGCCGGGGGATCCATCGTGGCATCCGGCTGGGGTCGCGCGCGAGCTGTGACTCGCCGTCGCGCGGGACCGGCGGTTCCTTGATGTGCGTGGTGGCCACGCGGATCGTCTCCCGATCGGTCGGCCTTCAAGGAGGGTATCGGCCGCGGAGCGTTGTTTCCACCCCATCATCCGGCGACATGTATTTGCCGAGCCCCGGCTACGATGGGCGTATGCGCGAGGAAGCACGGGGGAAGACCGGCCGGCCCACCGAGAAGCGGAACAAGCCCAAGCGTCCGCGAGACGAGCTCGGCCGCCCTCAGCCATGGGAGGCCGAGAACCGGCTCCACCTCGAGGACTTCGACGGCCTCCCCGTGGGGGAGAACCACCGGCTGGGGCGGGAGCACTTCAACGCCGGCCGGTTCTTCCCGGCGCACGAGGCCTGGGAGACGGCCTGGAAGCAGTCCCGGGACACCTCCGACGCCGAGTTCTTCAAGGGCCTCTCCCAGCTCGGCGCGGGATACGTCCACCTGCTCCGAGGCAACCGCCACGGCACCATCCGGCTGCTCCGGCGGGCGGCCGGGCGGATCACCCGGTACCCCGTCGGCCACCTCGGCGTGGACACCGTGGAGGTCACCCGGCGGGCTCGTGCGGATGCCCTGGCCGTCGAGGGGGGGGACATCGAGCCGGGCAGGGACGCAGCCTTCGACGCTCCGAAGGTCTGAGCCCAGTTGACTGTCCGGCCCCGGGCTGCGCACCATTGGGCCCTGATGGCGACCGGAACCCAGGGCGAAGCGACCAACGGGTCCCCGGGGGAGTCCCCGGGGGAGATGGAGTGGAAGGGGCGGACCGGCCCCTTCACCATCTTCGTGGATCCCGGTGTGTTCGCGCCTACCCACACGAGCCGGACCATCGCCGAGGCCCTGGAGATCGAGCCCGGCGACACCGTGATCGACGTGGGGTGCGGCAGCGGAGTCCTGTCCTTCGTGGCGGCCCGGCTGGGCGCGGAGCGGGTCATCGGGTGCGACCTGTCGGCCCCCGCGGTGGACGTGGCTCGGGAGAACGCCAGGCGCCTCGAACTGGAGGGTCGGGTGGAGTTCCGGGTGGGGAACCTACTCGAGCCGGTCCGGGGCATCCAGGCCGACGTGATCATCGGCGACGTCTCCGGGATCCCCGACGAGATCGCCCAGGTGTCCGGATGGTTCCCGGACGGGCGGGCCGGAGGCCCCACGGGAGCCGAGCTCCCCGCGGCCATGCTGGAGAGCATCCGGGAGAACGACAGCCTGGCCACCGGAGGGCGGCTGTACCTTCCGACCGGCACGATCCAGGCCGAGAACCGGATCCTGGACGTTGCTCGGAGGATATTCGGGGCCGCCAACCTCCAGGCCCTCCTGTCCCGTGAGTTCCCCCTTCCCGACGTCGTCGCGAGGTCGAAGGCGGTGGCCCGGATGATGAAGGAGGGCATCCTCGACCTCCACGCCAGGGGCAGCCGGCTCCTGTGGCGCCTCCAGGTGTGGCGGTGCGTCCAGCCCCCGGCTCCGGGCCGGGAGAGCGTCGGGGTCTAGCCGGACCTGCCGTCCGGCCCGTCGTCCGGCTCGATCTCCACAACCGCCTTCACCAGATACCCGGCATCCCGGAGGCGTCGGCCGCCACCTCGGTCGATGGCCAGGAGCACGAGCCCGATCTCGCAGCCTTCTGCCTCCAGGGCCCGGGCGGCCTTCAGCACCTGGTGGCCAGTAGTGGAGACGTCCTCGACGAGCGCGACGCGCGCCCCCGCCGGCGCGTGGCCCTCGACCTGCGACTTCGTCCCGTACGTCTTGGGCTCCTTGCGAACGACCGCGATCGGAAGGTGCGCTTCGAGCGCCACCGCCGCCACCAGCAGCGTCGCGGCACCCTCCGGCGCCGCGAGGTGCGTGACGCCCTCCGGCAGCAGCCCCGCCACCGCGTGCGCCAGATCCTTGAGCAGCGGCGGATCGGTAAGGAACCGGAACTTGTCGAAGTAGACCGACGAGCGCTTCCCGGAGGAAAGGACGAAGTCCCCGCGGAGCTCCGAGGCCACCAGGAGCCGCTGCGCGAGGTCGTCGGCCATGGCGGGTAGCATAGGCGGCCGATGGGCCTGTACCGGGCCGCGGCCCGACCCCTGTTCTTCGTGCTCCCTGCGGAGGCCGCCCATCGGATCGCTCATCGGGCGCTCTCGTTGCCGGTCCCATGGGAGCGGATCGGCGGGGCCGTGGATGATCCCTCGCTTCGCGTGACCCTGGCCGGGATCGAGCTCCGCAACCCGATTGGGCTGGCCGCGGGGTTCGACAAGGCGTGCCGCCACTTCGACGCGCTGGGGCGCATCGGCTTCGGGTACGTGGTGGGTGGGACCATCACCCGCCATCCCCGCGAGGGCAATTCGAAGCCACGCATCGTCCGCTACCCCGGCCGGGCCTCGATGACGAACGCCATGGGCCTGCCGAACCCGGGCGCGGAAGGGGCGGCACGGAACCTGGCCCGAACGCCGAGGACGGCGCCGCGGTTCGCCAGCATCGCCGACGAGGACCGACGAGACGTCGTCCCCACCCACGCCCTCCTCGAGCCGCACGTGGACGGGATCGAGCTCAACGCGAGCTGTCCCAACGTCTCGTGGGGCCGGGACCGGGACAACGAGGCCCACCTCGCTGCGCTCCTGCGGGACCTGGGGGCTCGCAGGACGAAGCCGCTGTTCGTCAAGCTGCCGCCGTTCCGCACCGAGGTCGAGCGAGAGGTCGTGCTGGCCCTTGCCCGGATCGCCCAGGAGGGCGGCGCGGACGGGCTCACGTGCTCGAACACGCGACCGGTGGCCGACAGGCGCCTCGCGACCGGGACCGGGGGGCTGTCCGGCCGGGACCTGTTCGAGGACACCGTGCGCATCGTGGGCGAGGTCCACCGAGCGGCCGGCGAAGAGCTCCCCGTCAACGCCTGCGGGGGCGTGTTCACGGCACCCGACGCGCTGGCCTGCATTGAGGCCGGGGCGACCACGGTGCAGGTCTACACGGGGCTCGTGTACCTGGGCCCGCGGATCGTTCGGGACATGACCGCCGGCCTGGCGGCGATCGGTGAGCGGAACACGGACCTCCGCACGGTGCCCGGTACCGCGACGGCGGACGCCTAGGCTCGACCGGCTGCCTTGCCCGCACGCCGGTTCCCGGGCAAGATGGCACGCGTCCCGTACTACGCCGGAGGGCTATTGGCGCAACCCCAAGCCGAGGTGAGCGACGTCCGGACTCCCTCGAGGGTCCAGGTGGCCGTCCGCATGGAGGGCATCCGGAAGCGGTTCGGCGACGTGGTCGCCGTCGACGGCATCGACGTCGAGGTCCTGGAGGGCGAGTTCTTCTCCATGCTCGGCCCCTCGGGCTCGGGAAAGACGACGTCCCTTCGGATGATCGCCGGCTTCGAAGCGCCAACGGAGGGCCGCGTGTGGCTCGACGGCAAGGACGTGACGGGCCTCGCCCCCTACGAGCGCGACGTGAACACGGTGTTCCAGGACTACGCGCTGTTCCCGCACATGACGGTGGGGGAAAACGTCGAGTACGGCATGAAGGTGAGGAGGGTCCCGAAGGACGAGCGTCAGGACCGGGTGACCGACGCGATGCGGATGGTCCGGCTGGAGGGTTTCGAGCGTCGCAAGCCCGCCCAGCTCTCCGGGGGCCAGCGCCAACGGGTGGCCCTGGCCCGGGCCATGGTGAACCGCCCCAAGGTGCTCCTGCTGGACGAGCCCCTCGGCGCCCTCGACCTGAAGCTCCGCCAGGCAATGCAGATCGAGCTGAAGCAGATCCAGCAGCGGGTGGGGCTCACGTTCATCTACGTGACCCACGACCAGGAGGAGGCGCTCACGATGAGCGACCGCCTCGCCGTGTTCAACCACGGGAGGATCGAGCAGGTCGGCACGCCGGCGGAAGTCTACGAGCGCCCCGCCACCGGGTTCGTGGCCGGGTTCGTCGGCATCTCGAACGTCCTGGAGGGCGAGGCGGCGAGGTCGGTGACCGGATCCCCCGACGCGTTCACCATTCGGCCGGAGAAGATCCACCTCGTTGGGCCGGACGCGGAGGCGGGAGCGGACGAGTGCACGGCAACCGGGCATGTGAGCGAGGTCGTCTACCTTGGTGCCCTCACCAGGTACATCGTCTCGCTCGACGTGGGCGGGGAGCTGGTCGTGGTCCAGCAGAACCTGTCCACGTCATCGATGGAGGCGCTCCAGGTCCGGGGGGAAGCCGTCCGGCTCGTCTGGAGCAGGCGCAACAACCGTCCGGTCGAACAGGCCGGAGGGGGGGAGGGGTCGCAAGACCCGGAGGAGGGGAAGGCATGAGGAACGTGAGATCGCTGATCGCCGTGGTGGGGGTGATGGCGCTCCTGGCCGCCGCGTGCGGCGAGGAGGAGGTGACGCCTCCGACCGGCGATGGGGGACCCGCGGTCATCGACTCGATCGGACCCACTGAGGGCGCGCTCAGCCTGATCGCGTGGCCCGGGTACACCCAGAAGGCGTGGGTGAGGCCGTTCGAGCAGGAGACCGGGTGCGATGTCGAGATCAAGTACGGGAACACTTCGGACGAGATGGTGAGGTTCATGCGCCAGCAGGGTGGCACGCTGTACGACGGCGTGTCGGCGTCGGGCGACGCCACGAACCGGTTGATCGCGAACGGCGACGTCGCGGCCGTCGATGTGGAGGCGCTGTTCCCCGAGTACGCGAACGTGATGGAGTCACTCAAGTCGCCGCCGCACAACACGGTCGACGGGCTCCATTACGGGGTGCCGTACATGTGGGGGCCGAACTTCCTCATGTACAACACCGATGAGGTCACCCAAGCCCCCACGAGCTGGGACGTCGTGTTCGAGCCCGGCTCGCCGTACGAAGGGAAGGTCACGGCCTACGACAGCCCCATCTACATCGCCGACGCGGCGATGTACCTCATGACCCATCAGCCGGACCTGGGCATCACGGACCCGTACGAGCTCACCCAGGAGCAGCTCGACGCCGCGGTGGAGCTGCTGAAGACCCAGGCCGGCATGATCAGCAAGTACTGGGCGGTGTACACCGACGAGATCGACGGGTTCGAGTCCGGCGACATGGTGATCGGCACGGCATGGCCGGTGAACCAGCAGTACGTCGCGAAGGTTCCCGTCGCGTCGGTGATCCCGTCGGAGGGAGTCACCGGCTGGGCCGACACGTGGATGATGTCGTCGAACGCCCCGAATCCGAACTGCATGCTGAAGTGGATGGAGTACACGCTCCGGCCGGACATCCAGACGCAGGTGGCCGAGTTCTACGGCGCCACGCCGTCGAACACCGAGTCGTGTCCCCAGCTTGACGCGGACCTCGGGGACGCCGCCGCCATCTATCACTGCGGCGACGAGGAGTTCCTCGCGAGCGTGTTCCTGTGGAAGACCCCGCTCTCCGATTGCGGGGACGAACGGGGCAGCGTCTGCGTCGACTATGCCACCTGGACGAACGCCTGGACGGAGATCCGGGGCGCGGGCTAGTGATCTCGGACGGTCTTCGGGGGGCCCGGCTTCGGGCCCCCCGCACCGTCTCGGGGGAGCCCTGAGCGCATGGCGGTCACCCACGCGACGGCGCAGGGCGGGGCCGTTCGCCGCGTCTCCGCGGCCCTGTTCCGCCACCCGGCTGCGAAGCTGGCCCTGCTGCTCGCGCCACCCCTCCTGTGGATGGTCCTCGTCTACCTGTCGGCGCTTTCGCTCCTTCTCGTGACGTCGTTCTGGCGCCTGAACGAGCTGACGTCGGAGATCGAGCGGGTATGGGGGCTCAGGAACTTCGAGACCCTGTTGGGCGGCTCCGTGTACCGGACCATCACGCTTCGGACGGCGGGGATGGCGGCGGCGGTGACCGTCACCGACCTGGCCCTGGCCTTCCCCATCGCGTACTACGCGGCCCGGATGGCGACGCCCCGCATCAGGTCGGCGCTGCTCCTCGCGGTGACATTGCCCCTTTGGTCGAACTACCTGATCCGGGTGTTCTCGTGGCGCATCATCACCGCGGGGGAGGGGCCCCTCCAGTCCTTCCTCGGCGTGTTCGGCATCGAAAGGTCCCTGGCGGCCAGCAACTGGGCCGTGTGGCTCACGTTCTGCTACCTGTGGCTTCCCTTCGCCATCCTCCCGGTCTACGCGGCGCTCGAGCGACTGCCCGGCTCGCTGCTGGAGGCGTCGAGCGACCTGGGGGCGAAAGGGTGGATGACGTTCCGGAGGGTCGTCGTGCCGCTGGTGTTCCCGGGGCTCGCGGCGGCCTCCATCTTCACGTTCTCGCTCACCCTGGGCGATTACATCACGCCGACGCTCGTGGGGAAGGGGTTCTTCATCGGGAACGCCATCTTCAACCTCGTGGGGCTGGCCAGCAACCTCCCGCTCGCCGCGGCCTTCGCCATGGTGCCGGTCGTCATCATGGCGATCTACCTCACCGCGGCCCGGCGTCTCGGGGCCTTCGAGGCCCTGTAGCCATGGAGTCCCGGCTGGCGCGGGCCGTGATCAAGGGCGGGACCGTGCTGACCCTGGTCTTCCTGTATGCGCCCCTGGTCATCTTGGCCCTGTACGCGTTCAACGAGAGCGTCACCCGGGCCTGGCCTCCGGAGCTGTGGACCACGAAGTGGTTCGGGGCGGCGTGGCGCGACCCGGACCTCCGGCCGGCCCTGGCCGGGTCCATCCAGGCCGCGGTTGGCGCGACGCTGATCGCGTTGGTGCTGGGATCGTGCGCCGCGTTCGCCGTGCACCGGTTCAGGTTCTTCGGCCGGGAGACCATCTCGTTCGCGCTGGTCCTCCCAATCGCGCTCCCCGGCATCGTGACGGCCATCGCCCTTTCGTCGGCCATCGACTTCGGGCACAGTGCATTCGGGCTCACCTTCTCGGTGTGGACAATCATCGTCGGCCACGCCACGTTCTGTATCGTCGTCGTGTTCAACAACGTGATCGCCCGCCTCCGGCGAACCCCGACCTCGCTCGTGGAAGCGTCGATGGACCTGGGGGCCGATGGCTGGCAGACGTTCCGCTACGTGTCACTTCCGGCCATCCGGACCGCGCTCGTGGCCGGCGGCTTGCTCGCGTTCGGCCTGTCCTTCGACGAGATCGTGGTCACGAACTTCACCGCCGGCTCGAAGCTCACGCTGCCGATCTGGGTCTTCAACAACATCCGCCTGCCCCGCCAGCAGCCGGTGGTGAACGCGGTGGCCCTGGTGTTGATGCTGCTTTCGATCATCCCGGTCTACCTGGCGCAGCGCCTCACCGGGGGCGTGGAGCCGACCCCCGCGCCCCGGCGGGCCGCCGGGGCGCCGGTTCCCGTGGCGGCGCTCGAGGAAACGGGTCCGGGGTAGGGTCGGAGTGTGACGCGCAGGTCGACAGGGCCGTCCGGATGGCCCGCGGTCGCCCTCCTGGCCGCGGTGATGCTGGTCGCCGCCGCGTGTGGCGGAGGCGAGCGGGTCGATGGGGACGGCGCAGGGCCGGCTCGCCCCCCGACCGCAGACATGCCCACCCTCGAGTCGGTCGGGGAGGGCGAGGGAGCGCTCAACCTGATCGCGTGGCGAGGCTACGTCGAGGAATCGTGGACCAGGCCCTTCGAGCGGGAGACCGGCTGCGAGGTCAACGCCAGGTACGCCGGGTCCTCCGACGAGATGCTGTCCCTGATGGCGGACGGCGGTGGAGGCCGATACGACATGGTCTCGGCCTCCGGCGATATATCGCTGGGACTGATCTACGGCGGCGACGTGAGACCCGTGAACGTGGACCTGATCCCGGACATCGAGAACTTCGTCCCGGAGCTGCAGTCGCCCCCGCACAACACGATCGACGGCGTCCACTACGGCGTGTCGCTCCAGTGGGGCCCGAACGTGTTGCTCTACAACACCGAGGAGTTCGCAAGAGCTCCGACCAGCTGGGGAGTCATCTACGACCCCGCGCACGCTGGCCGGATCACGGTCCCCGACAACCCCATCCATATCGCCGACGCGGCGCTGTACCTCAAGGCCACCCGTCCGGAGCTGGGGATCGAGGACCCGTACGAGCTCGATCGGACGCAGTTCCGGGCCGCGATCGACCTCCTGAAACAGCAGCGGCCGCTGATCGCGGAGTATTGGCGATTCGCCTCGCAGGAGATCTCGATGTTCAGGAGCGGAGACGCCGTGGTGGGAGCGGCCTGGCCATACCAGACCACCGCCCTCCGGCTCGCCGGCGTCCCGGTGGCGGAGACCATCCCGGCGGAGGGCGCGACGGGGTGGGCGGACACGTGGATGCTGGCCACCGACGCGCCGCACCAGAACTGCGCGTACCACTGGCTGCGATGGATCAGCACCCCGAAGGTCCAGGCACAGCAGGCCTTCTCCTTCGGGAAGACGCCGGCCAACCGGGATGCGTGCGCGTTCATGAACCGCCTGAGCCCCGGATCGTGCGCCGCGTACCACGCCGACGCCCGGGCGTCGTACCTCGCATCCGTCTGGTTCTGGAAGACGCCCATGGCTGACTGCCGCGATGGCAAGACGTGCGTGCCGTACTCCGAGTGGCAGCAGGTGTGGAGGACCGAGCTGGCGGGCTAGCTGCCGCTGGCGACCGGCAGGTACTGGCCCGCCGCGCTGCGGCGGCTAGAGGTACTGGCCGGGCCCGCGCTCCGGCGGCGGGCCGGGGGGCTGGCCGGCGGGGAGGCCGCGGCGGCGGAGCTCCTCGAACTGAGCGCGGGCCGCCGCCTGCTGCGCGAACAGGGCGGCCTGGATGCCGTGGAACAGCCCCTCGAGCCATCCCACCAGCTGGGCCTGCGCCACCCGGATCTCGGACTCGGTGGGGACGCCCTCCATGGGGGGCGCCAGCATGGCGAGCTCCTCCTGGAGGTCCTGGGTGAGGACCTCGCGGAGCTCGTCTAGGGACCGTTGGTAGATCTCTCGGAGGCGAACGCGGCCGGGCTCGTCGAGGGAGGCAGCCCGGGTCTCCTCCAGCAGCTCGCGGACCATCGAGGCGATCCGGAGGAGCTTGGCCGGCTGGGTGATCGCTTCCTGCGGCGCCTCCGGCTCGCCCTGTGCGATCTCGGTGGCTCCCTGCTCCGGTGGTTCGGTGTTCATCATCCCAACGTTAGCAGCGACGGCCATCCTCACGCCGACGCCGCCAGCTCCACCATGAGCAGCGCCTGCGTCAGGCAGGCGCGTTCCAGGTCCCCGAGGTCCACGCTCTCGTTGATCGAGTGGTACTGGCTCTTCTCGTCGGCGGCGCCGTACACGAGGATCTCGGCGTCGGGGAACGCACCGGCGAGGATCGGAACGAGCGGGATGGAGCCGCCGCTGCCCACCTCGACCGGGGCTCGGCCGTAGGCGGCCTCCATGGCCCGGCGCATCGCGGCGAAGGCCGGGCCATCGGTCCGAACCAGCAGTCCGTTGGCCCCCGTGCCTCGCTCGACCTTCACCTCCACGCCCCACGGCGCGTGGTCCTCGAGGTGGCCGACCAGGGCGTCCATGGCGCGCTCGGGATCGTCCCCCGACGCCAGTCGCAAGCTCACCTTCGCCCGCGCCACCGGCACGAGCTGGTTCGAGGCCTCCGCGACGCGCGGCGCGTCGATCCCCAGGACCGAGACCGCGGGCCGGGTCCACAGGCGCTCGGCGATGGGGCCCGACCCGATCAGCCGAACCCCCGGCCGCACCGGAGTTTCCTCGCGCAACTCCTCCTCGGTCACCTCGATCCCCGTCCAGGGGACGCTCGCGAGTCCAGCGATGGCGACGTTCCCATCGTCGTCCTGGAGGGAGGCGAGGGTCCTGGCCAGCGCCGACAGCGCGTCGGGGATCGGCCCGCCGAAGGAGCCGCTGTGCACCCCGAGGTCGAGCACACGCACCGAGACGAAGCAGTCGACGATGCCACGGATGCTGATCTCGATCGCCGGGATCCCCGTCCTCCAGTTCCCGCCGTCGGCGACGCCGATGACGTCGGCCGCGAGCAGGTCCCGGTGGCCCTCGATCAGGAACGGGAGGTGCTCCGCGCTCGCCTCCTCCTCGCCCTCGACCAGTACCTTCACGCCCACCGGCGTCCGCCCCTCGAAGGTCCGAACGGCGGCGGCGTGCATGACGATCCCGCACTTGTCGTCGGACGTGCCGCGTCCGTACATCCGGCCGTCCCGGACCACCGGCTCGAACGGCGGCGACTCCCACTGGTCGGGCGGACCCTCAGGCTGCACGTCGTGATGGGCGTACAACAGGACGGTGGGGGTCCCCGGCGGAGCCGGGACTTCCCCGAACACGGCCGGGTGGTCCACGTCCGGGAGCTCGATCAGCCGCACGCCCCCAAGCCCGGCTTCTTCGAGGATCTCGGCGGTGGCCTCGGCCGAGCGACGGACCGGCTCGGGGTCGTAGCCGGGGAAGGCGATGGACGGGATCCGAACCAGCCGCTCCAGGTCGGTCCGGGCCCGGGGCATCAGTTCGGCGACGATCGTGCGCAGGTCGTCGGACATGCGGCGCGAACGATACCGCACCGCCGGCGGCGTGGGCACCGACGACCGTTCGCGCCGGCGGCCGCTCGCTTCGGCCTCTCGCTTCGGGCTACGGATAAAGGCGCTCGATCACCCAAGGGCCCTCAGGCCGGCGGGTGTACCGGATGCGGTCGTGAAGCCGGTGCTCCCGCCCCTTCCAGAACTCGATCGTGTCCGGAAAGAGGCGGAACCCGCCCCAATGTGGAGGGAGCGGGACGTCGTCGCCGGGGAACCGCTCTTCCATCTGCCGGTAACGCTCGTCGAGCTCCTCGCGGGATGCCGCCACCTCGCTCTGGCGCGACGCCCACGCGCCGAGGCGCGCCTCTCGGGGGCGTGTGCGGAAGTAGGCCTCGGACTCCTCGCGCGTGGTGCGCTCAACGGTTCCAGTGACGCACACCTGCCGCTCCAGCTCGCGCCAGTAGAAGGCCAGCGCGGCGCGGGGGTTCCCGGCGAGCTCCCGCCCCTTGCGGCTCTCGTGGTTCGTGTAGAAGACGAAGCCGCGCTCGTCGAGACCTCGGAGCAGCACGTGGCGGACGGAGGGCCGGCCGCCGGCGTCGGCGGTGGCCAGGGCCATGGTCTCGGGGAACACGATCCCGGCGGCCCGGGCCTCCTCGAGCCAGATGCGGAACTGCGCGATCGGATCGGGGTCCAGGTCGCGCTGGGAGAGGTCTCCTCGTGTTCCGGGTGCCTCCGCCACCGATGCTCCACGCGGACAGTACCCGAAAGTCTCTCCCAATGTTCTTGGCCGTGCGGCCCGGGAACGTCCCTCGGCAGGCCGCTCGTCGTATCCTGACCGGCGCGACCGAGCTCGGTAGTCTGCAGGACACCAGGCCGGCGGCGGCAGCACGCGACGAAGAGTTGGAGACTCGAACGGTGCAGATCGATTGGTCCATCGCGTTCGCGTCCGTGATCGTCGGGTTCACCGTCGGGCTAACCGGCATGGGCGGAGGCGCGCTCATGACCCCCATCCTGCTGATCTTCTTCGGTGTCACACCGACGGCGGCGGTCTCCTCCGATCTCGTCGCCGCGATGGTCATGAAGCCGGTGGGCGGAGGCGTCCACATTCGCCGGAAGACGGTCCGTTGGGAGCTCGTCAAGTGGCTCTGCGTCGGATCGATCCCCGCGGCGTTCGCCGGAGTTCTGCTCCTTCATGCCACCGGCGACAGCGCGGTCGTCGAGAACACGACGAGGATCTTCCTCGGCGTGACGCTCATCCTGGCTGCGGCCGCGATGGTCTTGAAGGCATCGCTGCAGGCGCGAAGGAGCGCGCAGGCTCGTGAGGGTCGGCGCGTCACGCTGGGACCCGGTGGGTCGATCCGCGTCCTGATCCCGATCACGCTGCTGATCGGGGCCGTCGGTGGCATGCTCGTGGGTCTCACCTCGGTCGGCTCGGGCTCGATCGTCATCGTGTGCCTCATGCTCACCTATCCGACGCTCCGGGGCGCGCAGCTCGTCGGGACCGATCTAGTGCAGGCCGTCCCCCTGGTTACGGCGGCGGCGCTCGCCCATATCCTCGTCGGCGACTTCGAGCTCGGCCTCACGACATCCATCTTGATCGGCGCGGTCCCGGCCGTGTACGTCGGCGCTCGGCTCTCCTCGAAGGCGCCGGACGGCATCATCCGCCCGGCTCTCGTGTTCGTGCTTCTGGCCTCGGCCTTGAAGCTTCTCGACGTCCCCACCCCCGTCATCGGCGTCGCCTTGCTGGCGGGCACCCTTGTCGGGCTCCCGGTCTGGGGGGCGGTCGATGCCGCCGCTCACCCGCAGACGATGTGGGACAGCGCCGGCCTCAGTCGTCGAGGTTGGATCAGATGGCAGGCATTTGGCGCGCCGATCGGGATCGGCTTCGCAGTGGCAGCAGCCTACTTCGCGAAGACACGTCCGCAGCTCCGCCCGGCGACGCTGTCGTCTGACGACGGGGACTCCGGCGTCCTGCCCTCGACCGACGACGCCCCCGTCGTCTCCTAGGCGAGCATGGGATGTTCGAGCGGATCCTGGTTGCGGTCGACGGATCACCCCAGAGCGAGAAGACGATCCTCGTCGCCGTGGATCTTGCTCGGCGATACGGCTCAGCCGTTACTGTCGTTCACGTCCGCGAGTACGAGCGATATGAGGGATCCGACGTCGACCTCGGTCCTCCCATCCCCGCTGAGGAGCTCGTGAACGGTGTGCTGGCGAGATTCCGTGATGGGGGCGTCGATGCCCAGGGAGAGATCCGCCGGGTGAGCTCCGGAAACACGCCTCAACAGATCGTCGACGTGGCGGCGGGATCCCACGCGGATCTGATCATCATGGGCTCGCGCGGTATGACGGAGTGGAAGAGCCTCTTACTCGGTGGTGTGGCGAACAAGGTGGTACATCACGCTGCGTGCCCGGTCCTCCTCGTGCGCTAGAGAGGGGAAGGTCGATCATCCTCGATGGCAACATGAACCACCTGAATCTCAGGTCGGGGCCATTCCCGGTAGTCGTCACGGCAGGTGGGGTTCGATCGTTCGGCGCCCTCGGCAGGACTCGAACCTGCGCACCCGGCTCCGGAGGCCGGCGCTCTATCCTCTGAGCTACGAGGGCTCGTCGCTCAACCTTGAGTCTAGCAATGCCCTCTCACCGGAGGGGAGAGGGTGATGGCCACGGCGAACCCCTTCGCTATCCTGCCCCTATGGGGAGCGAAGCCAATCCCCGGATCCTGATCGTCGACGACGACCCGGTGATTCTCCGGCTGCTCCAGATCAACTTCCGGCTGGAGGGCTACGAGGTCGACTCGGCCAGCCGAGGGGACGAGGCCCTCCGGCGCGCGCGCGAGGCGGTGCCCGACGTGGTGGTGCTCGACATCATGATGCCGGGCGTCGACGGGTTCGACGTCCTGCGGCAGCTGAAGGAGGACCCCGCCTCGAGGGACGTGCCCGTGATCCTACTGTCGGCCCGGTCCCAGGACGAGGACCGGCTGCGCAGCTACGCTCTCGGCGTGGAGGTGTACGTCACCAAGCCGTTCGACCCCGCGCACCTGGTGGAGATCGTCCGCCGGGTCCTTGCTGGCAGGCCGGCCCAGGCCTAGCCCGCACCGGACTGTCGCCGATGATCGAGGACCGGCTCGCCGCCGCGATTCACCGGGCCCTGCGGGACGCCTCGGGCGAGCTCGGCCTGTCGGGCGAGCCGCCGGAGGTCGAGATCACGAAGCCCAAGCAGAGGGGGTTCGGCGACTTCTCGACGAACGTGGCTCTAGTGGTAGCGCCACTGGTGGGCCGGCCGGCCAGAGAGGTGGCGGAGGCGATCCTGCCGCATCTTCCGGCCGACGACCTGATCGAGCGGGCCGAGGTCGCGGGCCCGGGATTCATCAACCTCTTCGTGCGCGACGACTGGCGGTACGACGGCCTGCGGGAGGCCGTTGCGAGCGGTCCGAGGTACGGGTGGACCGAGCCGGACGGCCGGTCGGTCCAGGTGGAGTTCGTGTCGGCCAATCCCACGGGGCCGCTCCACATCGGACACGCGCGAAACGCGGCCCTGGGCGACGCGGTGGCCAGGGTGCTCGAGGCGGCCGGCCGGAAGGTGGAGCGCGAGTACTACTTCAACGACGCCGGTGGGCAGATGGACCGGTTCGGTGCCTCGGTCGAGGCCCGCTATCTCCAAGTCGTCGGGCACGACGCCGAGGTGCCGGAGGACGGCTATCACGGCGATTACGTCGTCGAGATCGCCCGTAAGATCGCCGCGGAGTCCGGGGACGCGCTGACTGCCCTGGCGCCCGACGAGCGATTCATCCGCCTCCGCGAGGAGGGTGTTCGGCGGGTGCTGGACGGAATCCGGGCCACCCTGGACCGGTTCGGGGTCCGGTTCGATACGTACGTCTCTGAGCGAGAGCTGGCGGAGTCGGGCGAGATCGCCGCCGCGGTCGAGCGGCTCCGCGTCGCCGGCCACGTGTACGAGGCCGACGGCGCGATGTGGTTCCGGTCCACGGCGTTCGGCGACGACAAGGACCGCGTACTGATCAAGGCGAGCGGTGCCCATACCTACTTCGCGGCGGACTGCGCGTACCTCATCGACAAGTTCGGGCGAGGCTTCGACCACCTGATCTACGTGTGGGGCGCCGACCACCACGGCGACGTCGTGCGGGTGCGGGGCGCGGCCCAGGCCATAGGGTTCGACCCGACCGCCGTCGAGATCGTGCTGTACCAATTCGTGGCGTTCCTGAGGGGCGGCGAACCCGTGACGATGAGCAGACGGGCCGGCTTGTTCGTCACCCTCGACGAGCTGATCGACGAGGTGGGGACCGACGCCGCGCGGTTCACGCTGCTCCTTCACTCGAACGACTCGACCATGAACTTCGACATCGAGGACGTGAAGCGCCGGAGCATGGAGAACCCCGTCTACTACGTGCAGTACGGCCACGCCCGCATCGCCAGCATCCTCCGCCACGCCGCCGAGCGAGGTGTGGCGCTGAAGCCGGTGGAGGATGCCGACCTCTCGCTGCTGTCCACCCAGGCCGAGCTGGATCTGCTGGGGGTGATCGCGGAGATGCCGGAGCAGGTGCAGCGGGCGGCTGAGCTCCGCGCGCCGCACCGGCTCTCGCACTACACGCAGCAGCTCGCCGCCGAGTTCCACCGGTTCTACACGGAGTGTCGGGTGGTCACCGACGACGACGCGTTGACCCAGGCCCGGCTGTGGCTCTGCGCCGCGACGAAGCAGACCATCGCGAACGTCCTCGGGCTGCTCGGAGTGTCCGCCCCCGAGGCCATGGAGCGGTTCGATGGCTGAGGCCGCCGGGCGGCCCTGGCCGGCCAACGCCCGCTTCGGGCCGGACGGCCTGTCGATCGCCGGTGTCCTCGTCGAGGATCTGGCGGCCCGGTACGGAACGCCGCTCCTGGTCGCCGACGAGGAGCACATCCGGGCCCGGTGCCGGGCCTTCACCAGACTGTTCCCGCACCCGCTCTATGCCGTGAAGGCGTTCACCTCGCGGGCCGTGCTCCGACTGGTCGCGGAGGAGGGCCTGAACCTGCTGGTGGCCACGGGCGGTGAGCTGGAGGCGTGCCTGGCGGCCGGCATCCCCGGGGAACGGATCGCGTTCCACGGGAACAACAAGAGCGACGACGAGCTCCGCCAGGCGGTCGCTTCGGGGGTATGGCTGATCAACGTGGACAACCCGGCCGAGCTGGAGCGGCTCGACCCGATCGCTCGGGAGGCGGGCGTGGTCCAGGACGTCATGCTCCGGGTGATCCCGGAGGTCGGGGCCGGCGCGCACCCGGCCATCCAGACCGGTGGCCTCGGGACGAAGTTCGGGATGCCGCTTCGGGCGGTACCGGGGGTCGTGCGACGGGCCGTGGCGCTGGCGAACGTGCGACCCGTCGGCGTCCACGCCCACATCGGGTCGCAGGTCCTGGAGGCCGAGCCGTACCTGGCCGAGGTGGACGTGGTGCTGGATCTCCTCGAGCGGTTGAAGCGGGACACGGGGTTCGAAGCGGACGTGATCGACGTGGGAGGCGGGTTCGGCGTGGCGTACACGGACGAGCGCCCCCTGGAGCTCGACCGGCTGGCGCCGGCGCTGCTCGCTCGGGTACGGGAGGGCGCGACGAGCCGGGGGCTCCGTCTGCCGCACACGCTGGTGGAGCCGGGGCGTTCGGTGGTGGGGAGCGCCATGGTGACGCTGTACCGGGTGGGGGCGGTCAAGGAGACCGAGGAGGGTACGACGCTCGTCGCCGTGGACGGCGGCATGTCCGACAATATCCGTCCTATGCTCTACGGCGCCCAGTACACGGTCGCGGCGGCCGGACAGCCCCGCGACACCGGGCCCGTGGAGGTCGACGTGGTTGGCCGACACTGCGAGTCGGGGGACGTGCTGGCCCGGGGCGTGAAGCTGTCCCACGACGTCCGCCCCGGCGATCTCCTGGCCTTCGCGGCGACGGGCGCCTACACCTACGCCATGGCCAGCAACTACAACCGGGTGGGCCGCCCGGCCGTGGTGGCCGTACGGGACGGCGTGAGCCGGCCGTGGCTGCGGCGGGAGGACGCCGGAGACCTGGACCGGCTGGAGGTGGC
>JBOGVG010000062.1:0-5235 GCA_050692435.1 Actinomycetota bacterium
ACCGACCGCAGCTCGGTACGGCTGTACCTCGACCTCCTGCCACACGCCGTCGGTGACGTAGGGGTCCCCGGTAAGCCAGGCGTCGAGCTCCTCTCGCGTCGGGAAGTCCGCCACCAACACCGAGCCGATCATGTTGCCGACCTCGTTGAGGATCGCGCCTCCAACCAGGATGTTTCCCCGTTCGACAAATGGTCGGATGCCCTCGAGGTGCGCCGGACGTACGGCCTGCCGTCGAGCCTGAGCCTCGGGATCGGTTCCGTCCCGGGCGATGATCACGAACTGCATGCCCCAATCCTCCCCTGTCCGCGAGCAGAGCCCGGAGGTTACCTCCCCGTTCGGCCTCTCGGCTGCTGTGTGGGCACGGCGAGAACTCGATTTTATCGGGAGGCAATCGGCCCGCGGAGGCTGCTGTGTCTCCCTCCGCACCGGGCGGGCAGGCGGCGTCCCGGGTGGATCCAGACCGCATACCCAACGAAGCGGAATTGCCCCGCGATATCACCTGATCAGACTGACTTGGTCCCAACCTCTCAGCGTCGGGCTCCGAGAATCTCCCGAACCGGCTCCGCGGCTGGCAGAGACTTCGCATGGTGTGGCCGTGAACGCTCGGATCAGCGCCGCGGCGAAGCCGCCGACCCGCTCGAGGTCGGCATAGACCTTGAGCGGGTGGGGCGTGTTGTCCCAGCCCAGACGGTGGAACTGCCGCCGGACGCTCTCGGGGGAGTGTTTGGTGGCCTCGTGGTAAGCGAGGATGGCGGAGACGCGGTCGTCGCGGTCGTCGGCCACATCAGCCCCCGCGAGGCCGCTCGCGCGGGATCTCCTGAGCCAGCTCCACGACGAACCCGTCCGGGTCGAGGACGTGGAGGGTACGGTGTCCCCACGGCCGGTCGACGGGCCCGGCCAGGATCTCGACCCTCAGGCCGTGGAGCCGCTCGGCCTCGGCGTCGACGTCCTCGACCAGGAAGAGGACTTCCCCCGCGGGCCCGCCGCTGCCCGCCTGCCGCCCGATCAATCCGGGCAGCCGCGAGCGCTGGTACAGGCCGAACTTCGTGCCGCGAGTGGCGAACTCCCCGTACCCCGAATCCTGGAGCTTGAGCGGCAGCCCGATCACGTCCCGGTAAAACGCGATGGAGGCCTCGAGGTCCCGCACGTACAGCACGACGTAATCGATGGTCTCCACGCCAGCATGAAAGCACGGCGACGCGTCGGACACTCCCCAGATGAACTCGGCTACGGGTCGGCGACCGGCCGTCTCACTGACACCCCACTCCGAATCGCCGAATCCTTCATGGGCAAACGTGCGGTTTTCGTGTTTAGCGATACAAGGTGCAACGCCTCGGAGCGCTTCACTGGGCTGACGGACTGAGGCGGAAAACGGCTCTCCCAAGGGCCAGGTCACGCGACAAATCCGGGTTCTCTGTACCCTTCAGGGCCACCTGCCTGGCCGGGGGCAGGCGCGCGTCTCGAGCCACCACCTGTCTTCGGGCTGGATACTGAAGCGCGGGGGCCGGAAAGTCGGCCCGGCGAGATGCCGCCAGCTGGTCCGCCTCGCGCGGGCGGGCCCACTCGTCGCCGGATCGGGCTGAACCCTTCCCGGCTCCCCCTCGTATCAGAATATGGAGGGGTGTGCCCGCTGACCATCGTCTGCCCGCAGAGTAGACAAAGGAGGTCGGTAATGCGAAAGCTCCCTCTCGCCAGCGTCCTGGTCATCCTCGTGGCGTTCGCCGTTGGACCTGCGTCGGCGGCGCCGGGATCTCTGGTCACGACGCCGGTGGCGGCGTCGGGCCTCAGCCCCCTGTCCTCCCCGCCTTGCAGCGCCACGCCCGGCACCGGCTCGGCGCTTCAGCCCATCCCCGAGCTGTTCCCAAACAGCGAGGTGGAGCCCTGGGTCGACGTGAGTCCCGTCGACGGCGACGGGGATTCCATCGTCGGAGACGTGGTGGCCGGGCTGTACCAGCAGGACCGGTGGTCGAACGGTGGCGCGAGGGACAACGTCGCCTCGATCAGCTTCGACGGTGGGGCGACCTGGCAGCGGATCACGTTCACCGGGCTGACGGAGTGCGACGGGGGCGAGTTCGACCGGAACACGGACCCGTGGCTCTCGTTCGCCCCGAACGGTGACCTGCATCTGATGCACCTGGTCCTCGACATCGTGCCTCCACCCGGCCAGGAGGGCGGGTTCGGGCCGAACGGGATGATCGCCCAGAAGATCCCCGCGGCCGCGTTCGCGGACGGCGTCGTCGCGCCGGGCGAGATCGGTGCGCCGATCACGCTGGCCCGGGACGACGAGGGGGATCTGCACGACAAGAACTCGATGACGGCGGATCCGACCAACTCGGACCGCGTCTACGCGGTCTGGGACTTCCTCACGATCCCCGAAGGCCACCAGCTCAACCCCGAGAGAGGGTTCGGGAACTTCATCGGCTTCGGATTCAAGAGCGTGACGCTGTTCACCCGGTCCCTCGACGCGGGCGCCTCGTGGTCGGAGCCAAAGATCATTTACAACCCCGGGGGCAACAACCAAACGATCGGCAATCAGATCGTAGTGGGCCCCGACGGCACCCTCTACAACTTCTTCGATGAGATCCTGAACTTCCGGAACGACGACCACGGTCCGCAGTTCGACCTGAACCTGTCCATGATCCGGTCGACGGACCAGGGGTCAACGTGGTTGCCGAAGGGCCGGCCGATCCGGATCGCCGACATGGAGTCGATCCTGGTGCGCGATCCCGACCAGCCGACGGCCCCTGGGGCTCGGGACCGGCACCGCGCTGCGGACCTCAACCCCGACGTGGCCGTTGACTCGAACAACGGCAACCTGTACGCGGTGTGGCAGGATGCGCGGTTCAGCGGGTTCGTCCACAACGACATCGCGTTCACGATGTCCACCGACGGAGGGCGAACGTGGTCGCCCCCCATCAAGGTGAGCCAGACGCCGGACTCGGCGACCGGACACAATGGGCATGCATTCACTCCTTCCGTGCACGTCCTCCCGAACGGGACGATCGGGGTGAGCTACTACGACTTCCGGAACAACGTGCCCGGAGGCGGGACCTCCACGGACCACTGGCTGGTCCACTGCCACCGCGCAACGGAAGACTGCGCCTCGGCGGGGAGCTGGGACGACCTCGGTGACGAGGTACGTGTGACCCCCACGTCCTTCGACTCGCGCCAGGCCCCGGTGGCCGGTGGGTTCTTCCTGGGCGATTACGCGGGCCTCGACGACGACGGGACGAACTTCACCGCGTTCTTCGCCGAGGGTGTGGGACCGGGCAACCCGACCGACATCTTCTACGCGGAGGTGTCCACGTAGGGGCCGGCCCGACCCGAGGGCGGGAGCTCGGCCTCTGGGGCCGCCCTCGCGGCTTCTCGCCGCGATTTCAGCTCGACCGGGTACCCGCTCGCGGATCCGGGCAGGAGTACCCTGTCCTCGAGCCCGGCGAAACGGCTGATCCGTTCACCGTGACGTTGGCCGCTGGCGCCAATACGGGCCAGTGGCGACGCCTGAGGAGGCCGGTCGGGGGTGCCGCATCAGCCCCGCCGGCCGAGTTGTCCGCACCGCGAACCTGCGAGAGTCTAGTCCGCGCACTTCATCGAACGAGGGAGGCGCATGTCCGGGACGCTGTCCGAGCACGCCGCGATCGAGCCGGCGGGAGCCGTTCCAGGCGAGCCGCACGCGGCTCGCCGGCCTCGAGTCGGCGTCGTCCTCGCCGCCGGACGCTCCGAGCGCCTCGCCGGCGTGACCGGCGGCGGATCGAAGGCGCTCGTTCGCGTGGGGGGGCGGTCGCTCGTCGAGCGCGCCGTGCGCGGTCTTCTCGCCGAAGGGATCCGGCGCGCAGTGGTCGTCGTCGGCTACCAGGCCGGCCCCGTCGCCGCCGTGGTGGACAGGCTCGCGCCCGGACGCGTCCGGGCCGCGTTCGCGGAGGACTGGGAAATGGGGAACGGCGCCTCGCTCGCGGCCGCCGAGCCGCATCTTGCGGGCGAGGACCTCTTCATGCTCGTGACGACCGATCACATCTTCGGCGACGGGGCCCTCGCCGCGCTGGCGCGGGCCGGGGGGGCCGGCGTTCTCGTCGACCACGCCCCCGACGCCGGGGCGTGGGCGGAGGGTACGCGCGTCCTCCTGCACGAGGAGCGCGCCGTCGCCTTCTCCAAGGAGCTCGAACACCCCTCGATCGATTGCGGCGCGTTCCTGCTGCCGCTCGACGTCTTCGACGCCCAACGCCGAGCGGCGTCGCGCGGCGACGACTCGCTGGCCGGCGCCGTCACCGAGCTCGCTCGCTCGCACCCGCTCGCCGCCGTGCCGCTCCCCCGTGGCGCGTGGTGGCAGGACGTCGACACGCCGGAAGATCTGCGCCGGGCGTCCCGGACGCTCCGTCGCTCGCTGACGAAGGAGGCAGACGGTCCGGTCTCGCGCTACCTCAACCGGCCGGTCTCGACGCGGATCTCGATGGCGCTCGCGCACCTGCCGATCCATCCCGACGCGGTCTCGCTCGTCGCGTTCCTCGTGGCGCTCTTGGCGGCGTGGAGCCTGGGGCTCGGTGCCGCGATGCTCGGCGCGATCCTCGTGCAGGTCGCGTCGGTGCTTGACGGCGTCGACGGTGAGATCGCTCGGCTCCAGGTGCGCGCGAGTCCCGGAGGTGCCCTGCTCGACGGTGTGCTCGACCGTCTCGCGGACGCGGCGGTGATCGCGGGGCTCGCTGTCTGGGCGCTCGAATCCGGGGGAAGGCCGGCGACGATCGTGTTGCTCGCCGTCGGGGCCACGGCCGGCTCGATCCTGTCGATGGCGTCCAAGGACCGGCTGGCGGCGCTTCGGATCCCGCCCGCGCCGGAGCGGTGGATCGGCTTCCTGCTCGGAGGTCGCGACGCGCGGTTGCTGCTCGTCGCAATCGGCGCGCTGCTCGGACTGCCTGAGGTCGTGCTCGCGGCGGTCGCGATCACTTCGGGGCTCAGCCTCGCCGCTCGGCTGTTGTTCACGAGGGCGGCCCTGCAAGCGAAGAAGGCGAAAGCCGTCCGTTCGGCTTCTTCTTCGTCGGGAACTTCGACCAAATAGCAGCCGCGGGTCACCAGCTGCTGGAAGGAGCGCCGGCCCGAACATTGTCCGCGGACCGCGACGGTTTGGCGGAGAGCCTGGAACTGATGGGGAGCAGCGAGACCCCCCTTCAGCGGCGGACTCTGGCTGCGGGTCGTCACTCCGATCGTCGGCGTCTCGATCGATGAACGCCTTCTTCAATCTCC
>JBOGVG010000063.1:0-15234 GCA_050692435.1 Actinomycetota bacterium
GCCGTGGCCCTCCGCGTGACGAGCGCGAGCGCCACGGCCGCCGCCACGAACAGCGCGGCGAAGGCCAGGCTGGCCAGGTAGCCCGTGGCGAGGTGCACGGCGAACGTCCCGGCCAGGATCCCGGCCAGCACCCAGGTAGCCCGGTGCATCCGATCGTTCTCGTCCTCCAAGACATCCACATCGGCCCGCTCCACTTTTCGCGCCTTCACCAACGCCGCAGCGGCGAGGCCGACCATCACGCCGAGCGCGCACTCCAACCCGGCCAGGATCGCGGTGAGGGGAAGGTGCAGCGTGCCCGCGAGCACGAGCGCCGCCGCCGGCACGCCCGGACGGGTCACGGCCGAGAGCCCATCGTGGGCCGCGAGCCGCGTCCACCACAGGTACACCGGGATGTCGGGTCCCACCGGAAAGTCGAACCCTCGGACTACGAACAGCCCCAGGAACCAAGCCGTGAGCCCGGCCGTCAGCGTCGCCAGGGCGACGACGTCCGGTCGGGATGCTGGTCGGCTCCTTGGTGTCCGGTCCTTCAGGCCGACGCCGAGAACCGGCCGGACGCGTCGACGATCGCCGTCCCGTCGCTGCTGGTCAGTCCGCTGCACGCGAAGCTCCCCGCGATCGAGTTGGCCTCCGCGGTATCGATGGTGATCGTGCACTCATACCTCACGGAGGTGAAGAACGCCGTTCCACGTCCCGAGTCGAGTAGATCGCCGGCGCGGCCACCCCAGAGGTGAATTCCGCCTCCAGGTCCCCGGCGACCTGTGCACCGATGTTTCGGCCTCCGACACGGTGCCGATGGCGGCCCCCGGCGAGGACGTGGGGAGCTCCCCGGGCGAGAGGGTCTGGCCGTCCCCGGTCGGGGTCCCGCCCGGCTCTCCCTCGCCGCCGCACGCAGTGCCGATGACCCAAAGGGCGACGATCGGTGCGATCGCGATCCTCTTCATCCCGTCTCCCACTCGCAGAGGGTGGGACTGTAGCAAGTGCCTGCCGATACAATCGCGGCCCATGCTCTCTCGCGAACTCGCTGAGGACGTGCTCCGCGCGGCGCGGGCTCGCGGCGGCTCGTTCGCCGAGCTATTCGTGGAGGAGCGATCCTCGGTCAGCATCCGCCTGGACGACGGGAAGATCGAGGAGCTCACCTCCGGCCTGGACCGAGGGGCGGGCGTGCGCGTCGGCCACGGCACGTCCTACGGCTACGCCTTCTCCAACCGGCTGGACCGTGATGCGCTCCTTGAGGTTGCCGCCGCGGCGGCCGCTTCGGTACGGGAGGAAGGACCCGGCGACCTGGTGGCTCTTCGCGTGCTGGACCCGCCGGTGGCGCATCTCGCCGAGCGCCCGGCCGGGTCGGTCCCCGCGGCCGACAAGGTGACCTGGCTCCGGGAGGTCGATGACGCCGCCAGATCGTTCAGTCCGTTCGTCCGGCAGGTAGTGGCGACCTACGGCGACTCGGTGCAACGCGTCCTTGTCGCGACGTCCGACGGACGATGGGTGGAGGAGGCGCGTCCTCGGGTTCGGCTGGGCGTGCAGGTCGTAGCGGGCCGCGACGGGAACATCCAGACCGGGTTCCACGGGCCGGCCGGGCTGGCCGGCGTGGAGTTCTTCGACGCTCACCCCCCGGCGAAGACCGCCGAGGTCGCCGCGAAGCGAGCCGTGACCATGCTCGATGCCGAACCCGCGCCGGCCGGCGAGATGGCCGTGGTGCTCGCGCCGGGCATGGGCGGCGTCCTGTTCCACGAGGCCTGCGGTCATCCGCTCGAGGCCGATATCGTGGACAAGGAAGCTTCCGTGTACCGGGGCAGGGTCGGCGAGCGGGTGGCCTCGCCCCTGGTGACCGGGGTGGACGACGCGACAATCGCGAACGCGTGGGGGTCGTTCTCCTTCGACGACGAGGGCGCGCCGGCGGAGCGGACGGTGCTGTTCGAGGACGGTGCGCTGCGCGGCATGATGTACGACCGGCTGCGGGCCGAGAAGGACGGCGTGGCGTCAACGGGCAACGGGCGGCGCCAGTCCTACGCGCACCCCCCGATCCCCCGGATGACGAACTCATACATCCTGAACGGCGGCGCGGACGCCGAAGACGTTCTTTCCACGACGAAGCGCGGCGTGTTCGTGACGGCGCTCGGCGGCGGCCAGACCAATCCCGCCACCGGCGACTTCGTATTCGGGGTCTCGGAGGGGTTCCGCATCGAGAACGGTGAGGCGACCACGCCGGTGCGCGGGGCGAACCTCATCGGACGGGCCATCGAGGTCATGTCCGCGGTGGACGCGGTGGCCGGCGACTTCGACACGTGGGAGGGCGTGTGCGGCAAGGACGGCCAGGGGGTGCCGGTGGGGAGCGGGTCGCCGTCCCTTCGCATCGCCCGCATCACGGTGGGAGGCACCGGTGCCTGACATCGGAGAGCTGTCCGCGGCCACAGTGGAGGCGGCTCGGGACGGCGAAGCCGTGGAGGCCTACGCCGACGAGTCCAGGCGCACCGAGGTCACGGCCCGACGTGGCGAGGTCGAGGGCCTGACGTTCGCTGAGTCCCGCGGCGTTGGCGTTCGGGTGATCGCCGGGGGTCGGCTCGGGTACGCGTACGCGGCGGACCCGTCGTTGGACGAGGTGCGCGAGGCCGTAGCCAGGGCCCGCGAGAACGCGACCCTAGCCACCGAGGACGAGTTCAACGCGCTGCCGCCGGCCGATGCTGCGGAGCCGATCCCGTCGCTCTACCAGCCGGCCCAGGCGGCCATGGGCACCGAGCGGAAGGCTGGAGTGGCCCTGGACCTCGAACGCCTGGCCGTCTCGGCCGACCCTCGGGTGACGAAGCTGGAGCACGCGCAGTTCGGCGACGCGGTTTCCCGGGTGGCCGTGGCCTCGACGACCGGCGTCCGCGCAGAGTACGGCCGAACCGACTGCTGGGCGGTGGTGGTGGCGCTGGCCGAGGAGGGCGACGAGACCCAAACCGGGTGGTCGTTCCGGGTGGCCCGGGAGCTGGACGAGCTGGAGTGGGCGGACGTAGCGAGCGAAGCGGTGGATCGGTCCACCCGGCTGCTTGGGGCATCGAAGCCCACGTCCGCCCGGGTGCCCGTGGTATGGGACACGTTCGCCGGGTCCTCGTTCCTGGGCGTCCTGGCCGGGGCCCTGTCGGCGGAGTCGGTCCAGAAGCAGCGGTCGCTGTTCGCGGACATGCTGGGACAGCCCGTCGGTTCCACCTTCCTCACGCTGGTCGACGACGGCCGCACGCTGGCCGGCCCCGCCGCCGCGCCCTTCGACGACGAGGGCGTGCCGACCCGACGGACCGAGTTGATCGCGAACGGTACGCTCACGGAGCTCCTGCACAACACCTACACGGCGCGTCGCGGGGGGACGGTCTCCACCGGCAACGCCCGTCGCGGGGGCTATCGTTCGGTGCCCGGCGTGGGGACCACCAACTTCTACGTGGAGGCCGGGACTACGCCGGTCGACGAGATCCTGCGGCGGGCGGACGGCGGCGTGCTGATCCAGGACGTGTCCGGCGTGCATTCCGGCGCGAACCCCATCAGCGGCGAGTTCTCCGTTGGGGCGACCGGGCTTCGGATCTCAGGCGGCGAGCTCGGCGAACCGCTCCGGGAGATGACCGTCGCCAGCACGGTGCCGGAGATGCTGAAGGGCATCGCCGCGGTGGGTGACGACCTCAGGTTCTTCACGTCGGTGGGCGTGCCGACGATCCTGATCGGCGAGATGACGGTGGCAGGCGTCTGACGACGTCGGACCATCGAAGCATGAGTCGATGCTGATCGACCAGTTCATGCCCGCGTTCGACGTGGCCGAGCGGCACGGGATCGAGATCAGGGCTCCGGCGGAGCGGGCGTACGCTGGGATCCGCTCGGTGGACCTGACTCGCTCGTTCGTGATCCGGTCACTGTTCGCGCTGCGAGGGTTCCCGGCGGTGTACGCCGAACGGGGTGCCGGTCGGCGGGGACTCACGCTGGACGACTTCCTGCGGTCTGGGTTCGTGGTGCTGGCCGAGGAGCCGGGCGTCGAGATCGTGCTCGGCGTGATCGGGCGGTTCTGGCGCCCGACCGGAGGCCTGGTCCGCTTCGCGCCGGACGAGTTCACGGCCTTCAAGCAACCGGGATACGCCAAGGCGGTGTGGAACTTCCGCGTGCATCCGGCGGGGGAGGGCCGGGTCCAGGTGGACACGCAGACGAGGGTCCAGGCGACGGACGAGAAGTCGCTGAAGAGCTTCAAGCGATACTGGCGCGTGATCGGCCTATGCAGTGGCCTGATCCGCAGCCACATGCTGCGGCTGGTGAAAGCCGAGGCGGAGCAAAGCTAATGCGGGAGCAATACGGCGAACCGGGAGCCTCGCGCCGGTTCGCTCTCCGCAACGATGCGCCCGCCGAGGGTCTCCACGATCCGCTTGGCCAACGCGAGCCCCAGGCCGGCGCCGGCCCCCGAACGCGCGGGGTCGGCACGGAAGAAAGGATCGAACACCCGCTTCAGATCCTCGGGTGGGATGCCCTCGCCGGTGTCTTCCACGGCCACCTCGATCCCGATGAACAGCTTTCGCGCACCGACGCGCACGGTGCCGTCGGCCGGCGTGTGCCGGATCGCGTTGGCCAGCAGGTTTTGGAGGACGCGAACCATGCGAGGCGAGCACGGCGTGTCCTCGGCGCCGTTCAGGTCGGTCACGAGTTCCAGTCCCTTCTCCTCGGCTTGGCGTTCGACCGCCGCCACGGCCGATCGCACGACCTCGTCCAATCGGGCCCGCCGCGTTTCCGCGTCGATGGCTCCCGCGTCGAGCTGCGCCAGCTCGAACAGGTCGTCGACCATGCCCACGAGCTGGTTCACCGATCGTCGCATCTCGGTGGCGTAGCGACGAAGGCTCGGTGCGTCGTCGACCACGCCATCGTTGATGGCCTCGACCATGGCGCGGAGGCTGGCGAGCGGCGTCCGCAGGTCGTGGGAGACCGCGGTGATGAGGTCCCGCCGGATGGCTTCGACCCGGCGCTCGCTCTCCTGGGCCTTCCTCAGCCGCTCCGCCATCTCGTCGAGTGTGCGCGCCAGCGTGTCAAGCTCGGGGCCGGCATTCAGCTTCCCGACGCGGGCCTCCAGGTCGCCGTGGCCCAGCGCGCGCGCCGCCTGCGCCAGTCGATCGATGGCCGAAGCGGACGTGCGGGCCACGGCCAGGGCCGACCCCACGCCGGCGCCGATCGAGTACAGGAGCAGCACGCCCACCAGGGAGGCGTCATGCGCGCTGACGAACATCGTCTGGGTCAACACGAACAGGTTGGCCAGGCCGACGACCGTGCCGACGAGCGCCACGGTCCCGAACCGCTGCCGCATCGATGCCCGCGACAGCAGCGGCCCGCCGACGGCGATGGCGACCACCGTGACCGCAAGGGCGGGGGCGAGGTAGGCCGCGAGATCGAGGAGCTCCCCGCCGGCCATCCCGATGGCCGCGCCCACCGCGAGCGTGCCGAGCCCACCGATGGCGGTGACTACCGCAACGAGCACGACCGCCCGCCAGCCCCTCATGGTTCGAACCGGTACCCGACTCCCCACACCGTCACGAGGTGCGTGGGGTTGGATGGGTCGGCCTCGATCTTCTGGCGGAGCCTCCGGACGTGGACCGTGACGGTGGCGGTGTCGCCGTCCCACGCGAAGTCCCACACCTCCTCAAGGAGCTGCGAGCGGGTGAAGGTCGTCCCCGGCTGCGACGCGAGGACATACAGGAGGTCGAATTCCTTGCGGGTGAGCCGGATCGGCTCGCCGCGATTGCGGACTTCCCGGCGCGGCCCGTCGATCTCGAGGTCCCCGAAGGCCAACACGTCCCCATGCGGCGCAGTGACCTTCACGCCGGCGCGGCGGAGGACGGCGCGGACCCGGGCCACCACTTCGCGCGGCGAGAACGGCTTCGTCACGTAGTCGTCGGCCCCGAGCTCCAGGCCGACGACGCGGTCGGTCTCCGCGCCCCTTGCCGTCAGCATGATCACGGCGACGGGACCGCGTTCCCGGATGCGGCGGAACACCTCCAGCCCGTCGATCCGGGGGAGCATGAGGTCAAGGAGAACGAGGTCGGGCCCGGTCCGCTCGTACGCCGCCAGGGCCGTTTCTCCGTCCTCGGCGGTGTCCACGGCGAAGCCCTCCTTCGCCAGGTACCTGGCCAGGACGTCCCGAACCATGGGCTCGTCATCCACCACGAGCACCCGTGTCTCGGTCACGGTGTCATTGTGAACCGGGATCCTTTCGGAATCATTACCGCACCCCCGCCCTGCCGAGAGTTCAGGCCTTGCTTCGTGTTTGGAAAGAAACTCGTAAGGACCGGGCGAAGAAACTGGCTGGATGCCCGATGTGGTGCTTCCCGTGCTGAACGAGGCCGGGGCTTTGCCCTGGGTCCTCGGTGGGATGGGCCGGCAACTTCGCGACTTCGTGCACGTTCGGGACGTTGCACGCGCGAACGTGCTGGCGCTAACGACCGATCCACCGGTGATGGGGGCATCCAATATCGCGAGCGGGACCCCGCGTACCGTTCTGGAGATGGCCGAGACGCTCGCCGGCGCGTTCGGACCGGCTGCGCCCGGGCCGGTCGTAACGGGCGAGTACCGGTTGGGCGACGTGCGCCACGTCTTCGCCTCCCCGGTCCTGCCCGCGAACGACTGGGGTTCGAGGCGCGGGTGGCCTTCGAGATCGGGATGCGGGAGCTCGCCCGGACCCCGCTTCGGGAGGCCGCGGGCCGGACGGCCTGATGAAGACTCTTGAGCCAGTGCGACAAGGAACACCGGAGCGCGAGTAACGCAAGCCGACAACGGGAACACGGAGGAGGCAGTATGCATATCCAAGCGACCATCCGCAGACACCCGGCGCGCTTCGGGGTGCTCGCCTTCGTGCTGGTAGCCCTGGGCGCGTTCGCCATCTACTGGTTCGGGCCCCAGTACCTGTTCATCGACCGCCGGGTGGACGAGGCCCTTCCCGGCGCCGGAGCGACGCGCGCGATGGCGCCCGCAGGCGAGGAGGACACAGCGATGGGCGGCGGGGACGCGCCGGCTGCCCCGACGACGCTGGCCCGAGGCGAGTTCCGAGGTCTGGAGCACGACTCGACGGGAACCGCCCTCGTGCTCGAGCTCCCCGACGGCTCACGGTTCCTCCGCCTGGAGGACCTGGACACGTCGAACGGGCCCGACCTTCGGGTCTACCTATCCGACGCCCCGGCCTCCGACGACTGGAACGTCTACGACGACGGCGAGTTCGTGGACCTCGGAGGGCTGAAGGGGAACATGGGGAGCTCGAACTACGAGATCCCGGACGAGGTGGAGCCGTCGAGGTTCCAGAGTGCCGTGGTGTGGTGCCGGCGGTTCAGCGTGGGCTTCGCCGTGGCGCCGCTTCAGCCGGCGAGCTAGAGACCCGACGCCGGGCGGACGTCCGCCAGGATCACCCCGAACACGAGCACCGCCAACACGATCCGATACACAAGGAACGTGACGAACGAATGTCGCCGGAGGTACGCCAGCAGGAACCAGATCACTACGAACCCGCTGACGGCCGACGACACCATGCCCCACGCGAACGGCCCGGCCATCCCGGACGGCAGGCCGGTGCGGAACACATCGATCCCCTTGAACACGCCGGCCCCGGCGATGACGGGGAGCGCCAGCAGGAACGAGAAGCGCGCCGACGACTCCCGGTCCAGCCCCATGGCCCGGGCGGCCGTGATGGTCACGCCGGAACGAGACACTCCGGGCTGGAGGGCCACGGCTTGGGCCACCCCAAGCACCAGCCCGTCCCTCACCGATAGGTCAGTCATCTCCCGGCGGACGGGCGCGGCGGCGTCCACGCCCACCAGGACGACGCCGAACATTACGAGCATCACCGCGATCAGCCACGGCTGGCCGAGCCTGTCTTGGATCACGCCCTCGAACGCGGCTCCCGCGATGGCGCCGGGGATCGTGCCGACCACCAGGGCCCAGGCCAGCCGCTCATCCACCGTAATGATCGAGCGGCGTCGGATGGTGCGGGCCCACGCCGTGAGGTACCGGGCCACGTCGTTTCGGAAGTACGCGAGCGCACCGGCCAGGGTTCCGACGTGCAGCGCGACATCGAAGGTCTTGTTGAGGTCGGGGTTCTCCAAGATCGTCCAGCCGAACAGCCACGGGACGATGATCAGGTGGCTAGAGCTCGAGACGGGAGCGAACTCGGTGATCCCTTGCGTGATGCCGAGCACGATGGCCTGCAGGACGGTCGTTGGCGCTCCTCCCGGTGGGGCAAACGGCGCCCATGCTATCCGGTCTCCACCGGTGCGATGGCGATGGCGAGGTCGGCGAAGGCAGTGGCGAACGCCAACCGCTCGGCCACGTCGGGACTGACCAGGAGGATCAGGGACGGGATCGATCCACTTGTGGTGAGGCTCGTGCTGTCGGCCTCCTCTCCGTCCAGGACGAGAAGCACCTCGAGCCCCTGGGCCACCGTCTCCGTGTAGGGGTTCGGCCCTCCGAACGTGGCGAACACATCGACCCGGTCTCCCGGCCGCACCGACCCGGGCGGCACTCCCGCCTCCACGGGGAACGCCCGCAGCCCGGACGGCACCAACGACGCCACCGGCCCGGCCTCGCCCCCGCCCACGCGGGTGCTCGTGACCGCCTCGCCCTCGGCCAAGTCGGTCGCCGCGGTCTGACCCACTGCCTGCTCGATAGACCGGAGGGCTCCGGGCGGTGCGAAGGCCGACGGCATCTCCGCCACCCGGACCAGCGACTCGGTCAGGACTGTCCCGCGTTCGATGTGCCCCGCGGCCACCACGACCGGCGTGGGCGTCCCGACGACCGGTCGAAGAGCCTCCAGCCTGGCCGCGTAGCCTCGGACCAGCCCGTACGCCCCGAGGCCGGTCGCCACCGCGAGCAGGGCGAAGACCTTCGACGCCGGCGACCAACGCCGCCGGAACACGGGCGCCACCTCCCAGGAGCGACCACGGGGGGAGACGAATCGACGCTAGCTCGCGCGCCGGCCCCGTGCAGTGAGGTGGGTCACACCCCGCGAGGTTTCTTCTCCTCGAGGGGCAGGACCCGGACCCGGAACTCCTCGAGGGCGGCCTGGCCCACGATCATGCCCACGGACTCGCGGATCCGGTCCCCGAGCTGCTGCGGGTCCTCCGAGGTCTTGAAGCGCAGCTCGACGGTGACGAGGACGGGTTCGGCGGCCATGTCCACATCGTACCCGCGTCCCTAGGCCTCGAACCGGGCGCCCTTCAGGGCGGTGGCGCACGGGCAGTCCCGCTCGACGGGCAGAGCTGGGATCAGCGCGAACAACAGCTCTCGGAGCCTGGCGTTATTCCGGTCGAACGCCTCGATCACGGCCTCGTGGGTGACCGGCGGGACGCCCGGGATGCCGACGTCGTAGTCAGTGATCAGCGAGATGTTCGCGTAGCAGATCTCGAGCTCCCGGGCGAGGAGCGCTTCCGGGTATCCGGTCATGTTCAGCGTGTGCCACCCCATCTGGTTGAACCATGCGGACTCGGCGCGCGTGGAAAACCGAGGCCCCTCGATCACGACCATCGTCCCGCCGTCGTGCATCGAGATGCCGAGCTCGGTGCCTTTCTTCACCGCGAACTCCCGCATCGTCGGGCAATATGGATCGGCGAACGTGATGTGGGTGGTAACGGGCCCGTCGTAGAACGTGTGTGGCCGGGACCGGGTCCGGTCCACTATCTGGTCGCACACCACGAAGTCGCCGATCTGCACGCCCACCTGGAGTGAGCCGGCGGCGCACGGTCCCCAAACCCGCTGCACCCCGAGCTCCTTCATCGCCCACAGGTTGGCCCGGTAATTGATCCGGTGCGGCGGAAACTCGTGCTTCACGCCGTGGCGGGGGATGAACGCGACCCGGCGCCCGCCGAGGTCGCCCAGCACCGGCGGGGACGAGGGCTTCCCGAAGGGGGTGTCCACATCCACGGTCTCGCTTGCCTCGGGGAACGAGTAGAAGCCGGACCCTCCGAAGACCCCGATCTCGGCCGTGCTCAGGCGCTCTTCTCCTTGGCGCTGCCGGTGCCGGCGGGGCTCCCGGTGCCGGCCTTCTCGCCGGTCGGCGTAGGCTCCCCCTTCGGCTCCGAGGTCGGCTTCGACTCGCCTTTCGTTTCCGAGGTCGGCTTCGACTCGCCCTTCGTTTCCGAGGGCGTCTTCGTCTTCGGCTTCGCGCGGTTGTCCGTCGCGTAGAACCCCGACCCTTTGAATACGATGCCGGCGGGATGGAACACCTTGCGAAGCGGCCCGCCGCAGACGCCGCACGTCGAAAGGGACGGCTCGGAAAGCCGCTGGAACACCTCGACGTGTTGTCCGCACTTCGTGCAGGCGTACTCGTAGGTCGGCATGACGGATCGATTCTAGCGGAGCTCCGTGTACGCCCTGGTAGCAGATCCTGCGGAGTGCCACCGCGGGATTAGACACATCGGGCGACTAGTAGCGGCAGGCGGCTTCGGAGTACACTCCGGTGCCGACTCCGAGACCGGGGAGCTCGCATGAAGGTCAGGAAGGCCGTCATCCCCGCAGCTGGCCTCGGGACCCGCTTCCTCCCGGCGACCAAGGCCCAGCCCAAGGAGATGCTTCCGATCGTCGACAAGCCTGCCATCCAGTACGTGGTCGAGGAGGCCGTCCGGGCGGGCGTATCCGACATCCTCATCATCACCGGACGCGGCAAGCGTTCCATCGAGGACCACTTCGACCGGTCCTTCGAGCTCGAGCACTTCCTGGAGACGAAGGGGAAGTTCGACGAGCTGAAGGAGGTCCGCGAGATCTCCGAGATGGCCATGATCCATTACATCCGCCAGCGCGACCCGCTGGGCCTCGGCCATGCCATACTGGTGGCGGAGGACCACGTCGCCGGCGAGCCGTTCGCCGTGCTCCTCGGCGACGACATCATCTCCGAGCGGACCCCGCTCCTCCAGGAGATGCTGAAGGTCCACGAGCGCTACGGCCGGAGCGTCATCGCCGTCCAGGAGGTGGCCCGAAGCGAGATCCGCCTGTACGGCGCGATCCAGCCGGAGTTCGTCGAGGAGCGACTGGCCCGCATCGTGTCGATCGTGGAGAAGCCGGCCCCGGACGACGCGCCATCGAACCTGGCCGCCATCGGCCGGTACATCCTCACGCCGGAGATCTTCGACTCCCTCCGCTCGATCGCGCCGGGCAAGGGCGGTGAGGTCCAGCTCACCGATGCCATCAACCTCCTAGCCCAAGAGCAGGCCGTCTACGCGTACGTCTTCGACGACGGCCGGTTCGACGTGGGGAACAAGCTGGACTACCTGAAGGCCACCGTCGAACTCGCCGTGGACCGGGACGACGTGGGCGAGGGGCTTCGCGAGTACCTCGCCGACCTGGTGCAACGCAAGAAGATCCTGTAGGCCGGTCCCGGTTCGGCCCTGTGGGTAGACTGCCCGAGATGGCCACGCGGGCGCGGCACGTCCACGATCACGACAGCGGCGAGGGCCTGCTCCCGGTCGCGGAGGCCAGGGCCAAGGTCCTCTCCCAGATCTCGCCGCTCGCGACGCTCCAGCTCCCCCTCCAGGAAGCCCATGGGTGCGTGCTGGCCGAGGATGCCGTGGCCGCCGCCGACGTCCCGGACTTTCCCTCGTCGGCGATGGACGGGTTCGCGGTGCGGGCGAGCGACGTGGCCGGTGCGACGGCGGACTCGCCCGTCGAGCTCCGGTTCGTGGGGCGGGCCCACATCGGGCAGCGCCCCGAGGTCACGGTGGGCGGCGGCGAGGCCGTGCGGATCGCCACCGGCGCGCCCGTCCCGGCCGGGGCCGACACCATCGTCCCCATCGAGAACTGCGAGACGGCCGGCGACATCGTCTGGATCCTGGCCCCCTCACCCGAGGGGAAGCACGTCCGTCCCACCGGCGAGGACGTGAGGTCCGGTGACGTGCTAGTCCCTCGGGGCCGCCGGATCGGCGCACCCGAGCTCGGGCTGCTGGCCACCGCGGGGTTCTCCCACCCGTTGGTGCATCCGCGCCCGCGGGTCGTGGTGCTCTCCACCGGCGACGAGCTGATCCCCCCGTCGCAGCGGGGCGGGTACGGGCAGGTCCGGGACTCCAATGCCTACCTGCTGTTCGGCGCGCTCCGGGAGGCCGGCGCGGCGCCGGTCCTCGCGGGCATCGTCCGTGACGATGTCGAGGGATTCCGGCAGAGGGTGCTGAACCACCTGGTCCAGGCCGACGCGTTCGTGTCCTCGGGCGGGGTCTCGGTGGGGGACCGGGACGTGGTGAAGGCGGCATTCCTCCGCCGGGGTGACGTGGAGTTCTTCCGGGTCGCCATGCAGCCCGGCATGCCGCAGGGCTTCGGTCACATCGAGGGCAAGCCGTATTTCGGGCTTCCCGGGAACCCGGTGAGCGTGTTCGTCTCGTTCGAGGTGTTCATCCGGCCCGCCGTGATGAAGATGATGGGCCGCACGAACCTGTACCGCCCCGAGGTCGCGGCGCGGCTCGCGGCCGACGTCTCGGGGCCAAAGGGAAAGACCCAGTTCGCGCGGGTCCTGGTCCGGCGGGAAGACGGCGGCTACGTCGCCACGCCGACCGGCGGGCGCGGCTCGAACCTCATCGGCACCGTGGCCAGGGCCAACGGCCTGGCAATCGTGCCCACCGGGGTGGAGAAGGCGCCGGTGGGGAGCGAGGTCACCGTGATGCTGTTCCGCGCGATGGAGGACTGATGGCCCGCGGTGACGCGGCGCGGATCGTGGAGGTTGGCGCGAAGGAGGTCACCGACCGCGAGGCCACGGCCGAGTGCGTCGTGACGATGACGACGGAGGCCTGCGCGCGGCTCGTAGCGGGCACACCGAAGGGGAACCCCATCGAGGCGGCCCGGGTGGCCGGCATCATGGGCGTGAAGCGGACGCCCGATCTCTTGCCGTTCTGCCACCCCATCGCGGTGACCGGCGCAGAAGTGATGGTGGACCCGGACCAAGCCACCGGCCGAATCCGGGTGCAAGCCACCGTCCACGCGAAGGACCGGACCGGGGTGGAGATGGAGGCTCTCACTGCCGCGGCCATCGCCGCGCTCAGCCTGTACGACACCGCCAAGGCCTTCGATCGAGCCGCCCGCATCGACGGCCTGCGCCTGCTGGAGAAGTGGGGCGGCAAGAGCGGCCACTACCGCGCCCCCTGACCCTCAACCGCGCCCTGTCCATCTGAATTACAAAGATGTGATTGAGCACCCCACATGTGGGTGCTAGCGTTGCATTCCAGCCCACATGTTGTGGCGGACCGGGAAAACGCAGACGGGAGGCCGGGCGCGTGAGTTGGCTGATCGTGGTGGCGCTGGGCATCATATGGGTCGCCTTCCTTTTCCCTTCGAGCCGACGGATGCGCTCGCTCCGGGGGGGCGTGGAGGACTTCGAGCGAAAGATGGGGCGCTTGGCGGAGACGGGGACACAAGGACCAGGGCGCTGGATCATCACGCCCCGCAAGGGGACGGCGTTCATCGGTCCCACCGCCCGTGCCGAGGCCAGAGGCCGGGACCGAAGGCGCCAGGTCTTCGAGATCCTCCTCGAGAGCATCGGGATCACCTTCCTGATGGGCCTGGTGCCGCCGCTCCGCCCCGTCTGGTCCGCGACGGTCCTGCTGCTCGTCCTGCTCGGGGTGTACGTGTGGTTGCTGCTCGCGATGAAGCAGCAGAGCGGCTCGGATCGGGCGCGTCAGATGGTTCGACAGGCGAACCCCCCGGATCGGCCCCGCCCGGTCCTGGAGCGATACGTGTCCGAAGGACGCGTGGCCCGACCCGCCCTCAACGGCCTCGGCGTGCTGGACGGGGATGACCTGTCGAACATCGTGGTCCGGCCGGCCGGCGAGGTCGGCATGGCCGGCGTCTAGCCGGACGACCGCCGTGAACCTCGACGAGATCTCGGATGGCTTGCGTCGTCGGTTCGACGAAACGATGGAGGCGCGGGAACGGGCCCTCCCCGCCGCGCGCCGCGGCATCCGCGCATGCGCGAACGCCATCCGGGCCCTCCACCGCGAGGAGTGGGACGAGGCCCACCGCCTGATGGATCAGGCCAAGGCGGCGATCGAAGATGGACTGGGGGCCGTGCGTGACCACCCGGACATCCGGTTCGCGGGCTACCTCCAGGACGCGCAGAAGGAGTACGCGGAGGCCCGCATCACCGAGGCCGTGGTGGCCGGGGCCGGAGCACTACCGACCCCGGAGGAGCTGGGGGTGGAGGACGCCCCGTACCTGAACGGCATGGCCGAGGCCATCGGGGAGGCCCGCCGGCACATCCTGGACTTGCTCCGCCACGGGCACGTGGATCGAGGAGAGGCCATCCTGTCGGCCATGGACGACATGTACTACGTGCTGGTGTCGATGGACTATCCCGATGCCATCACGATGAACCTCCGGCGAACGACAGACGTGGCCCGGAGCCTGATCGAGAAGACCCGGGGCGACCTGTCCATCGCCATCGTGCAGCGCCAGCTCCGAGACGCGCTCGACCGCCACGCCAAGGACATCCTTGGGCAATAGCGGGGTTGGGCTTTGCTAGGCTGGCCAGGCACGGGGGTGTAGCTCAGTCCGGTAGAGCACTGCCTTCGCACGGCAGGGGCCAGGGGTTCAAATCCCCTCACCTCCACGACTCAAGTCCGCTGGTAACGGCACACTTCACGACGCCGATCCGTGGTCGATCACGTGTTCCAGGCTGCGCGCAGGCGACAAATAGGCGTCAGCCGCTTCCCGTGCGAATTCATCAAGTCGCTCCGCGAGCGTCTCCTCAAGCGATGGGAAGGGGTGCCCGTAGACGTCGAGGGTCACCTGGATCGAGGAGTGCCCGAGTCGCTCCTGGATCGCCTTCGGGTGTGCACCGCTCGCGATGGCGAGCGTGGCAGCCGTGTGACGCAAGTCGTGCCACCTGACGGAGGAAGGGCGCGTCCGCTCGACCGCGGGCGCGAAGACTCGACGGCCGAAGTTGCGGCGACGTAGGGGTGCCCCGGTGGGGGACGTGAAGATGTAGGTCTCGCACGGGAACCGGGCCATGTGCTCGGCGAGCACCAAGATCAACGGCCTGGGTGGGAACGACACGATCTTCGGCCAGAACGGCACGGACGTCCTGAACGGCTGCGACGCCAACGACAACGTCATGGGTGGCAACGGGAAGGACCAGGTCACCGGCGGCGTCGGCACCGACTGCTGAGGCGTGGGAACGCCAACGACGTGCTGAACGGCCAGGACGGCGCCGGCGGCGATTCGCTCGACGGCGGCAACGGCTCGGACACCTGCGTGAGGGACACCGGAGACACCACCGTGAAC
>JBOGVG010000064.1:0-4449 GCA_050692435.1 Actinomycetota bacterium
ATCCTGGGTCCTTCGTAGGCGACCTCGAACGCTCGTGGCGGAGGCTCGCCGGGAAGGTGAGCGGGAGCCCCCCACGCTGACTCGATGGCCCGCGCCGCCCCCACCGACGCCGCCTTGGCGTCGCAACCCGGGCTCAGGTTCAGCCGAGCCCGGTACCGGTGGAGGTCGACGGAGCGGACCCCGTCCACCGCGAGCATGGCGCGGAGCCATTCGGGTGGGCTTGCCGGTGGGCACGTCTCGATCGTGGCGCGGGTGAGCTCGACCGTCGTGTGGACACGGATCACCCGCGGGTTAGGCGCTACTTCCAGGGCCCACATCACGGGCGGCCGAACCTCCTGCCGGGCCATCCTGTCGTCATGGGGGCCTCGGGCTGAGGCCAGCTCGGCGAACGAGATGGAAGGTCCGCCGGCTGTGCACTATCGCTCTCGATCCAGGACCTCATTGATCCAGCCGTAGGCAGCCATGGCGGCCGGGTAGCCCGCGGTCGAGATGGCGAGCAGCGCCACCTGCCGGATGGCCTCGCCCTCGATGCCTTCGGCGAGAGCCTTCCGTGCATGGGACCGGACGCCCCCCTCGGATTCCCTGCCGATCGCGATCCCGAGCTTCGCAAGCCTGCGCTCCCTCGCCGAGAGGGGCCCGGCTTCGTGCAGGCGCTCCGCGAGGCCCCGGTAGGCCTCCATCACCGCGGGGTAGTCGGAGCCGAACCGCTCGAAGACCTGAGGTAGATATCCGCCCATCGTCTCCTCCTTCGGTCACTATCCACGGAGCCCGGACGGCATCTCGGCGCTGCACGAGCACCGCGTGCCAAGGCCGGGCAACAACGATAGTCGCGACGGAACCCTGGAGCTCCCTCAACTTCTCTGTCGGCGGACAGCCTGTGGTTCCATGGTGGCCGTGGAGAGCGTCGGCTATGTGATCCTGTACGTCCGCGATGTGGAGGCGTCGGTCGCGTTCTATCGGGACGCTCTCGGGCTCCCCTTCAAGCTCCGCGATGCGGGATACGCGGAGTTCGTCACCGGCGAGACGAAATTCGGGCTCCTCGAGCGCACACGTGCATCCGACCTGATCCACCGTGAGCCCACCGAGGGCGGGCCGGCCGGCGAGGTCCTCTTCCTCGTCGACGACGTCGATGCCGAAGCCGAGCGGCTCCGGGGCCTCGGCGTCGAGTTCCTCTCCGGCCCGGTGGACCGGCCGTGGGGGCACCGGACCCTCCACCTCCTCGATCCAGACGGGTTCGTGGTCGAGCTGGCCCAGAACATCCCCCGACTCCTGCCTCGCCATGGCTGACGTCGACGAACGGGCCGTGATCCTCGCCTACCACGAGGCCACGAAGCACTCACCGGCCAGCGTACGGGCCCGCGCGCACTACCTTGACTGGGACAACCGGCCCTTTTCCTTCAAGGTCTACACGGACCTCGAGAGGATCCCCCTGCAGGAGGACATCCCCTCCCTCGACGTCCCGGCCCTGGAGGCGATCGGTGCCACCGCCGTCCTTGACCCCACGCCAGGCCCGGACCTCCCAGCCTTAGCCCGGCTCCTCGTCCTCGGCGCCGGCCTCCACCACACGACGACGTTCCGCGAGGGCGAGGTCCCGTACTTCCGCAACTACGCCTCGGCCGGGGCCCTGTACCCGGTCGAGGTCTACGTGGGGTGCGCCGACCTCCCCTGCCTGCGCGCCGGGGTCTACCACTTCGACCCGCAGGGCCCGGCCCTCACCCGCCTCAGGGAGGGCGACCACCGCGGTCACATGGTCCGAGCGGCTGCTGGGGAACCTGCCGTGGCCCGGGCCCCGGTGGTGCTCGCCCTGACAGGCATCCCCTGGCGGACCGCTTGGAAGTACACCGAGCGCGGTTACCGGCACCTGTTCTGGGACGCCGGCATGATCCTGGCGAACGTCCTCGCACTGGCCGCCGCGGCCCGTCTCCCCGCCCGGGTCGTCCTGGGGTTCGCCGACCCGGAGGTGAGCGCGTTGCTCGGCCTGGAGGAGCGCCGCGAGCTCCCCCTCTGCCTGGTCCCGGTGGGGGCGAGCGACGCGGAGGTTCCACCGGCCGACGCCCCCGCCGACGAAGTCGGGTTCCGGGTCGCGGCCCTCTCCCGCACGGAATACGTCTTCGAGGGCATCCTGGAGGCGAACGAGGCCGGCCGCCTGGACTCGCCCGAGGACGTGCGCCGGTGGCGGGAGGGTTTCGCCGGATCCGGCGGCGGACTATCGGTGGGGCCTCCAGCGCTCCCGGCCGACGGGTCTGCCGACTCACTGGAGGAGGTCATCCGCCGCCGCGGCTCCGCCCGCGTGTTCGTGCCCTCCAGGCCGATCCCGGCAGAGGTCCTCGCCGCGACCCTCCGGCTCGCCACGGCTGGGATCCCGACCGACTGCGCACCCTCCGGCGCTCACCTCGTCGAGCCCTACCTGATCGCCAACGTCGTGGAAGGTCTCGAGCCCGGCGCCTACGTCTTCCGGGACGGCGAGCTCCGGCTCCTGAGGCCCGGGGACTTCCGCCGGGACGCCGGCTTCCTCTGCCTGGAGCAAGAGCTGGGGGCCTACGCCGCGGCCACCCACTTCCTCATGGCCGACCTCCCGCGGACCCTCGGGGCGCTCGGCGCCCGCGGCTACCGCGCGGCGCAGCTCGAGGCTGGCATCGTCGCCGGCAGGATCTACCTGGGCGCCTACGCCCACCGCTTCGGCGCCACCGGGCTCACCTTCTACGACGACGAGGTGACCCGGTTCTTTCTCCCCGATGCCGAGGGGAAAAGCTGCATGCTGGTGGTGGCCGTCGGTGAGAGCCCACGCCTCCGCCGGCTCTGACTGTCAGACCCGCGGAGGAGTGTCCACCGATGGCGCGAAGCGGACCGCTTTATCACGCCCGCGCTCCGAGGGCTCTTCGCCGAGCCCGGCGTCCACGGCCCGGTAGATCACGGCTTGGGTCCGCCCCAAGATGTGCCGCGCCTCGCTCAGCGGCACTCACTCCGTTAGGTCGACCATCATGCTCGGCTAGGTCAACCATCCTAGTCGGAGAGGGGGGTATCTGATCGCCGGGGAGGAATAGTCAAGAGTTGTGGAACGGGATCTGTTGATGGTCACGCGGCGTCCTCCTTGTCGGTCCGCTCGACCAACCGTCCGTTCACGAACTTCGTGCCCGCGCGCACGAGCGCCACGAGCTCCGGCGCGTTGACCCGCCTCCACCTCCCCGCGGCCGCCTCGATCAGCTTGAAGCACATGGCGAGGCCCGCCTCCCGGGAGCCCGGTCCCTTGGTCTCGTCGGTCCGAGCCCGCACCGGTGAGAACGTGGACTCGATGGGGTTTGAGGTCCGCAGGTGGATCCAGTGCTCGGCCGGGAAGTCGTAGAAGGCCAGCACCGCCTCACGCTCTTTGGTGAGCTTGGCCACGGCCTTCGGCCACTTGGCGAAGTCGCGGGCGAAGGCGTCCAGGGCCCGCGCGGCGTGGGCGCGGTCCTCCGCGTCCCAGATCTCCCGGAGTGCCCGGCGGGCCTGAGCCTGCACCGAGGCGGGAAGGGCGTTCAGGATGTTGGCCACCTTGTGCACCCAATCCCGTTGCCACCGGGTCTTCGGGAACACGTCGCGGACCGCCCCCCAAAACCCGAGCGCCCCGTCGCCTACCGCCAGGACGGGGGCGCGCATCCCGCGGCGGCGGCAGTTCCTGAGCAGCTCCGCCCAGGACTCCGTCGACTCTCGGTACCCGTCGGCGATCGCGACGAGCTCCTTGGTCCCGTCGGTGCGAACCCCCACCATGACCAGCACGCACAGCCGGTCGTCGTCTCCCAGCCGCACGGTGAAGTGAACCCCGTCGACCCAGCAGTACACGTAGTCCACTTCCGACAGGTCCCGGGCCATGAAGGCCTCCCGCTCGGCGGCCCACGACGTCGTGAGGCGGGTGATGGCCGCCGCCGACAGCCCGGCGGAGGTGCCGAAGAACTCCGCCAGCGCCGGCACGAAGTCCTTGGTGGACAGCCCGTGCAGGTACAGCAGGGGCAGGACCTCGGCCACCTTCGGGGAGCGCCTGGCGTACGGGGGCAGGATCGAGCTGCGGAACCGGGAGCGCTCCCCGGTCGAACCGTCGACCCGGCGGTCGTTCACCCTAGGCGCGGCGACTTCGACGGCACCCGCCCCGCAGACCACGGTCCTTCCTCTGGCGGACCCGTTGCGGACTACGAGAGCCCGGCCACGCTCGTCCCGCTCATCTCGGTGTCGTTCCAGGTAGGCGTCCACTTCGGCCTCGAGCGCCACGGCGAGCATCCGCTCGGCGCCGCGGCGGCAGATCTCGTCCAGGGTGAGGGCAAACTCCTGGCGAGCATCGTCCTCAGGGACTACCCTGAGCATCGGCGTACCTCCTTTCGTCGGCGCTTGCACGCCGGCACTCCGATCAGTGATCGACCGGAGGGTACGCCACGCCCATCACCAGGTCCCGCATCCACAACTTCCGTTCATACCTCT
>JBOGVG010000065.1:0-2266 GCA_050692435.1 Actinomycetota bacterium
TGGTGGCCAAGGTCACCCAGGCGGCCCGGGCCCGGGTGGCGGCCCGCCAGGCCCGGGACCTGACCCGGCGCAAGTCGCTGCTGGAGTCGGCGTCGATGCCGGGCAAGCTGGCCGACTGCTCGTCGCGCGACCCGCGCCAGAGCGAGCTCTTCATCGTGGAGGGCGACTCGGCCGGCGGCTCGGCCAAGCAGGCCCGGGACCGGGAGTTCCAGGCCATCCTCCCCATCCGGGGCAAGATCCTCAACGTCGAGCGGGCCCGGATCGACCGGATGCTCAAGAACGAGGAGATCCAGGCGCTGATCACCGCCATCGGGGCGGGCATCGCCGAGGAGTTCGACCTCGAGAAGATCCGCTACCACAAGATCGTCCTGCTCACGGACGCCGATGTTGACGGCGCCCACATCCGCACGCTGCTGCTCACGTTCTTCTACCGGCAGATGGCGGAGCTGGTGAAGACGGGTTACGTCTACATCGCCCAGCCCCCGCTGTACTCGGCCACGCTGGGGAAGGAGAAGACGTACCTCAAGGACGACCACGCGCTGCAGCGCTTCCTGGCCGAGAACCAGAACCGCAAGCCGGAGATCAGCCGGTTCAAGGGCCTGGGCGAGATGAACTGGGACGAGCTGTGGGCCACCACCATGGACCCCGGTGCCCGCTCCCTCCTCCAGATCTCGGTGGAGGACGCCGCCATCGCCGACGAGATCTTCTCCACGTTGATGGGGGAGGACGTCGACACCCGGCGCGAGTTCATCCAGCAGAACGCCTCCGACGTGAGGTTCCTCGACATCTAGTGGTCGGGGTCCTCCCACTCACCGACGCTGCGAATGAGGTGACCAGTTTTGCCTGACGGTCAGCAGAGTCTCGGCGCGATCGAGCCGATCGAGATCCAGGAGGAGATGGAACGCTCCTTCCTGGACTACGCGATGTCGGTCATCGTCACCCGGGCCCTCCCCGATGTGCGGGACGGCCTGAAGCCGGTCCACCGCCGCATCCTCTACGGCATGTACGACCGGGGCCTGCGCCCCGACCGGCCGTACACGAAGTGCGCCCAGGTGGTCGGCCACGTCATGGGCCAGCTCCACCCCCACGGCGACACCGCCATCTACGACGCCCTGGCCCGCATGGCCCAGAGCTTCTCCCTGCGCCACCCCCTCGTCGACGGCCACGGGAACTTCGGCAGCCCCGACCCCAACGACCGACCGGCCGCCATGCGGTATTGCCTGGTATATCAAGCACGGCTGCGTACTCCAAGCGGAACCCCTCAGATCGGTGCGTTGGTGCCAGGCGCAGCACCAAACAGCACCACCGATTGCGATGTCAAAGTCCTCGGCCGGCGAGGAGAGCCTGTCCGGTCTGACGCCTTCTTTCACTCCGGAACCCATCCGGTTCTCCGGCTCCGGACGAGAGAGGGTTTCGAACTCACCGGAACCAAGAACCACCCGGTCCTTTGCTTGACGAGCGTCGTCGGTGTTCCGGTTCTGCAGTGGAGGCTGCTTGAGGAGCTCCGGCCCGGGGACAAGGTCGCGATTGACCGGCGCCCCACTGATGACGATCGGTGGGACGAGGCCTTGGAGTCCTGGGCATTCCTGGCCGGAGCCTTTGTTGCAGAGGGTTATGTCGGTCGATGGTCGGGCTTCGACAACACCGATCCTGTTTACTTTGACGAGGTCGAACGCCGGGTTGCCGCAACCGTCGGCGCCTACTCGACCAGCCACGGGCTCATGCCGACTGGGAACGAGCTTTTCCGGCTCACCATCCGCGCGAAGCGCTTCCTCGGGTCTCCGCTCGCGGAGCTTGCTGGCCAAAAGAGTGAGGACAAGCGGGCACCGGAGTTCGTTTGGCAGGCCCCAACTTCTGCGAAGCGCGCGTTCCTACAAGCGTTGTTCGAAGGGGACGGCTGCGTTTCTGTGCTCCACGACGCACGGCGGGATGACGCAACCATTCAGATCTCCTATTCAACTCGGAGCGAGGGCCTGTCACAGGATGTCCAGCTGCTGCTCCTGGAATTCGGCATCGTGGCCCGCCGCTGCTTCGCCGAGGACCGCAAGGAGTGGAAGGTCTTCCTCACCAGCAGGCGGCAGGTGCGGCGCTTCGCCGAGCGGGTCGGCTTCGCCTGCACCAAGCAGGACCGGCTGATCCAGGCGCTCGAGAACACGCGCGAGAAGCGAAGCAACAATTCGGGCGACACCATCCCCTTCATCGCCGACTTCCTCCGTGTCGAGGCCAGCCGGGGCCACCGCCGGTGGCTGGCCAAGAACGCCATCGG
>JBOGVG010000066.1:0-2851 GCA_050692435.1 Actinomycetota bacterium
CCGGACACCACGAGGAGGTGGCCGAGGCCGGTGGCCCGGAAGTCGCGTTCCACGCCGGGGTCGAGGCCCGAGTCGTCACCAAGGGCCAGCCCCAAAAGGAGCCCGGCCTCCCGGGGCGGGAACAACCGCCGGATTGAACGGCCAACCACCGCCCGGCAGGCCTGCGCCACCCGTACGAACGGGTTCGAGGAGCCTCCGAGACGCTCGAAGGCCCGCGCCCGCAGCTCCACAGCCATCCCCCGGCGACGGAGCGACTCGGCGAAGCCCGGGTCGTCGGGCACGCCGAGCTGACCGTCCAGCCGGACCCGGTCACCCCGGACCGCCCTCGGCGGCTCGTCGCGGCCGTGCACCCACACCGATTCGTGGACGGCTGCGACCCCGCCCTCCCACTCCACCACGGAAACGTCGGCGATCGCGAACCAGCCGTAGGTCTTCGGGGAGGGATCCGTGCGAAGGGTCGCCTCGAGCATGGCCCGACCCGGAGCGATGCGTCGAAGGAGGGACCCCTCCACCTTGTGGGCGTGCACGCCGCCCCACCCCACGCCCAAGAGGAGAACCCCGAGCGCGGCGACGACCGCCACGCCGGCCGGCGGCGCGCGGCCCCAGCGTGCTCGCCCGGGCACCACGGCCGCAAGCGATGCCGGCTCCCTATCGCCGACTACCAGACCGGCCGCGCGGACCGGGTCCTGGCCCTCCCGGATCTCCGGGGCGAGCAGGACGGCCGAAGCCACCCCGCCGAGCCCGGCCAGAAGCCAGGCCCAGACCGGCAGGAGGTCACCCACGGCGGACCACGTGAGGAGCCCCATCCAGAACGACGTCGCCGCGCCCGGCATGATCCAGGCGCTCACACCGTCACCAACTCCCGCATCGAGGCCAGGGTGGACTCGCCGATCCCGCTCACGTCGATCAGCTCGTCCACCGATCCGAACGGGCCGTTGGCGGTCCGGTAGTCCACGATGCGTTGCGCGATCACCTCGCCCACGCCGGGCAACGCTTCGAGCTCGGAGGCCGTCGCCGTGTTGATGTTGACCTTGCCCATCGAGGCCGATCCGGAAGCAACCGCCCCCGAGGCCCCGCCCGCCACCGTCCGCGGGACGAGGACCTGCGTCCCGTCCACCAACGGCATGGCGAGGTTCAGCGACGCCAGGGACGCTCCCCGGCGAGCGCCGCCGGCGGCCTCGATGGCGTCGATGACGCGGTCGCCCTCGTGGAACTCATAGACGCCCGGACGGCGGACCCACCCCGCCACGTCCACGATCAGGATGGTGGGCCCCGGCGACGCGTGGGCAGAAGCCCCGCTCGGCATCGGAGCCTCGGTGGTTCGGACCTCAACGGGCCGGGGCAGCGACCTGACGTACCACAGGCCGGCCCCCCCGAGGGTCACTGCCACTACGAGGGCCAGCCCCGCCAGCTCCGCGCGCGACAGCGCGGACAGGCGGTCGCGCAGGGATTCCCTCGACACCTCCCCGCTCCTCCTCGGCCACTCCGTGAGCGCACAACGGTGAGGGGGAGTTGCCGGCGCGACGCTAGCAGCCCGTCGCGCGGGGCGCAGTGAGCTACCTCACACGCGACGCCGTGAGCTACGTCACACGCTGGTCGTGGCCGATGGGCGGGGCGGCGAGGGGGCGCCGCCGGTCTGGGCCTTGGGGAGGGTGAACAAGAACTCCGCGCCGCCCCCCGCGGACTCCTCCAACCTGATGGAGCCCCCGTGAGCCTCCACCAGGCAGCGGGTGTGGTATCGGCGCAGGCGAGGGCGGGCTGAGCCGGGGCGGCCTCAGCCCGAGGTGACGACGTTGACCAGGCGCGGAGCTCGGACCACCAATTGCCGGACCTCCCGTCCCTGTAGGAACCGGCGGGTCTTCTCCGAGGCCAGGGCGAGCTCGCGGCAGGCGTCCTCGGTCGCGCCCGCGTCCACCTCGATGCGGTCGCGGACCTTCCCGTCGACCTGCACCACCATCGTCACCCGATCCTCGCGGGCGAGCTCCGGGTCGAAGGTGGGCCACGTGGAGACGTGGACACTGGTCCCGTTCCCCAGGGCCTCCCGCCACAGCTCCTCGGCCAGGAACGGGGCCATCGGGGCTAGCAACTGAACAAGCGCCGCGGAGGCCTGGCGCGCCCCCTGCCCGGCGTCCAAGGCCGCCCGGATCTCGTTCGACAGAACCTGGCACTTGGAGATGGCCACGTTGAACCGGAACCGCTCCATGTCCTCGGTAACTGCCTTGATGGTCCGATGCGCCAGCCGGGTGAGCCCGTCGGGCTGCGCGGCGTCGCGCTCCGCGGCCTCGAGCACGGCCGCGCGCACCCGCCCCAGCCACCCGTTCATGGCGGGGCGCCGGTCGGGTTCGGGCTCGATGAGCTTCCAGTCGATGTCGTCCTCGAAGGGCCCGGCGAAGAGCATAGTCAGGCGCATCGTGTCGGCCCCCCACCGCTCCACAAGCGGCATGAGCTCCACGAGGTTGCCCTTCGATTTCGACATGGACGCTCCCCCGTAAACCAACTGGCCCTGGTTCATCAGACGGGGGAAGGGCTCGGTGAAACCGACCAGGCCCATGTCGCACAGGACCTTGGTGAAGAACCGCGAGTACAACAGGTGCAGGATGGCGTGCTCCACGCCGCCCGTGTACTGCGACACCGGCATCCATCGGGCCACCATCTGAGGATCGAACGCCCGGCCGGCCTCGTGGGGCGAGCAGTAGCGGAAGAAGTACCAGGACGAATCGACGAAGGTGTCCATCGTGTCGGTATCGCGCCGGGCTCGTTTCCCGCACGTGGGGCACGTCGTGTTGACGAACCCCTGGTGGCGGGCCAGGGGCGACTGACCGCCGGGGCGGAAGTCGACGTCCTCCGGGAG
>JBOGVG010000067.1:0-2203 GCA_050692435.1 Actinomycetota bacterium
GGGGAGGTCACCATCTCCCGGAGCTCCACGGGGTGCTTGCCCGTGTCGCGCAGCATCTTGGCCGAGCCGAGCATGGTCTGGATGATGAGCTCGGTGGCCACGTCCCGCGACAGCCCGAGGAGGATGCATGCCTCGATCATCGCCTCGGCCAACAGGAAGAAGTAGGCCGGACCCGAGCCGCTCGTGGCCGTGATGGCATCGAGGTGGACCTCGGGGAGCCGGATGACCTTTCCCACGTAGCCCAGGAGTTCCTCGGCGACCGCGAGGTGCTTGTCCTCGGCCTGGGATCCGGGGGAGACCACCGACATGGCCTCGTCCACCAACACGGCGACGTTCGACATGACGCGGACGACCGGCACCCTCGACGCGAGATGCTTCTCCACGAACGAGGTTCGGACGCCGGCGGCGAAGCTGACCACCAGGTGCTCCGACGTCACGTGCTCGGCCACCTGCCCCAGGAGAGCCTCGATATCCTGTGGCTTGACCGTGAGCACCACGGTTTCGGCCCACTCCACGGCCTCGGGGTTAGACAGGGTGGCGGCCACGCCGTTTCGTTCGGCCAGCTCACGTGCTCGCTCCTCGCGACGGGCGGTGACGATGATCTCGTCGGGGTTGCGCCCACCCGAGCGGATCAGCCCGGACACCAGAGCCTCGCCCATCTTGCCGCCGCCGAGGAAGGCGACTCGCCTACTCATTCCCCGTCCTTCCTCGACTCATCTCCTTCTCCTCACCAGGTTCGTCAGGAAGAACCACATATTGGCAGGTCGCTCGGCCAGTCGCCGGGTCAGGTAGGGATACCATTCGGCGCCGTAGGGGATGTACACGCGCACCGGGTATCCGGACTGCGCCAGGCGACGCTGAAGATCGCGCCGGACCCCGAACAACATCTGGAACTCCAGGCGAGACCGGAGCACGCCGCGACGTTCCACGAACTGCTTCGTCCCCTCGATCAGCCGGGGATCGTGGGTGGCGACGTGCACGCTATGGCCCAGGTCGATCAGCCGGACCAAGCACCGGGCGAACGCTGCATCCACGCCCCGCCGGCTCGTGCGGGCGATCTCCGGCGGTTCCAGGTACGCCCCCTTCACCAATCGGATGATCGAATCCGGGGGAAGGGTTCGGATGTCGGCGTCGGTCCGGCGCAGCGAACACTGCAGGCACAATCCGAGCCGATCGTGGCGGGCTCGCAGGTCACGAAAGATTGCCAGGGTCCGGTCGACGTACGCGCTGCTCTCCATGTCGATCATCACCACGGAACTGGCGGATGATGCTGCGGCCATCACTCGTTCCATCTGTGAGACGCAGAGCTCGGCCGAGAAGTCCAGGCCGAGCTGCGACAGCTTGACCGAAACCATGCAGTCAAGATCGCCCTCATCGCGGATCTGATCGAGGGCCCGGACGTAGGCATTTGCCGCCTCGGACGCCTGCTCGGGGGCCCGCACGTTCTCCCCCAAGTGATCCAGCATCGCCCGGATCCCGTCCTTGGCCAGCGCCCGCGCCGCCAGGATGGCGTCATCGAGGCGCTCGCCGGCCACGAACCGCGATGCGAGGGCCCGGCCTGGCGGGGTCCGGATGGCCAGCCACCTAAACCACCGGGCCTGGGTGAGCCGGAGGACCGGGGCATTCATCGGCCCGAACCGTACAGCCCGAACCGGACAGAAAGACAGAACCCGAGGGACCTTCGGCTCGCCGGAGGCCGGAGCCTCCAACCACCGTCAGCCCCTCGGGCTCAGGTGCTCCGAGCAACCCCTTGCAACTGTCTCGGTTTCCGAGGAGGTAGATGCCTTTCGTTGGGCTTTGGGGCCTCCCGAGCCTCCCCGGCCGCACAGCTAGTTAGCTTTCCCAACCGTACAACCAGGTGCGCCCAGTCGGCCTTACAGCTTTCCCAGGGCTCCCCGCTTCGGTTCCCTGACTCAGCCACTTCGGCTGCTCGGAGCGAGGCGAAATGTATCGGTGGCCCTATACAGCGTCAAGCGGGGGAAGCCGCAGGTCACGCAACATATCCGCAGGTAGCAGCATCGCGAGAAAGAGTGACAAACACTCCGGGTGGTCTGACAAAAGAATGGCTAGCCCTGAGAATCGTTGTGCTGCAATCGAATCCGGCCGAACTCCTCGCGCGTGATACTCATGATGACTCGGTCGACGAATCCACCGTCCTTGAACGAACGCTCGCGAAGAGTGGCGTCGACGGCGAACCCACACG
>JBOGVG010000068.1:0-4960 GCA_050692435.1 Actinomycetota bacterium
AGATTCCGGTACGTCGTGAACGCCTCTGCCCCCGGCACCTTCTGTTCCAGGATCGTGGGGGCCAGGGTCTCGAACACGGCCCGCGACCTCGGGATCCGCAGACCCGGCATCCGACGGTGCAGGTCACGGACGATACCGGGAGCCGGATCGAACGCATCCACCGGATCACGCGAGCCGAGGAGCTCCGGTGCCGCACCGAGCGCCCACTCCTTTCCGGGTCCCCATGCCTCTGCACGGATCGCCCCATCGGCCGAGACGAAGCGCGTCGCCGCCGGACCGAACGGGGTTCGGGTCGCCCGCCACCACGAGCCGTCGCGGTCCCGCCGGACACACGGATGAGGCTTCCCGAAGCCGAGGGTCCCGAGCGTCAGCCTCAGGTCGACGGCCGATCGCGGCCGGAGCGTCGTTCGCAGCGGTTCGTCCACCGATTCACCCACGGCAGCACCCGATCCTCTCGGTCATCGGTTGAGCATCCTGCCACACCGTCCGCCAGCGGAGCAGAATCTCCTCCGTGCTCCTCGACGAGATCGCGCGAACATCGGTGGCTGTTGGACAGACGCGGTCGCGGCTGGCCAAGATCGACCTGCTGGCCGCCACCCTTCGACGTCTGGGGCCGGACGAGATCCCGGTCGCCGTCGCCTATCTCTCGGGCGTCCTGCCGCAGGGGACGGTGGGCGTCGGCTGGGCCTCGCTTCGCCACCTGCCGCCCCCCGCCACTCTCCCGCCCACGCTCGAGCTCCGTGAGGTCCACGCCGCCCTCGACCGGATCGCCGCGGCCAGTGGGAAGGGCTCGCAGGCCGCAAGGCGGGGCGAGCTCACGGAATTGTTCACTCGAGCGACGGAGCAGGAGCGACGGTTCCTGCTCGGCATCCTCTCTGGCGAGATCCGGCAAGGCGCGCTGGAGGGGATCATGGTCGAGGCTGTTGCCAGGGCCGCCACCGTGCCCGCATCGGAGGTCCGCCGGGCCCTGATGGTCGCGGGGGACCTCGGCATCGTGGCGGCGGCATCCGTGGGGAGCGGCACACAAGGTCTCGCCGGGTTCAGGCTCACCGTCCTGCGGCCGATCCAGCCGATGCTGGCGCAGACCGCTTCCGATCTCACGGACGCGTTGGCCCGGATCCATCCCGCCGTCGTCGAGTGGAAGCTCGACGGCGCTCGTCTCCAGGTGCACCGGCTCGACGGCGAGGTCCGGGCGTTCACCCGCAACCTGGCGGACATCAGCGATCGGGTGCCGGAGGTGGTCGAGGCCGTTCGCGAGCTGCCGGTCGACGCGGTGATCCTGGACGGGGAGGCCATCGCGCTCCGTCCGGACGGGCGCCCGCATCCGTTCCAGATGACGATGAGCCGGTTCGGAAGCCGACTCGACGTGCCGGAGCTTCGCCGGACAGTTCCCCTCTCGTCCTTCTTCTTCGACGTCCTGCATCTGGACGGCGACGACCTTATCGACCGCCCCACCCGGGAACGGATCGCCGCCCTCGATGCTCGCATCCCCGGAGAGCTGTGGGTACCGAGGACCGTGACGGCCAACCCGGAGGACGCCGACCGGTTCCTGGACGACGCGCTCGAGCGCGGCCACGAGGGGGTGATGGTCAAGGCACCCGATGCCCCCTACGAGGCCGGGCGGCGGGGAGCGAGCTGGCTGAAGGTCAAGCGCGCGCACACGCTCGACCTCGTCGTGCTGGCCGTGGAATGGGGACACGGGCGGCGGCAGGGCTGGCTCAGCAACCTCCACCTGGGGGCCCGCGACCCGGCGACCGGCGGCTACGTGATGCTGGGAAAGACGTTCAAGGGCATGACCGACGAGATGCTCGCGTGGCAAACCGAGCGGTTCCTCCAGCTCGAGACCCGCCGCGACGACTTCACGGTCTACGTGCGACCCGAGCTGGTCGTGGAGGTCGCCTTCGACGGGGTGCAGCGCAGCCCCAGGTACCCGGCCGGCCTGGCCCTGCGGTTCGCCCGGGTGAAGGGCTACCGCCCGGACAAGCGTGCGGAAGACGCCGACACGATCGACACCGTGCGGGCGATCCACGCCGGACGGTAGGACCGCTTCAGACCCGAACGACCGGAACGTCCACCAGATGCTCGGCGACGAACCAGACCTGGAGCTCGTTCGTCCGCAGCACGTCACTCATCAGCAGGTCGTTGGTCCCATCGTCGCGGCTCTCCGCCGTCTTCGTGATGGCCTCGCGGACCTTCTCGATGATGATCTCGTGGGCTTCGAGGAGCCGGGACAACATGGCCGGGACCTCCTCCGCGCCATCCGGAGCGCGAGGGACGGTGGTGATCTCAGCCGCCAGGCGCGGATCGCCCACGGCCACACCGCCGAGCGTCTGCACGCGCTCCCCGAGCAGGTCGATCAGCTTCAGCTGCTCGTCCGCATGCTTGTCGAGCAACAGGTGAAGCTGGAAGAACGTCGGGCCGCGGACCAGCCAGTGATGCTTCTTGTACAGGGCGTACAGGATCATCGAGTCCGAGAGGATCTGGTTCAGGAGCTGCACGCTCTCCAGGCGGGCCTCGAAAGCGAGCGCCAGGGGTAGCAGCCGCATGCTCCCGAACTCCTGGACCTCCACCCCATGCTGGTGGAACAGTGGCTGGCTGCCGACCCGCCGATCTCCGTCCGCCACTTTGAACGGGTCGCTCTGCGTCTCCTTGGCCATACCTCCTCCTTCCCCACCGGACCCGCGCAGACTGGGGGTCGTCCGTCGACTGTCCGGTGCTGGCCTGGATGGTAGTCCAGCCCACCGCGGAGCGTTCCGCGAGCACGCTATCGGGCGGCCGACCCGCCCGCGTCTGAGCGCCGCCCCTGGACCTCGACGTCGATCCGCTCCTCGGGCCGGCGGCCCTCCTGCTTCGCGTAGCGGGTCAGGGCCTCGACGTCGGCGTCGGTGAACGGCGGCTGCACCAGGCTCCTCGGCCAGAGGTGCCGCTTCCGAACCACGTTGACCTCGGCAGAGAGCAGCGTGACCTGGGCGCCGATGAAGATCCAGGCCAGCAATCCGATGACAATGGCGAACGTCCCGTACACGTCGCTCGCCCCCCGGAGCTGGTGACTCACGTAGTACCCGCCGAGGGCATGGAGACTGGTCCAGGCCACCGATCCCATCGCGGCGCCGGGCAACACGTCCTCCCAGGTGAGGTTCTCGCTGGTCAGGATGCGGAACGCGAGCAGGAACAGGAACACGTTCACCACCAGCGAGACGGCCAGGCCGAGGATCACCAACCACCACCGACTGCTTGCGCCGCCGATGCTGCCCGCTGCGGCGGAGGCCAGGGTGAGCACGCCCAGCACCCCGAGCATGATCAATGCCCGCAGCGTTGACTTGAGGAAGTTCGGTCGATGCTCGAAGGGGACATTCCAGACCGTGTTCATCGCGGCCTGCGTGGCCTTGATCACTCCCAGGCCTGACCACAGGGTCAGCGCCATCCCCAGGGCGAGGGTCACGCCGCTTCCTCCGAGCACGTTGATCTTGATCTCGGTTCCGATGACCGGGAAATTGGCCAGGGCCGAGTCCACGATGGTCCGCTGGAGGTCGGGGTTGTTGCGCAGGACCATGCCCAGGACGGTCACGAGCACAAGCAACAGGGGAAACAGGGAGAAGAAGCCGTAGTAGGCGATCACCGCGGCCAGATTCCCGGCCTGGTCCTCACCGAACTTCCTGACCACCGCGAATGGGAAGGCCAGGGCGGCGTGGCGCTTCTGGAACGCGTCGACCTTGCGGAGCATCTCCCGCACGCTGCCTATCTTCCTCGCTTCAGCTCCGCGGCGAGGTACCGAGCGTCGTCCCTCACCGCTCGTGCAGCCTCCTTGGGTATGGGCGGTGTGGCCTTCTCCAGCTTCCCCTTTCCTATCAGCGCGACGACGAGCGTCAGGAGCGCCCAGGCGCCGCCCACGATCAGCGCGGAGCTCCACGCGGGACGGACGATGGCCAGGGCCAGGATCGCCGCCGCGGTGAATGCTCCAAGGGCGCACAGAGCCAGGATGCCCGCTGCCGCGAACATGCCTGCCCCGACCCCCGCCTGCTTCATGTTCTCGGAGATCTCCCGCTTGGCCAGATCGATGTCCCGCACCAGCGTTCGGACCCCGAACCCGATGATCGACACTTTTCGAATGAACGAGACGGATCGAGAGCCGTTCGTGGTCGCCATGGTGCGTCCTCCCCCCGAGCGCCTCGATCCAGGCGCTTGCCGGAGCCATACCCTGGGGGTTGTGCCGCAAACCGGCGCCTGGATGCTTCGGCCTGGGGCTCGGGACCCGAGGGACGGGGAAGGCCGAGGTCCGCTACGTCGGTCGCGGACCGTCGGCCGTGGTCAGGGGGCATCGGAGGTCGGGGCCGAGCTCGGCGAAGAGCTCCCACAACCACTCGTGCGTGGGATCCGTGCACACGCGCCATGCGCGCTCGGCCGGCCCGGCCATGACGTTCAGGTAGTACATCGTGTGGCCGGGCGGGGCCACGCTTGGCCCGTGATAACCCCTGGGGATCAGGAACACGTCCCCGTCGCGGACCGTCACGGTGACGTCGATGTCGCCGTCTGCGGTGTAGGTCCGGTGCATACCGAACCCACCGTCACCCCGGATCCGGAAGTAGTAGATCTCCTCCAATGGCACCTCGCGATCGGTGCGCTCGTCGTGCTTGTGCGGTGGGAAGGACGACCAGTTCCCGTCCGGGGTGAGCACCTCGACCGCGATGAGCCGCTCCGCCTCGAAGGCGTCCGCCGACATGAAGTTGTTCACCTGCCGGGTGGCGGCCCCGCCTCCCCGGACCTCAACCGCCACGGCTCGGGCCGGCACGTAGGCGAATTCCAGTCGCCGCTCGGCCCGCGCCATGGGGAACGCGAATTCGCCACCACCGTGACTGGTGAGGACGGCCTCGGTCCCGTGCGGAACGTAGACGAAGTCGCTGACGCGGGAGAAGACGTCCGCGCGCCCGTGGAGCTCGAATGCATGCGATCCGACCTCGAC
>JBOGVG010000069.1:0-9499 GCA_050692435.1 Actinomycetota bacterium
CGACGGGCCCTTGCGGTGTCGCTCGTCTGCGTCGTGATCGGTATCGGGGTGGCCGGGGCGTCGGATGCGGTCGAGGTCTGGATCGTCTCGCTCGTCGTGGCGGGCGTCGGCATCGGGGCCGGGAACACGGGGGCGATCGGCGTGCTGTTGGAGACGGTCAGCTCAAAACGGATCGTGACGGCTATGGTCGTGTGGTCGCAGATCGGCATCGTCGGATATCTCGCAGGGCCGCTGGCCGGAGGAGCGCTCGCCGAGATCTTGGGCTTCTCCGCCGTGGGGCTCGTTCCCCTGGCGGGGGCGGCGGTCCTCCTGGTGGCAATGCTCCGCCGCCGCGGGGCGCGCTCGAGTTGACCGGCCCCCAGGCATCGGGCTAGGGTGCGCTCTCGTTGCGGATGGCGGAATCGGTTGCGCGATGAGGAACGGACAGGGTTCATCGATCCAGTCGGTGCACCGCGCCGTGTCGATCCTGGAGCTGCTCGCCCAGGAGGGCGAGCTCGGCGTCACCGAGCTGGGTCGGAGGCTTGGGGTGCACAAGGCCACGGCGTCTCGCCTGGTCGCCACGCTGGCCGGTCACGGGTTGGTCGCCCGGAACCCGGCGACGGACAAGTGCCGTCTCGGTATCGGCCTGGCCCATCTCGCCGGCGTCGCCATGGCCGGCCTCGATCTGGTCCGGCAGGCACGGCCAGTCCTCGAGGAGCTTGCCGAGCGGATCGAGGAGACCGTGAACCTGGCGGTCCTCGATGGCGACCTCGTTCTGAACGTCGACCAGATCACCGGGCCCCGCTCGATCGTGTCCATGAGCTGGGTGGGGAGGCGCACGCCGTATCACTGCACCTCGAACGGGAAGGTTCTCGTGGCGTTCCTGCCCGAGGCGGAGCGTGAGCGGCTGCTCTCCTCACCGCTCGAGCGGGAGACCCCGCATACCGTCGTCGAGCCGATTCGCCTGCGAGCCCAGCTCGCCGAGGTGCGAGCACGCGGGTACGCCCAGACGGTCGAGGAGCTCGAAGAAGGTCTGAACGCGGTGGCGGCTCCCGTCCGCCGGGCGGACGGCGAGGTGATCGCCGCGGTGAGCGTGGCCGGACCGGCGTTTCGGATGCGGGCCGGTGAGCTCCCCGGGATCGCCCGGATCACGATGGACGCGGCGGCCACGGTCTCCCGCCGCATGGGATACGCCGAAAGGGGGCAATCCGTTGGCGGTCGATGAGAATCCCGGGATCCTGCTGTACACGCGGATCCGCAAGTCGCCGTACTTCTACGCGTCACGGAAGCACGGGGTCAAGCGGTACAGCGTCTACAACCACACCTATCACCCGCGCCACTACGGTGATCCGGTCGAGGAGTACTGGAAGCTCGTGAACGGGGTGACGCTCTGGGACGTCGGTGTGGAGAAGCAGATCCAGATCAAGGGGCCGGACGCCTTCGACCTGGCCAACACCATCGTCCCCCGCGACCTCCACAAGTGCGCGGTGGGCCAGTGCAAGTACGTGTTCATCACGGCCCCCGACGGCGGGATCCTGAACGACCCCGTCCTGCTCCGCGTGGAGGAGGACGAGTTCTGGCTCTCGCTCGCCGACTCCGACGTGAACCTGTACGCCCTCGGGATCGCGGCAGCCAGGGGCATGGACGCGACGGTCCGCGAGATCGACGTGGCGCCGGTGCAGATCCAGGGCCCGAACTCGAAGAAGGTCCTGGTCGAGCTATTCGGGGACAGGGTGCTGGAGGTCCCGTACTACGGTCTGATGAAGGCCGAGCTGGACGGGATGCGGGTGGTCGTGTCGCGGACCGGCTACACCGGCGAGGTGGGTTACGAGATCTACCTCCACGAAGCGAGCCGACACGGGGAGCGGCTGTGGGACACGGTCCTGGAGGCCGGGAGGCCCCACGGCCTGGAGGTGATCGGGCCCTGCCACATCCGCCGGATTGAGGGCGGCATCCTCGCCTTCGGCGCGGACATGTGGTACGAGAACAACCCGTTCGAGGTGGGGTACCACTACGCGTGGATGGTGGACCTCGACCAGGAAGCCGACTTCATGGGCAAGGCCGCGCTCCGGCGCATCAGGGAACAGGGCGTGAAGCAGAAGCTCGTCGGGGTGGACATCGAGGGCGATCCGCTCGGGACGTACATCGACAACGAGATGGTCGACTTCTTCCCCACGCACGCGGGCGGGCGCGCGGTGGGGCGGGTCACGTCCGCCTGCTACTCGCCGCGCCTCCAGAAGAACATCGGCTACGCGATGCTCCCGCTCGAGCTGGCGGAGCTCGGCACGGGGCTCCAGGTCGACACACCGAAGTCCGGCCGAGTCGAAGCGGTCGTGGTCCCCATGCCCCACTGGGACCCCACCAAGGAGATCCCCAAGCAGTGACCGGCCCCGGCAGGATCTCCATCCCGGGCTGAAGGAGGCGCCACATGACCACGCTGCCGGCACACGCGAGCGTCGTCGTCATCGGCGCGGGCATCGTGGGCAACAGCGTCGCCTACCACCTGGCCCGGCTGGGGTGGAAGGACATCGTGCTCCTCGACAAGGGCCCGCTCCCGAACCCCGGCGGATCGACCGGCCACGCGTCGAACTTCATCTTCCTGGTGGACCACTCCAAGGAGATGACCAAGATCACCCTCGACAGCGTCCGCCAGTACAAGGAGCTCGGGGTGTTCACCGAGAGCGGGGGCATCGAGGTGGCTCGGACCCCCGAGCGGATGGAGGAGCTGAAGCGCCGCATGGCCTCGGCCACCTCCTGGGGGATCGAGCCTGCCGAGCTGCTCACCCCTTCCGAGGTGAAGGAGCTCGTCCCCTTCATCGACGAGAAGGTCATCCTGGGTGGCTTCTCCTGCCCGGGGATCGGCGTGGTGGATTCGTTGCGAGCAGGCACGCTCATGCGCGAGGACGCGCAGCGGCTCGGCGCCCTCACGATCACTGCGAAGACCGAGGTGCGGGGAATCGACGTGGAGGGCGGCCGGGTCCGCGCGGTCCGGACCGACGCCGGCGACATCGGCACCGAGGTGGTGGCGGTGTGCTGCGGGGTGTGGAGCCCTCGCATCGCTGGGATGGCCGGAGCATCCATCCCGCTCACGCCGGCCGTCCATCAGATGATCGACGTTGGGCCGGTGCCGCTGTTCGAGAAGACGGTGGGCGAGATCGAGTACCCGATCGTCCGCGACGTGGACACGAACATGTACGAGCGCCAGCACGGGAGCGAGTTCGAGATCGGATCGTACGCCCACCGGCCGATCCTCATCGAACCGGACGACATCCCCTCGATCGAGCAGGCGGCCCAATCGCCGACCGAGTTGCCGTTCACGAAGGATGACTTCGATCCCCAGATGGAGGACGCTCTCGTGCTCTTCCCCGAGATCGTCGGGGACGAGCAGGTGGGCGTGAAGTACGCCGTCAACGGGCTCATCTCACTCACGCCCGACGGCATGCCGCTCGTAGGGGAGACCCTCGAGGTTCGCGGGCTATGGTCGGTGGCCGCGATCTGGGTGAAGGAAGGTCCCGGGTTCGGGCGAACAGTGGCCGAGTGGATGACGGACGGGTGCCCGGAGATCGACCCCCACTCCTCCGACATCGCCCGGTTCTACGAGCACCAGCGGACGCGGGGGCACATCCTGGCCAGGTCCGCCGAGGGCTACAACAAGACCTACGGCATCGTCCACCCCATGGAGCAATGGGCCTCCAACCGGGACGTGCGGCTCTCGCCGTTCAACGAACGAGAGAGAGCGCTGGACGCCGTGTTCTACGAGACCGCGGGGTGGGAGCGGCCGTTTTGGTACGGGTCCAACGAGAGCCTGCTCGACGAGTACGGCGACCGCGTGATGCCCCGCGAAGCGGAGTGGGATTCGCGGTGGTGGTCCCCGATCATCAACGCCGAGCACCTGGCCATGCGGGATCGGGTCGCCGTGGTGGACCTGTCGGCCTTCGCCATCTTCGACGTGGCCGGCCCGCGAGCCCTGGACTGCGTGCAGCGGATCGCCGTGAAGCAGATGGACGTGCCCGTGGGACGCGTCGTGTACACCCCGCTCCTGAATCCGGCGGGCGGCGTGAAGGCTGACCTCACGATCATGCGTCTCTCGGGCGACCGGTTCCGCGTGGTGACCGGGGGGTTTTCGGGGATGGCCGATCGGAAGTGGTTCGTCTCGCATCTCCCCGAGGACGGCTCGGCCCAGGTCCATGACCAGACCTCGGCGTGGTGCACGTTGGGCCTGTGGGGCCCCCGAGCCAGGGACGTCCTCGGTTCGGTGAGCCGGGACGACGTCTCGCACGAGGGGTTCCCCTTCGCCACGTGCCGGTGGATCGAGGTGGACACGGTCCGGGTCCTGGCCTCGCGCATCTCGTACGTGGGCGAGCTGGGGTGGGAGGTGTACGTGCCGATGGAGCAGGGCGCGCGCCTCTGGGACGTCGTGTGGGAGGCCGGGCAGCCCCACGGGGTGGTCCCCGTGGGGATCGGGGTCTACGCCACCACGGCCCGGCTCGAGAAGTGCTACCGGGCCCACGGGAACGAGCTCGAGCTCGAGTACGACCTGGTCGAGGCGGGGATGGCCGGCCCGACCGTCAAGGACGCCGAGTTCGTCGGCAGGGATGCGTACCTCAAGCAGCGGGCCGAGGAGCCTGCTGCGGTCCTGTGCACCCTCACGGTGGACGACCCCTCATCGTCCTCGGGCGTGAAGCGGTACATGTTGGGCCGGGAGCCGGTCCTGTCACGGGACGGCCAGCCGCTCGTGGACCGGAAGGGCCGGCGCTCCTACGTGACGAGCGCGGGCTCCGGGCCCTCGGTGGGGAAGCACATCCTCATGGCCTATCTCCCACCGGAACGGGCTGATGCGGGCACGAAGCTCGCCGTCGAGTACTTCGGCGAGCGATACCCCGTGACCGTCGCCGCCGTCGGGAGCACCCCCGTGTTCGACCCCGCCAACGAGCGGCTGAAGCGCTGACGCTCCATGGACGTCCTGGTCTGCGTGAAGCGGGTCCCCATCACCGGGGGTCGCATCACACTCACCCCGGACGAGCAGGAGATCGACACCCGGCACCTGGGGTTCACCGTGAGCCCCCACGAGGAGTGCGCCGTCGAAGAGGCCGTGCGCCTGGTGGAGGCGCACGGCGGCTCGACCACGGTCCTCACGCTCGGGCCTGAGGCCGCCGAGGAGCAGCTCAGGGATGGCCTGGCGCTGGGGGCCGACCGGGCCGTCCTCCTGGAGACCGATGGCGCCGAGTGGGACGCGGGCGCCACGGCGGCCGCCATCGCTCGGGTCGTCCGGGACCACCGCGATGCGGGTGTTGCCTACGACCTGCTCCTGTTCGGGAACGAGTCCGCGGACGCCGGCGACTACCAGGTGGGGGTTCGGGTGGCCCATGCCCTCGACCTGCCCTGCGTGACCGGCGTGAAGCAGCTGGAGATCCCAGACGGAGCCGCCGTGGCCCGCCGCGAGGGCCCCGGCGGCTCCGAGATCTTCGAGGTCGCCCTCCCCGCGGTCGTCACGGTGAAGGAGGGGATCAACCTGCCCCGGTATCCGTCGATCCCGGGGCGGCTCCGGGCCAAGAAGGCCCCGGTCGAGCGGCTCCGCCCCGAACGGCCGGCCCCCGGCCTGGAGAAGGTGCGGCTTCGGCTCCCTCAAGGCCGGGACAAGCAGGCCGAGATGCTGGGCGACGGGACCGCAGGAGCGGAGCGGGCCGTCGAGGTCCTCCGGCAGCTCGGGGTGATCCCGTCGTGACGTTCCCCCGGAGGTCGTGGTGATCCCGTCGTGATCGTCGGACTGGTCGAGGACGAGGGCGGCGTCATCTCCGATCTCTCGCTCCAGATGCTGACGCTGGGGCGACGCCTGGCGGAGCGGCTCGGCGTGCCGCTCGCCGCCCTCGTGGTCGGACCTGAGGCCGGGCGGGCGGTGGACGATCGCCTCGACGAGTACGCGCCCGGGGCGTGGGCGGCGTGCATCGTCGACCTCACGGGGCGGGAGCGGCCGGGTGCGGTGCTGGCCCCGGGGAGCGACCGGGGGAACGAGGTCATGGCCCACGTGGGGGCCCGGATGGGCCTTGCGGTCGCCGCCAACTGCACGGAGGTGGAGCCGGGGGATCCGTACACGGTCACCCGGGTCCGGTGGGGCGGAAGCCTGCTGGAGGCGGCCCGATTGCGGGGCGACGTCAAGCTGCTGACCGTGGCACCCCACGCCGTCCAGGCGGAGGAGGGGCCCGCGACTGGCGGGTTCTCCGTCGAGGAGTTCTCCCCCGCCTTGCATGAGAAGGACTTCCGGGTGAAGGTGGCCCGGCGCGAGGAGCGAGCTGCCGGCAAGGTCTCGCTCTCCGAGGCCCGGGTCGTGGTGGGCGGTGGGCGGGGCGTGGGAAGCCCCGAGGGGTTCCGTCCGCTTGAGGAGCTCGCGGAACTCCTGGGGGGCGTTGTGGGGTGCTCGCGGGTGGTCACCAGCCTGGGATGGCGCCCTCATACCGACCAGGTCGGCCAGACAGGCGTGCGCATCGCGCCTGATCTCTACGTCGCCTGCGGCATCAGCGGGGCCATCCAGCACATGGTCGGGGCGAAGGGGGCGAAGAAGATCCTCGTCATCAACACCGACCCCCAGGCGCCGATCCTGGCTCACGCGGATTACGCGATCATCGGCGACGTGCAGGAGGTGGTCCCCGCCCTGGTCTCCGCGATCCGCGAGGCGAAGGGCCGGTAGGCCCGCGCGTGCTCGGTTCGGGTTGCGCGGGAGGGGTTCCGTCGAGGAAAATCGCTGTCCTCATGTTCCGGTTTGAGGTACGAAGCGCGGCGACCCTTTGCGAGTAGGCCTCGCGGTACGGACGACCGTGCACTCCACCCGCTCCGGCGACCGGCAGCATATTCACTGACCGGCCGTTTCGCCCGGCGGGACCGATACCCGTTCGAGGAGGAGCCGACGATGGACTGGAACCGGTTCGAGCGACCGCTCTCCTCGATGCTCGATGGGATCGGCTACACGCCGCTGGTGCGGCTGCGGAAGACCGAACCGGCGGGCCACGAGCTGCTTGCGAAGGTCGAGTGGTACGGGCCGACGGGATCGGTCAAGGACCGGATCTATGCCTTCATGATCGAGCGCGCCGAGCGTCGGGGTGAGCTTCGTCCCGGGATGACCATCATGGAGTGCACGACTGGCAACGCGGGGATCGCCTGTTCCGCCGTGGCCGCGATCAAAGGATATCCGTGCCTCATCGTGATGCCGGAGGGCATGAGCGAGGAGCGCAAGAAGATGATCCGCGCGTACGGGGCGGAGCTCGTCCTCACTCCCGGCGCCGGGACCGACATCGACCTCGCGTTGGCGAAGATGAAGGAGCTGGTGACCGCCGATCCCGATCGATACTTCGTGCCCGCCGAGTTCGAGAATCCCGACAACGTGGAGGCCCAGATGGGCTCCGGCCGCGAGATCTGGGAGCAGACCGAGGGATCCCTGGACGCCGTGGTCGCCGCCCAGGGGACCGGCGGCTGGATCACCGGCGTCGCCCGGTACCTGAAGGGAAGGGACTCGAGCGTTTACGCGTACGCCGTGGAGCCCTCCGAGTGCCCGCTGATCTCGGAGCAGAGGTGGGGAACCCACGGGGTGCCGGGGATCGGCGACGGTATCGTCCCGAGGAATCTGGACCTGCAGCTGATGGACGGCCTGGTGACGGCGTCGACGGAGGAGGCGCTCGAGATGGCGCGCCGTCTCGCGCGCGAGGAAGGCCTGCTCTGCGGGCCCTCGTCCGGGATCAATGTTGCCGCCGCGCTGAAGGTGGCCGAGAAGCACCCGGAGTTCCACCGGATCGTCACGGTGGTCGCGGACACCGGGCAGCGGTACCTCTCCGGCGAGCTGTTCGGGGCGGAGTCCGATGTCCACGCTCCCGAGCGGGAGCACCCGATCGACCCCTACTCGCTCGAGCAGCTCCGGCGCCACGCGAGCCGTCTGGAGTTCATCTACTGACTCGTCCGGCCACGGAACTGAACCGCCGTTCAGTCACGTTATGCTCGGCGCGGAGGTGAGCCCATGACCTACCCCATGTCCGATGAGGACCGCGCGATCCAGGAGCGGGCCCGCCGGTTCGTCGACGAGGAGCTGATCCCCTACGAGGTCGATGCCGAGATGAACCAAGGCGAGCTCCCGCCCGCCGTGATCGAGCGCCAGAAGACGAAGCTCCGAGAGCTCGGGCTGTCGGCCGTCAACATGCCGAAGGACCTTGGCGGCGACGGGCTGTCCGTGTTCCAGCAGGTGCTCGTCTCCGAGCAGATCGGGAGGGCCACGAACGCCCTGGGGTGGGTCCTGCACAACCCTCCGGCGTGGGCGGTGGGGGTGTTCACGAAGGACCAGGTCGAGCGGTACCTGAAGCCGTTCATCCGGGGCGAGCGGAGGGAGTGCTACGCGATCACCGAGCCCGGCGCCGGCTCCGACGTGGACGCCATCGAGGCCACCGCCCGCCGGGACGGCGACGCGTACGTCCTGAACGGACTGAAGTGGCACGTCACGTCGTTCAACAAGGCCGACGTCGTGTTCTTCCAGGCCAAGCTGGCCGAGGGACCGAACCGGAAGACGCATGCGCTATTCATCGTGGACGTCCCGTCCGACGGCGTTCGCGTCGTGGCCACGCCCGCGTACTCCCACACCTTCGCCGACCACCACGCGATCGTCGAGTTCACCGACGTGCGCGTGCCAGCGGCGAACCTGGTCGGCGAGGAAGGTGGGGGGATGGACTTCACCTACGCATGGTTCCGATTCGAGCGGTTGATGATCGCGGCCCGGTGCTGCGGCGCCGCCGAGCGGCTGATCGACGAGGCGACCGCCTTCGCCAAGGAGCGGGCCCAGTTCGGCAGGCCCATCGTCGAGTTCCAGGCCGTAGCGCACATGCTGGCCGATTCGCTCACCGAGCTGTGGGCGGCTCGCCTGATGACCTACCGCTTGGGCCAGGAGATCGACGAGGGCGTCGACGTGAAGGTCCAGCACGCGCACTGCTCGATGGCCAAACTCTACGCGAGCGAGATGGCGAACCGCGTGGCCGACCGGGCCGTGCAGGTCTTCGGCGGCCGCGGGTACATGCGGGAGAACGTGGCCGAGCGGTTCTTCCGGGAGCTGCGGGTGGACCGGATCTGGGAGGGCACCAGCGAGATACAGCGAGTCATCATCGCCGACCAGCTCGCCAAGCACGGGGCCCGGCTCGCCGACGGGAGCGGGCCGTGAGCGTCCTGCTGGAGGAGGACCTCGGCCCGGTCCGCCGGCTGACGCTGAACCGGCCGGAGGTGCTGAACGCGCTGTCGTCGGAGCTGGTGGAGGCAATGTCGGCGGCGTTGGCCCGCGCGGCGACCGACGAGACCGCTCGCGTCCTGGTGATCCGGGGCGCCGGCCGGGCGTTCTGCGCCGGCTACGACCTGAAGGAGGAGGCCCAGCAGCACGCCCAGCACGGCGTTCCCGACCAGGCGGGATGGCGTGAGGAGCTGGCCGCCAGCGTCGACCACATGCTCGAGCTGTTCGACCATCCCAAGCCGGTCATCGCCGAGGTGCACGGGTACTGCC
>JBOGVG010000070.1:0-2616 GCA_050692435.1 Actinomycetota bacterium
CCCGGCCGCCGTACGAGCGGCCGCCCCTGTCAAAGGAGTACCTGCGCGGCGAGGAGCAGGAACCCCGGTTCATCCGGCCGGCGGAGTGGTACGAGAAGAACCAGATCGAGGCCCGGTTCGGGGAGAGCGCCCAGCGCGTCGACGTCGCCGGACGAAGCGTCGAGCTCCCGACCGGCGAGAGGATCGCGTTCGACTCGCTCCTCATCGCCACCGGGTGCCGGAACCGGAAGTTCCCGTGGCCGGGACTCGACCTGCCGGGGGTACACGAACTTCGCTACCTTCCCGACTCCGACGCGATCAGGGCCGCCGCGGTGCCGGGGGCCAGGGCCGTGCTGGTCGGCATGGGGTTCATCGGCGCCGAGGTGGCCGCCTCACTCCGCGGCCGGGGCGTCGACGTCACGGTCGTCGAGTTCGCCGAGACTCCACTCCAGCGGGTCCTGGGGACCGAACTCGGCCGCGTACTCGAGGGGCTGCACCGCGATCACGGCGTGGAGATGTTCTTCCGTGATGCGGCTGAACGGTTCGAGGGTGACGGACGGTTCGAGGTCCTCCACACGAAGCAGGGCAGGGCGATCGAGGGCGACTTCGTCGTCGTGGGCGTGGGCGTCGAGCCCGTGACCGAGGTGGTCCAGGGGACCGACATCGCCGTTGACGACGGGATCCTGGTCGATCCGGCCCTCCAGACCAACGTCCCCGGCGTCTTCGCCGCGGGAGACGTGGCCCGCCACGACCATCCCGTCTTCGGTCGCATCCGCGTCGAGCACTTCGACAACGCGATGAAGATGGGGCAGGCGGCAGCGCGCAACATGCTGGGCCGCAATGAGGTCTTCGACGACCCCCATTGGTTCTGGTCGGACCAGTACGACGTGAACATCCAGATGGCCGGATTCGCCACCGAGTGGGACGATGTGATCGTGCGAGGCAGCCTCGAGGAACGGACGTTCGCCGCCTTCCTGCTGAAGGAGGGCGTGCTCCGCTCGACCTTCACCATGAACTGGCCCCGAGACGTGCGGCGCTCGATGCCGCTCATCAAGGCGCAGGTCCGGCCGGACCCCGAGCTGCTCGCCGACCCGGAGATCGACCTCCGCACGCTCGCGCCGCCGAGGGAGTGACCGTGGGCCCCGTCGTCAGCCACCTGCCCTGCGACCTGAACCAGCAACGGAAGCGCCGCGATGCCCGGATGGACAGGGTCTCGCGAACCCTGGCGCGCGCAAAGGGCCGCCGATCGCTGGTCGATCGGATCCTCGGCCGGACCCCGCACGCCACGGAGCTCTCCGCCGAGGACCTCCGTGATCGCGAGCCCGCCGAGGACGTCTTCCACAGCTTCCGATACTAGTTCGACAGCCGACGGATGGTAGGCTGGCGCATCCACGCGAACATCGCGTGCTGGATCCTCCCCCAGGAGCGAGCTTCATCGTGGACAGACCCGAGATCATCCTGGCCCCTGGACCCACACCGATCCCGCCCGAGGTGTATCTGGCTCAGGGGAGTCCGCTCGTCTACCACCGTGGTCCCGGCTTCGGCCGGATGCTTCAGGAGGTGACCGAGGGCCTCCAGCGGTTGTACCGCACGGGATCCGACGTCCTGATCTTCACTTCCTCGGGGACCGGAGGTCTCGAGTCGGCCGTCGCCAACTGCTTCTCTCCGGGCGACCCGGTGCTGGTGCCGCTGGCCGGGTACTTCGCGGAGCGGTTCGCCAAGATCGCCCGGGCCTACGGGCTCGACGTGCACACGATGGATTACGAGTGGGGCGAGGCTGTGAAGGCCGCCGACGTCGGGGCCGCGATGTCGAAGTCTCCGGCCAAAGCCGTGTTGCTCACGCAGAGCGAAACCTCGACGGGGGTCGTCCACGACATCGAGGCGATCGCCCGAGCGGCTAAGGACGCAGGCGCCATGGTCGTCGTGGACGCCGTGTCCTCGCTCGGGGCCGTGCCATTCGACTTCGACGGCTGGGGCATCGACGTCGCGATCGGCGGGTCCCAGAAGGCGCTGTCGGCCTCGCCGGGACTGGCGTTCGCCGCCATCTCCGAGACGGCGTGGGCCGCTCAGGCCGAGGCGAAGAACCCGCGGTTCTACTTCGACTGGACCTCGTACCGGCAGTCGTTCGGCCTGAAGGACCCGGAGAGCCCGTGGACTCCCGCCATCTCGGTGGTGCAGGGGCTTCAGGCCGCGCTTCGCCTGTACTACCAGGACGGGCCGGAGGCAGCGTACGCCCGGCACCGCATGCTGTCGCGTGCGATCAAGGAGGGCATCCGAGCCCTCGGGCTGGACCTGTTCGGCGAGGATCCCGAGCGCGCCTGGACGGTGACCGCGGTCCGTGCCCCCGAGGGCATCGACGCCGACCGGATCTGCGCCACGGTCCGGGCCGACGACGGCATCATCCTGGCGCCGGGTCAGGGGCCGCTCAAGGGCAAGGTCTTCCGCATCGGTCACCTCGGGTACTACGAACGGCTCGACATGATCCGAGGGCTGGCAGCCATCGAGCTCGCCCTGGACAAGCTGGGATACCCGGTCAAGCGGGGCGCGGCCGTGGCCGCCGCCGAGGACGTCTTCGCCTCCGCGGAATAGGCGCATGCGGGTCCTGGTCACCGAGCCACTGTCGGAACGTGGCCTGGG
>JBOGVG010000071.1:0-40010 GCA_050692435.1 Actinomycetota bacterium
GTCCTACACTCTCGGCCATGTCATCGCCAGCGGTGACCTACCATCGCCCGGCTCGGTTTGCAAGAGGAGGGGTATCCGCTCGTGCGGCTACCCCTCCCCTCGATCCGCGAGGCCGATCCTACGGCTCGAAGGTGTACAGGACGTTCGCCTTCACCTCGGTTAGCGTCACGGCCTCGTTCGTGTTCTGCACGACGTCGATCTTCGGGTCGGCGCAGTCGCCGAACTCGTCGCACGTGATCGTCCCCGTGAGGCCCTGGAATCCGGACGTGGCCCCGACGGCGTCGCGGAGCTCCTGGCGATCGACGTGAACGGTGCCGTCCTCCTCCTGAACGGCGACCTCCTCGATCGCCGCGAACAGCACGTTCGTGGCGTCGTACGCATGGGCGTGGAAGGCCTGGATCGGCTCCTCGCCGAACTTCTCGTCGTACTTGGAGACGAACTCCGCGTAGTCCGAGCCCGTCGGCGTCGCCGGACCGGAGAAGTACATCCCCTCGGTCTGGGGAAGCTCGACGTAGGTGTCGGACAGGAGCCCATCGGCACCCATCAGGACGGCCGCGTCGAGCCCGGCGACCTCCTTCGCCTGAGCGGCGATGAAGTCGCCCGCCGGCTGGAAGATCGGGAAGTACACCAGCTCGGCGCCCGCGGCGGCGACCTCGGTGAGCACCGGCTTCATGTCCTTCTGGTCCACGCCGACCGAGGTCGCGAGCACGACCTCGCCGCCGAGCTCCTCGAAGCTCTTCCCGAACGCGGTCGCCAGCCCCTCGGTGTACGGGTCGCCGTCGTGGATCGTCGCGGCCTTCGTGACCCCCAGCTCGGAGAAGACGAAGTTGGCCGCGGCCGCACCCTGGATCTCGTCGTTGTGCGCCGTCCGGAAGTAGCCGGGCAGGTGCGCCTCGGCCTCCTCACCAACGATCGACGTCAGCAACGGGGACGTATTCGACCCGGAGATCATCGTGTATCCCTCTTCCGAGAGGATCTCCATGGCCGGGATCGCCGCACCGGAGCAGCTCGTGCCGATCACGCCGACGATCTCGGGGTCGGCCACGATGCGCTGAGCTCCCGTGGTGCCCTGCTCGGCCGCGCACCCGTCGTCCAGCTCCACGATCTCGATCGGGTGGCCGAGCACCTCGCCGCCCTTGTCGTCGACGGCGATCTGGACGGCACGCAGCTGGTCCTCTCCGAGGCTCGCGGTATCGCCACTGAGCGCCTCGAAGACGGCGATCTTGATCGGAGCCCCCGGCTCTACCGTCACGGCCCCGAGGGCACCTGGCTGGAACTCCGGGGCTTCCTCCTCCCCACAGGCGGCGGCCACCAGGGCCAGGGCCCCGAACAGGGCGATGGATACGAGCCATCTTGGTTTCCTCATCGAACCCCCCTCTCTTCGCCGGTCCGGCTTCGGTGCCGGATCGGGCGTCACAACTGCCGTGCACCAGCCTCCATGCGAACCGTCACGGTCCTCGAGGCGCTTTCCCCCCTCTCCCACACCGTCGAACAGGTGCTACGTACCACATTCCCGCCCCCGAAGGGAAGCCGCATCCCCGTCCACCCTCGATGTACGAGAGAGCGGGCCGGTCCGGCCTGAGCGGCCACGCCTACGCGGGTGGGATGGCCTCCCGAAATTCGCGGGCCAGGGACAGGGCGCCTTCGGCATCGCCCTCCAGGAGGCGGCGAACCAGGGCGCTGCCGACGACCACGCCGTCGGCGAACGTGCAGGCCTGGGCGGCCTGGTCCAGGGTCCCGATCCCCACCCCCACCAGCAGCGGGAGGTCGGTGAGGGGCCGGAGCGCCCCCACCACCTCCTCGGCAGTGCCCGCCAGGCGCTCCCGCTCGCCGGTCACGCCGTACGTCGCCACGCAGTAGACGAATCCCCGAGCCGCCTCCGCGATCCGGCGGAGGCGGCTCGGCGACGAGCCCGGGGCCGCCAGGAACACGGACGACACGGACTCCTTCGCGCAGAGCCCGGCCCACTCATCGCCCTCGTCCACCGGAAGGTCGGGCACGATGACGCCCGACACTCCCGACCCGGCCGCCTCGGCCAGGAACTCGGCCGGGCCGTGGTGCAGCACCGGGTTGGAGTAGGTCATCACCGCCACCGGGATGGACAGCCCGGCCGCCTTCACCACGGCCAGGGCGTCCGCCGGCCGGGTCCCCGCCTCCAGGGCCAGCCGGGAGGCCTCCTGGATGACTCCGCCGTCCATGATGGGGTCGGAGAAGGGGATGCCCACCTCCACGGCATCGGCCCCGGCCTCTTCCAGGCCGCGGAGCAGGTCCGCGTCCACCCCGGCCAGGCCTCCGGTCACGTAGGGGACGAACGCCCGACCTCCCCCATCCCGCCGTGCTCGAAGCGCCGACTCGAGGTCCGGCCCCTGGCCGGTCATGCCCCCAGCGCTTTCCGAACCGTGTCGAGGTCCTTGTCTCCCCGGCCCGACAGGTTCACCAGCACAGTGGAGCCATCCGGTAACGGGTGCCTCAGCAGCCACCCAACCGCATGTGCGGGCTCGAGCGCCGCGAGGATCCCCTCCAACGTCGCCAGGGCCTGGAACCCTTCGAGGGCCTCGGCATCGGTGGCCGAGACGTACTCGGCCAGTCCCGCCTCCTTCATGAACGAATGCTCCGGGCCGACGCCCGGATAGTCGAGGCCGGCCGAGATGGAGTGGGTCGGAAGGATCTGTCCCTCGGCGTCCTGGAGGAGGTACGAGAACGAGCCGTGGAGCACACCCGGCTCTCCGAGCGTGAGCGACCGGCAGTGCTCGCCTTCGCCCTCTCCCCGTCCCCCCGCCTCCACGCCCACCAGCCGGACCCGGGGCGCACCCACGAATGGGGCGAAGATCCCCATGGCGTTGCTGCCGCCTCCCACGCACGCCACCACGACGTCGGGGTCGCGTCCCTCGGCCTCCCGGAACTGGACCCTGGCCTCGTCCCCGATCACCCGTTGGAGGTCGCGGACGAGCGACGGGAACGGATGGGGCCCGGCAACGGAGCCGATCACGTAGTGCGTTTCCTGCACGGCTGCCGCCCAGTCCCGCATCGCTTCGTTCATGGCGTCCTTGAGCGTGCGGCTCCCCGACGTGACCGTCACCACCTCCGCACCGAGGAGCTTCATGCGAGCCACGTTGGGGGCTTGGCGGACCGTGTCCTCCTCGCCCATGTACACCATGCACGGCAGGCCGAACAGCGCGCACGCGGTGGCGGTGGCCACGCCGTGCTGGCCGGCGCCGGTCTCGGCGATGATCCGGCGTTTGCCCAGGCGCACGGCCAACAGCACCTGGCCGATCGTGTTGTTGATCTTGTGGGCGCCGGTGTGGTTCAGGTCCTCCCGCTTCAGGTAGATCCGGTAGCCGAGCCGGTCGGACAGTCGCGAGGCGAAGGTCAGCGCCGACGGGCGGCCCACGTAGTCGCGCAGGAGGGCGTCGACCTCGCCCCGGAACCGCGGCTCGTCCTTCAGCTCGGTCCATGCCGCGGACAGCTCGTCCAGAGCCGGGATCAGGACCTCGGGGACGTACCGCCCGCCGAACCGGCCGAACCGACCTCTGCCATCGGGGACCGCGGGTGCCGCTGAAGGGGCACTCACGCGGCTCACGCCGCACCACCGTTCACGCCCCACCTCGCAGCTCCCGGAGCTTGGCAACGGGGTTGTCTGCTCGCATGAGGGCCTCGCCCACCAGCACGGCTTTCGCCCCCGCCCCCAGGGCCCGCTGGACCTGCTCCCGGGTCCCGATGCCGCTCTCCAGGACTCCGATCCGGTCGCGCGGGATGCTTCGAAGGAGTCCCAGCGCGAGATCCTCGTCCACCGCGAGGCTCTCCAGGTCGCGCGCGTTCACGCCGACCACCTTCGCGCCCGAACCGACCGCTTTCTCCAAGTCCTCCTCTCCGTGGGCCTCGACCAGCGCGCCCATCCCGAGATCCTCTGCCGCGCCGAGCATGGCCTTGAGCTCGGCCTCGGTGAGCGCTGCGGCGATGAGGAGCACGGCGTCGGCCCCCGCCACCCGAGCCTCGATGAGCTGAGCCGGGTGCACCAGGAAGTCCTTGCGAAGGACCGGGATCCTGGTGGCGAGATGTACGGCCCGAAGGTCGGCCAGCGAGCCGTCGAAGTGCACCGGTTCCGTGAGCACGGAGATGGCGGCCGCTCCGGCCGCCTCGTACGCGCGCCCCTGCGAGGCGGGATCGGCTTCGGCGATCCGCCCGGCCGACGGCGACGACCGCTTGACCTCGGCGATCACCGCCGGGGGCTCGGCCGACCACAGGCCCCCGGCGAACCCCCGGGGGGGTGGCATCCTGATGGCCAGCGCCATGAGCCCGGCCTCGTCGATGGGTTGGCGTTCGAGCCTGCGCCTGACGCCATCCACGGTCTCGGTCAGGAATCCCATGGTCGGGCAAGTGTAGCGGCCGACCCTCACGCCACCGCGGACAGGGCCTCTCGCAGATCGAGCCCCTCGTACAGTGCGCGGCCCACGACCGCCCCCTCGACACCTTCCCCCAGCGCGGCCAGGGCCCGAAGGTCCTCCACGTTGCGGATGCCGCCCGCCGCGATCACCGGTCTTCGGGTGGACGTCGCCAAGGCCCACGCCCCGTCGAGGTCCGGGCCTTCCAGGCCACCCGCCCGGCCCACATCGGTGTGCAGGTACCGAGCGACGGGAAGTCCGGCCAGCCATTCCAGCGTCTCCCACAGCGGGAGCTCGACCCCGACCATCCCCCGGGGCCGGATGGTGGCCCCGTCGGCCTCGAGCCCCACGGCCAGGGCCTCTCCGTGCCGAGCAACCAACTCCGCGGCCCCTGCCCGGTCTACCAGGGAGGCGGAGCCCAGCACCACCCGCGAGGCCCCTGCCGACATGGCGGCGTCGATCTCCGCCTCCGACCTCACGCCCCCGCTCGCCTGCACTCGGGCCCCCACGCCCGCGATGGCCCCCACGACGTCGAGGCTTCGGAACTCCCCGGCCAGGGCCAGGTCCATGTCCACGACGTGGATCCAGGTGGCCCCGGCCTCCACGAACGACCGAGCCGCGGCAACGGGATCCCCGCCGAACGCGTCCACCGGCACGGCCCCCTCGGCGGTGAGGCGGGCCAAGCGGCCTGCCAAGACGTCGACGGCGGGGATCACCAGGAACCGCACGACCGCAGAGGGTACCGGCGGGACGGCCGGACCGGATCGCCAGTTGCACGTGATGAGGCCAAAGGTCTGGTCTCGCCGGGAGCGGGCGATCAGGCCGACGGTCGGGCCGCCGCGGGCTCTCCGGGAGCGTCGGGAAGACTGATCACCGCTTCGGTCGGTAGCTCGACCTCGCTCTCGACCCGCGCCGCGTGCGGCCCCAACAGGTGGCGGAGCTCCGAGAGCAGGCCGGCTGCCGGCTCCACCCGGTTGGTGCCCACCTCGATCGGCGTCGTTCCATGCGAGGAGATGAACCTGACCTGGACCGGCGTGGAGCCGGGGTGCGCCCCAAGCAGCTCCTTCAGCCGGGCGATGACGGCGTTCGTGCAGCTCGCGGCCGCGAGGTCCACCACCAGCGTGCCCTTGGTCGTGGGCGCCGGCCCGGCCGTCCCCAGGTCCGGCTCCCGGATCTCCACCGCCCGGAGCTGGAGCTCGCCCCGGCCCCGGAAGTCCGCCCGCCCTTTCACCAGGACGATCGCATCCGGCTCGACGAGGTGCGGCACCTGCTCGAACACGCTGGGGAACGCGATCACCGAGACGCCGCCTGCCAGGTCCTCCAACCGGAACAGCGCGTAGGGCTCGCCTTTCTTCGTGTAGCGCCGGGCCACCGCCGCCACGATCCCCCCAACGGTGACGAGATCGCCGTCTCCGAGCGTCACCACCTCGGCCACCTCCATGTCGGTCTGGGCGGCCAGGCGGTCCCTCACCCCGAGCAGCGGGTGGTCGGTGACGTACTGGCCGAGCATCTCCTTCTCCAGCCGGAGCAGGGTGCGCTTGTCGAACTCCTCCCCCGAGAGCACCGACTCGTCGATCTCCGATGCTGCATGTTGTCCCCCGCCGAACAGCGAGAACTGCCCCGCGGCCTCGGCCTTGCGCTCGGCGGCGATGGGACCCGATACCTTCTCCTGGCTCTCGAGCAGCGCCCGGCGCGCGTACCCGAGCGAGACGAAGGCCCCCGCCAGCGCCAAGCTCTCCAGCACCTTCTTGGTCAGGACGCCGGGATCCACCTTCCGGCAGAAGTCGGCGAAGGTCCGGAACTCGCCCTTCGCAGCCCGGGCCTCGATGATCTGCGCCACGGCCCCGGCCCCCACGTTCCGAACCGCCGACAGCCCGTAGCGGACCTTCGGCTCGCCCCCCCGCACCGGGGCGAAGTCCAGTTCGGACTCGTTCACGTCGGGGGGCAGGACCTCGACTCCCATCAGCCGGCACGCGTTCAGGTAGAACGGCTTCTTGTCCTTGTCGTCCTTCACGCTGGTGAGGACGGCCGACATGTATTCCACCGGGTGGTGGGCCTTGAGATACGCGGTTTGATAGGCCACGTAGGCGTACGCGCACGCGTGCGAAGCGTTGAACCCGTAGTCGGCGAATGGGGTGATGAGCTCGAAGATGTCCTCGGCCAGGCGCCGCTGGTACCCGCGCGCCGCGGCCCGCTCAACGAACGTCTGGCGGTGCGGGACGAGCATCTCCCGGATCTTCTTCCCCATGGCCTTTCGGAGGGTGTCGGCCTCGCCCATCGAGTACCCGGCCATGCGGACAGCGACCTGCATGACCTGTTCCTGGTACACGATGATCCCGTACGTGTTGCCCAGGACGTCTTCGAGGTCCGGGTGGGGGTACGTCACCGGCTTGCGCCCGTGCTTGCGCTCCGCGTACTCGACGTGCTGTCCGAGCGAGAGGAGCCCGGGGCGGTACAGCGCGACCAGGGCCATGAGGTCCTCGAACCGGTCGGGCGCGAGCGTCTGGATCAGCTGGCGCATCCCGGGGCTCTCGAGCTGGAACACCCCGGTCGTGTCCCCGCGGCGCAGCATCTCGTACACGCCCTGGTCGTCCAGTGGCACGTGGTCGATGTCGAGCTCCAGGCCGGTGCGTCGCAGCAGGGCCAGCGTGTCCTCGATCACCGAGAGGTTTCGAAGACCCAGGAAGTCCATCTTCAGCAGGCCGAGCTTCTCCACCCCGTGCATGTCGAACTGCGTGACGATCCGCCGCGAGTCGTCCTTCGAGTCCTTGGACAGCTTGAGGGGGAGGTAGTTCACGAGAGGCGCGTCGCCGATCACGACCCCGGCGGCGTGGACCGAGTCCTCCCGGCGGAGCCCCTCCAGGGCCCGGGCGGTGTCGACGATCTCTCTGGCCTCGGGCTCCTTCTCGTAGGCTTCGTGGAGCTCGGGTGAAAGATCCAGGGCGACGTCGATGGTGTGCTCCCGGCCGAGCACCGCCGGCGGGTACATCTTGCACAGCCGGTCGCCGACGGAGGCCGGGAACCCCAGCACCCGGGCCGCGTCGCGGATGCCCTGCTTCCCCTTGATGGTCTGGAACGTGATGATCTGGGCCACGTGGTCCGAACCGTACTTCGAGGCCACGTACCGGATGACCTCGTCCCGCCGCCGCTCGTCGAAGTCCATGTCGATGTCGGGCATCTCCTTGCGCTCGGGGTTGAGGAAGCGCTCGAAGATCAGGCCGTACCGGAGCGGGTCGAGGTCGGTGATCCGGAGCGCGTAGGAGACGACCGAGCCGGCCGCCGACCCCCGGCCCGGGCCGACCCGGATCCCGCTCTCGCGGGCGAACCGGATAAGGTCCCAGACGATCAGGAAATAGCCGGCGAACCCCATCGTGGTGATGACGTCGAGCTCGTGCTGGATGCGGCCCCGGACCTCGTCGGAGACGTCGCCGTACCGCTCGCGGGCGCCCTCGTATGCGAGCTGTCGCAGGTATTGGTCCCGGTCCATGCCCCCCGGCGGCTCGAAGCTCGGCAGATGGAGGTCGCCGTACGAGAGCTCGAGCTCGCACATCTCGGCGATCAGGAGGGTGGCGTCGCAGGCCTCCGGGAGCTCGCGAAACACCTCGCGCATCTCGTCGGGCGACTTCATGTAGAACTGGTCGGAGCCGAACCGAAGGCGGTTCGTATCGGTCTGGACCTTCTGCTGCTGGATGCAGAGCAGCACGTCGTGGGGCTTGGCGTCCCCCCGCTCCGTGTAGTGGAGGTCGTTGGTGGCGACCACCGGGATGCCGGCGGCCCGGCCCAGGTCGAGGAGCTTCGGCAGGACCTGGCGCTGCTCGGCCACGCCATGATCCTGGACCTCGATGAAGAAGTTGCCGTCCCCGAACAGGTCGCGGTATATCGCGGCCACCTCCGCGGCCCTGCGGTCCTGGTCCGCCACCAGGAGCCGCGAGACCTCGGAAGCCAGGCAGCCCGACAGCCCGATCAGGCCGTCGGCGTGCTCGGCCAGGAGATCCTTGTCGATCCGGGGCCGGTGGTAGAAGCCCTCCAGGTGGGCATCGGTGACGAGCTTCAGCAGGTGGCGGTAGCCGGTCTCGTCCCTGGCCAGGACGGTGAGGTGCCGATATTTCTCCTCGCTCTCGCCGGGCGTGCGGTCGAACCGCGACCCCGGCGCCACGTAAGCCTCGACGCCGATGATTGGCTTGACGCCTGCCGCCCGTCCCGCCTCGTAGAAGTCCAGCGCGCCGAACATCGCGCCGTGGTCGGTTACGGCCAGCGCGGGCATCTCGAACTCCCGAGCCCGCTTGAACAGGGCGGCGATCCGGGAGGCGCCGTCGAGCAGCGAGTACTCCGTATGCGTGTGAAGGTGAACGAAGCTGCCGCCCAAGACGGCGGCGAGTATATCTCGAAAGGCCGCTTCGGAACTACAGTCCTGTCATTTGTTCACAGGTTTTCCCCAACGGCCTGATCGGCGGGGCTTCGAACGGCAGGTCGAACGCGCCGTATCGCCTCGAACGCGCCGTATCGCCCCGGCTACAGGATCTGGGAGAGGAACAGCTTTGCCCGGTCGTGCTGGGGTTCGGTGAAGAACCGGCCGGGGGTCGCCTCCTCGAGGAGCAGTCCGTCGTCGAAGAACAGGATGCGGTCGGCCGCTTCCTTCGCGAAGCCGATCTCGTGGGTGATGACCACCATGGTCATGCCAGATCTCGCAAGCTCCTTCATGACGTCGAGGACCTCCTTGATCATCTCCGGATCCAGCGCGGAGGTCGGCTCGTCGAACAGCATGATCCTGGGCTCCATGGCCAGGGCTCTGGCGATGGCCACCCGCTGCTGCTGCCCGCCGGAGAGCTGAGCCGGGTACTTGTGAGCCTGCTCGGGGATCCCCACCCGCTCCAGCAGCTGCATCGCCTTCTCCTCGGCGTCGGCCTTCGGCCGCCCGCGGACCATCCGTGGGGCCAGCGTGATGTTCTGGATCACCGTGAGGTGGGGGAACAGGTTGAACGATTGGAACACCATGCCGATCTCGCTCCGGATGGCCTCGATGTTTCGGAGGTCGTCCGTGAGCTCGATCCCGTCCACGACGATGCGCCCGGCGTCGTGTCGCTCCAGCCGGTTGATCGTGCGGATGAACGTGGACTTCCCGGAGCCGGACGGGCCGACCACCACCACAACCTCTCCCCGGCGGACCGTGGTCGTGACCCCCTTGAGCGCCTGGAACCGGCCGAACCACTTCTCCACGTCCTCCGCGACGATCATCGCATCGTTCGCGCCCGAGGCCCGTTCCGCGACAGGTTGCGTCGCCATCGCTACCGCTCCCCCACCCCGAGCCGGCGCTCGAGTCGCTGGCTCCACCGGGACATGGCGAACGCCACCACCCAGAACAACAGGGCCGCGAAGATCAGGGTCTCCCTGAGGTCCCCCGAGAACTCGCCCTGCGGCGCGATCCGAGCGATCCGCAGCGCGTCGATGAACCCGATCACCGCGAGCAGCGAGGTGTCCTTGAACAGGCTGATGAAGTGGCTGATCATCGCCGGGATCGTCGAGCGCAGGGCCTGGGGCAGGACGATGAACGCCATCATCTTGGTCGCGGACAGGCCGATGGCCCTGGCGGCCTCGTACTGGCCGTGGTGCACCCCCTGGAGCCCGCCCCGGACGATCTCCGCCACGTAGGCCGAGCTGAAGATGGTGACCACGATCATGGCCCGCAGGATCGTCGGAAGCTCCACCCCCACGGGAAGCAGGAACGGAAGGACGAACAGCCCGAACAGGAGCCATATGTACAGGGGCGCTCCCCGGACGAACTCGATGATCCCGATGCAGAACGTGCGGACTACCGGCAGGGTGCTGCGCCTTCCCAGGGCCAGGACGATGCCGATGGGGAACGAGACCACGATGCCCACCACCGCCACCAGGACGTTCAGCAGGAAGCCACCCCATCGCTCGGGTGGGACACCCCCGAACCCCCGGAGCAGCAGGATGATCAGGGGGAAGGCCAGGACCCATCCCACGATCACGGAGATGTGGAGGCGGCGGGCCCCCAGCCGCCCCGCGATGACTGCGGCCGCGTAGAGGACCACCACCGCTCCCACCAGGACCCAGATCCGCACGCCGTTCAGCAGGTACGCCAGCGAGGCCAGCACGAGGACGGCCAGCGCGCCGCGGGTGGCGGCCTTGCGAGCGGTCCAGGCGAGGCGCTTCCTCGTGACGCCCCAGGACATCCCGGCCAGGGTGGTCACGAGGTAGACACAGGCCCACGCCCGCCACAGCTCGTCCGGGGGGAACCGTCCCACCATGTACAGGCGCAGGTTGGCCTTGATCACGGTCCAGTCCGCGGTGAGGAAGGCCCATCTCAGGAGCCCGAAGCCCAGGTACCCGACCACCGCGCCCACAAGGATCGTGAGGATCCCGTTGAACCAGCCCGAGAACAGGTTCTGGCGGATCCACTCAGACGGCGCGACCGGCTCCCTCCTCGGCGCGAACTCGACGACCGGCTCCTCCTCGAGCACAGCGGCGACCCGTTCCAGCTCCGTGGGGACCCGGTCCATCATCGTCGCTCGCCCTTTCGGGTCACGACTCGGTTCACCACGTTCATCACGAAGGAGATCGTGAGGCTCATGGTCAGGTAGGTGGCCATCACGAGCATCGTGATCTGGAAGGGCCGGCCTGCCTGGTTGATCATGGTCGAGGACACCGACGAGAGCTCCGGATAGGCCACCGCCACGGCCAGGCTGGAGTTCTTGGTCAGGTTCAGGAACTGGCTGTTGAGAGGAGGGAGGGCGATCCGGAAGGCCTGGGGCAGGACCACGAAGCGGAGCTGCTGCGCGGGAGAGAGCCCGAGGGCCTGGGCCGCCTCCTTCTGGCCCCTGTCCACGGCCAGGATGCTCCCCCGGACGATCTCCGCGATGAAGGCCGCCGTGTAGATCACCAGGCCGACCAGGATGCCGGTGAACTCCCCGCTCAGCTGAAAGCCCCCCCGGTACAGCCGTCCGGCCACCTCGGGGACGTCGAGGCGCACGGCGTCCCCAACGATCGCGTACCCCACGGCCGCCACGGTCACAAGGACGGGGAGAGACCACAGGACCCGGTGGTGGGGGCGGCCGGTGCGCTCGTTCACGTTGGTCCGCCACCACCACACCGCGCCGGCCAGGGCCAGTCCGCCGAGCAGCCACAGCCCCCATGCGCCGGCGCCTTCGCCGATATGGGGCCACGGGATGACCGCGCCCCGCTGGGACAGGAAGGCCACGCCGCCGAGGGACAGGCCGCCCTCGATCAGCGGGAGCGCGAACAGGATCCCGAAGTACCAGAAGATGATCTGGATCAGCACCGGCGTGTTCCTGATGACCTCCACGTACACCTGGGCGATCTTTCGGACGAGCCAGTTCCCGGATAGCCGGGCCACCCCCATGACCAGCCCGAGCAGCATGGCCAGCACGACCCCGATCCCCGCGACCCGGAGGGTGTTCACGACGGCGACGACGTACGCCCTCAGGTAGCTCTGGTTCGGGTCGTAAGCGATCCCCTCCTTGATGGGGATCCCCGACCGCGTCTGGAGGAAGTCGAAGGACAGGTCCGTGCCCACCCGGTGGACCCCGAACTCCAGATTCAGGTAGAGCTCCCGGAAGGCCCACAGAACGAGCGCGGCGAACACGATCTGGCCCACGACCCGCAGGAACCGGACGTTCCGCCAGATCGCGGCTCCCTGGACCTCGGCGACGGAGGACCCGGCCATCTCGGTGAAGCGTAGCCCCTGTGCGAGACGGGGCCCGAGAGCGCCGGGCCCCGTCCACACGCTCGGGCGGTGGCCTTCGGACTAGCGGACGGGGATAGCGTACTGCAGGCCGCCGTCGGACCACAGAGCGTTCAGGCCTCGGGGCAGGCCCAGACCGTCCCGACCGACGTGCCGGTCGTAGATCTCGCCGTAGTTCCCCACCGCCCGGAGCACGCCCTGCATGAAGTCCACGGGGAGACCGAGCCCGGATTCCAGGGGCGCGCCTCCCTCCAGGCCCACTCCCAGCAGCGAGGCGACCCCGGCGTTCGGGGGATCGGCCGCCATCTCGTCGACGTTCCCACCGGTCACCCCGAGCTCCTCCGCCAGGATGAGGCCATTCACCACCCAGAACACCGCGTCCAGCCAGTCGGAGTCCCCGTCGAGGACCGCAGGGGTGAGGGGCTCCTTGGACATGACATCGGGCAGCAGCCGCAGCGCCTCGGGCCCGCCCTCCTCCTCGGGCCAGGCGCTGATGAGCCCGGCCAACTGAGACTTGTCCGAGGTCCACCCGTCGCACCGGCCGCGGATGAAGGCCTGCTGGAGCTGGGGGTTCTCCTCGAACGTCACGGCCTCGTAGTCCAGTCGGAGCTGGGCCATGAAGTCGGCCAGGTTCAGCTCCGTGGTCGTGCCGGCGGTGACGCAGATGGCGGTCCCGTCCATGTCGGCGACCCGCCGGTACGGGCTGTCCGCCCGCACGAACATCCCCTGGCCGTCGTAGAAGTTCACGTGGGCGAAGGCGATGCCCTCGGTCCCGTCCCGGCTGCTGGTCCAGGTGGTGTTGCGGACCAGCACGTCGTAGTTGCCGGCGCGAAGGGCGCTGAACCGCTCCTCGGCACTCACCGGGACGAGCTCGATGGCCTCGGGGTCCCCCAGGACCGCCGCAGCGATGGCCCGGCAGAAGTCGATGTCGAAGCCCTCGATCTCGCCGGTATCCGGACTCAGGAACCCGAAGCCGGGCACCGTCTCGTTCACCCCACACCGGAGCGTGCCACGGTCCTGAACGACCTGGAGAAGGCTTTGCGCGGGCTGCTGCCCGGCATCGCCGTCGGCTCCCTCCTCCTCGCGTGTGCAGCCCGCGGCCACCAGCGCGAGGACGACCGCCGCCACCGTGACCTTCATGACGCTGACCGTTCGCATCTTCCCCTCCTTCCGTCGCGCGTCCGCCGACTCCCTCTCCCTCGGGGCCGGGACGAAGCATCGACGCGTCCGCCTCGATCTGACGCCAGCATAGGCACGCTTCCACCTCGCCTGCCAGTGCGGCGACGACCGCGTGCCCGTGGTGGAGTGTTGGCGGGAATGACACCCCTGTGATTCCGGGCTCGATCCCGTCTATACTCGGGCCGAAGTGGGTCGGTCACGCAGGAGACTCTCGTATTCGAGCATCTCGACCTACGAACGGTGTCCGGCAGCATTCAAGTTCCAGTACGAGGACAAGGTGCCGACCGCACCGTCCCCCGCCCTCTCCTTCGGCGACTCCCTCCACCGGGCCCTCCACCGGTTCCACAGCCGGCCGGTGCCCGTCGCGCCGTCCCTGGAGGAGCTGCACGAGACGCTCGAGTGCGTGTGGGTCCGTGACGGCTTCGCCAGCGAGCCCGAGGAACGCATGTACATGGACCACGGGCGCCAGGTCCTGGCCCAGTACCACCGGGAGAACGCCGGCAGCTACCGGATCCCGGCCGCCCTGGAGTTTCGGTTCACGATCGAGGTCGAGGGGGTCGCGGTCTCCGGCGTGATCGACCGGATGGACCGAATCCCCGGTGGCGGCTACGAGATCGTCGACTACAAGACCAACCGCCGGCTCCCGCCCCAGGCCGCTATCGACCGCGACCTCCAGCTCTCCGTGTACCACCTGGCGGCGAAGGAGGTGTGGGGGATCGAGCCGGAGCGGCTGAGCCTCTACTACCTGCTCCCCGGCCAGCGCATGACCACGGCCCGGACCTCCGCGGACGTCGATGACCTCCGCCGGCGGATCGCCATCGTCGCCGAGCGGATCACCGCAGGGAAGTTCGAGCCCCGCCAGAACCCCCTGTGCGACTGGTGCGATTACCAGCGCCTGTGCCCGTTGTTCCGACACAAGTACGAGAAGGAGGACGGCGACCCGGCGCCTCGGATGACCGAGATCGTGGACGAGTGGATCGCCCTGAAACGGCAGGGCCGGATGGTTTACCGGAGGATCGACGAGCTGGCCGGGCCGATCAACGCGTTCTGCGACGAGCATGGGTACGGCCGGCTCTTCGGCTCCGACGGCGCGGCCGTTGACCGGCGGCCCCAGCACGTGACGGCACCCGACGAGGAGAGGCTCCGTGCCATCCTGGAGCCGCTCGGGCTGTGGGAGAAGGTGCTCTCGATCGATCCGAAGAAAGTGAACGACCTCATCGGGTCGCGATCGCTCCCCCCGGACGTGGAGGACGCCATCCTGGCCTCACGGGAGGAGGTCAGGACCCAGCACGCGCTGTACCTGAGGGAGAGCGCGCAGGCCAGGCGATGACGGGACGGCGACCGGGTCGGGGACGAGCCCTCCCCCGACCCCGGAGCGCGTCCCGTGCAAGGATGACGCCGTGGACAAGGCAGAGCTCCTCGGCCGCATCCGGCTGGCCAAGGCCGAGCTGGACGAGGTGACCGCCGCGATCCCCGACGGGCGGATGGTGGCGCCGGGTCCCGATGGGACCTGGTCGGGGAAGGACCAGCTCTCGCACTTGGCCGCGTGGCACGCGATCCTCCTGTCCCGGATCCGGGGCGAGCGAGAGGAGGACATCCTGGGGATCGACGCCGCTCGGTACGCCGCGATGGACGTCGATGCGGTGAACGTGGTCCTGCACGAGCGGGATGCCCGGATATCGCCATCGGAGGCGCGCGAAGCCTTCGAACGCACGTATCGGGAGATCGTCACCGCCGTCGAGGCCCTTGACGAATCGGAGCTGTCCCGGCGGTACCGCCCGGACGTCCACGACCGCGAGCTCCTGGAGGCCGTGATCGGTGACACGTACGAGCACTACGAGGAGCACCTGCCGATGCTCCGCCGGCTGGCCACGGATCCCCCGCCGGCCTGAGCGGCGACGAGGTCACGGCCGGGAGGACCGCAGCCGCTCCAGCGCCTGCGTCAGGTCGGGGGGGAGAGGGTCCTCGAGCTCGATCCGCTCGCCGGTGATCGGGTGGTCGAACGACAGGCGCCACGAGTGGAGGAACAGCCGGCCCAGCCCGAGGCGCTTCGCGTCGTCCCCCCCACCGCCGTACGCGCGATCCCCCAGGATGGGGTGATGGACCGCCGCGAGGTGGACCCTGATCTGGTGGGTCCGGCCGGTCCGCGGAGCGGCCTCGAGGAGCGTGGCAGCCTCGAAGCGCGCCCGGACCTGGAACGCCGTCTCCGCTTGCTTCCCCACCACCGCTCGGACGCGCATGCGGGCACCCACCCGCCCGAGGGGGGCGTCCACGGCGAACCGGTCGTGCGGAACGAACCCCCGGACCAGGGCCAAGTAGCGGCGATCGACCGCGTGATGTCGCAGCATGGCCGCAAGGGCCCGATGGGCCTCGTCGTCGGAGACCACGATGATGAGTCCTGAGGTTCCGGCGTCCAGGCGGTGGACGATGCCGGGGCGAAGGGGGTCCGTTCCGGCCGACAGCGGGATGCCCATCCCGAGGAGCCGGTTCACCAACGTGCCCGTCCGCCGGCCGGCTGTCGGGTGGGTGGCCAAGCCGGTCGGCTTGCTCACCACGACCAGGTAGGGGTCCCGGTGCCGGACCACCAGCGCAGGGCCCTCTGGGGTGAGCTCGTCCATCCCGGCTCGATCGGCCGCCACCTCCTCCCCGCCGGCCAGGCGGTACGACTTGGGCCGGACCACCCCGTCCACCACCACCCGGCCGGCCGCGATGGCTCGCTGCGCCTCGGCCCGGGGGATCCCCAGACGCGCCGCCACCACGGCATCCAGCCGGCCCGGCGCCGCCTCGAACTCCTCCACCACGTCACGCCTCCCGGTCCCGGCGGAGGCCGGTCACCAGGAGTAGCAGGGCCCCGACCACGATGGCCGAGTCGGCCAGATTGAACACCGGCCACACCCGAAGGTCGATGAAGTCCACGACTCTTCCGGAGAGCACCCCGTCGCCCCGGAGCGCCCGGTCGGTGAGGTTGCCGATCCCGCCACCCAGGACGAGCCCCAGGGCCACCGCCGTCGCGGGGTGCCGGAGCCGGAGCGACGCCGCGACGATGGCCGCCACCACGACCACGGTCGCGCCGGCGAACAACCACGGCGCGCTCTGTCCAAGGCCGAAGGCGCCCCCGGAGTTCGTCGTGTAGTTGAGCTGCAACACGCCGGGGATGACGGTGACCGGTGGATCTCCGGCCAGGGCCCGTTCGGCCCACATCTTCGTCAGGCGGTCGACCAGATACACGAGACCCGCGGTCGAGTACAGCCAGGCGGCCAGGCGCCGGGCGGCGGTCACGACTGCCTCGCTACCGGGGCCGAGCCTGCGCCTGCGCGTCCTTGATGCAGAGGTCCACGTACGGCAGGGCCTTCAGCCGAGCCTTCTCGATGGGCTTGCCGCACCGGGAACAGATCCCATAGGTGCCGTCGTCCATCCGGCCCAGGGCCCGTCCGATCTTGCCGAGCAGGTCCCGCACGTTGTTCTCGATCGACAGGTCGCGCTCCCGCTCGAAGGTGAACGTGCCGGCGTCGGCGTTCTCGTCGTCGAAGGAAACCTCTCCCGTGAGGTCCGACTGAGACGTGGCGAATGTGGCCTCTTCTATGGTGGCGAGCTGTTGCTCCAGCTGCCCCTTCTCTTCGAGGAGGCGCCTGCGCAGGTCGTCCAGTTCCTTCTGCGTGTAGGGGGTCTTAACGGCCATGGCGAGGGACGGTAGCACTGGGGGATGGCGTGCGGCAAACCCCCTGGGTCAGGTTGCGCGAAGGCGCATCTCGAGGTCCTGGGCGTCGAGCCCCCGGACCTCGAAGACCTTGATCCGGGACCGAGCTCCGGCCCGGAGCGAGACGCGCGATTTCGGGATCCCCAACGCTCCGGCCAGGGCCAGGCGGGCCTCCTCCGTGGCCCGGCCCCCCTCGCGCGCCGCCCGTACGCGCACGACCACGCCGTCCGGTCCGGCCTCTACGCCCGGCCGACGGGCTCGAGGCACCACGCGCACGGTGACCGAGGCCATCCTGCCGTGTAGCATGGCCCGCGAAAGGCGAAGACGGGAACGAGTACGAGGGTCCCCGCGTGCAGCGAGCCGGGGACGGTGAAAGCCCGGCGGCGGTCCCTCCGAACATCCTCCCCGAGCCGCCGCCCGAACCGGGTGCCCCGCGCCCGCAGTAGACGCGGCCGGGCCCGCCCGTGACAGCGGGAGGCTGGATCAACGGCCGGCGAGGGGTCGGGAGCCGCGAGGTTCCCGGCAACGCGGGGTGGTACCGCGGGGCACGCGCCTCGTCCCTGCAGGGGGCGGGGCGTTTCGCTTGTGTGTGGGAGGAAGGACGGAGGATGCGGGGGTTCGAGGCGGTCGACCCGAAGGTGAGCTTCCCCCATCTCGAACAGCGCATCCTCGAGTTCTGGCGCAGGGCCGACGTCTTCGCCAAGAGCCTCAAGGCCCGGGAGGGTGCGCCGGAATGGGTCTTCTACGAGGGCCCGCCGACCGCCAATGGCAAGCCGGGCATCCACCACACGGAGTCTCGGACGTTCAAGGACATCTATCCCCGTTTCAAGACGATGACGGGGCACCTCGTTCCGCGGAAGGCGGGGTGGGACTGCCACGGCTTGCCGGTCGAGCTCGAGGTGGAGAAGGAAATCGGAACCAAGACCAAGCGTGACATCGAGGCCTTCGGCATCGCCGAGTTCAACCGTCTGTGTCGCGAGTCGGTCACGCGCTATGTGGACGACTGGGAGCGATTCACCGAGCGTCTGGGCTTCTGGATCGACACCTCCGACGCCTACTTGACGATGAACACCGAGTACGTCGAGAGCGTGTGGTGGTCGCTGAAGCGGCTCCACGGGCGGGGACTCCTGTTCCAGGCGGACCGGGTTACCACGTACTGCCCCCGGTGCGGGACGTCGCTCTCGGACCACGAGACGGCCCTGGGGTACACGCAGGTCCGCGACCCGAGCGTGTACGTGAAGTTCCGGATCGTGCAGGCCGGCGACCCCGACCTGATCGGCGCTTCGCTGCTCGGGTGGACCACCACGCCGTGGACCCTGATCTCGAACGAGGGCGTTGCCGTCGCCGCCGACGCCACCTACGTCGAGGTCCCGTGGGAGGGCGACCGGCTGATCCTCGCCGCGAACCTCTTCGAGCAGGTGCTCCCCGGCTCGACGGGGACCCGAACCCTGGCCGGGCGTGAACTGGTCGGGGCTCGATACGAGGCCTTGTACGCGAACGTGAAGGGTGCGCACCGGGTGGTCGATGCCGACTTCGTCTCGGTAGACGACGGGACCGGCGTCGTGCACATGGCTCCGGCCTTCGGGCCCGAGGACCTGGAGGTCGGACGGCGCGAGGGATGGCCGACGTTCAAGCCGATCGACGGCGAAGGTCGCTTCACCGACGAGGCCCCGGGGTTCGTGCGCGGGAGGTTCTTCAAGGAGGCGGACGCGTTCATCATCGAGGACCTCCGAGAGCGGGGATTGCTGGTCCGGGCCGCAACCATCGAGCACACCTATCCGCTGTGCTGGCGGTGCGACACGCCGCTGATCTACTTCGCCCGCAGCTCCTGGTACATCCGGACCACAGCGGTGAAGGACCGTCTCCTCCAGGTGAACGAGGACGTCAACTGGTACCCCGAGCACATCAAACAGGGCCGCTACGGCGACTGGCTGGCGAACAACGTGGACTGGGCGCTGTCCCGGGAGCGGTACTGGGGCACGCCCCTTCCCATCTGGCGCTGCCCGAACGGGCACGACACGGCGATCGGGTCATTGAAGGAGCTGTCCGAGCGAGCCGGCCGCGACGTCACCGGTATCGATCCCCACCGACCGGCCATCGACGAGGTGTCGCTCCCCTGCCCGGAGTGCGGGGCCGATTCCCGGCGGGTCCCCGAGGTCATCGACACCTGGTACGACTCCGGGGCCATGCCCTTCGCGCAGTGGGGCTACCACCCCGAGTTGGGCCGGGGGCTCGAGGTGTTCGAGGAGCGGTTCCCGGCCGACTTCATCGCCGAGGCCATCGACCAGACCCGGGGGTGGTTCTACACGCTGATGGCCGAAGGCGTGCTGCACTTCGACTCGACCTGCTACCGAAACGTCGTGTGTCTCGGCCTCTTGGTCGACGCGCAGGGACGGAAGATGTCGAAGAGCCTGGGCAACGTGATCGACCCGTGGGACGTGCTGAACCGCCAGGGGGCCGACGCGCTCCGGTGGTACCTCCTGACGAACGGGTCGCCGTGGGCGGACCGGCGGGTCGGGCTGGAGATCCTCGACGAGGTGGTGCGGCAGTTCCTGCTGACGCTGTGGAACGTGTACTCGTTCTTCGTCACGTACGCGAACGCCGCGGGCTTCGAGGCGGAGGCGCTGGCCATCCTGCCGGAGGACCGGCCGCTCCTCGATCGATGGGTCCTGTCGCAGCTCGCCCAGACCGTGTCCGAGGCCCGGTATGGGCTCGACCGCTACGACGCCACCGGGGCCGGGCGGCGCATCGCCCGGTTTGTGCACGACCTGTCGAACTGGTACGTGCGCCTGGCCCGCCGGCGGTTCTGGGACCCGGGCGGTGCCGGAGGCGCCGATACGGCGGCCGCCTTCCTCACGCTGCACGAGTGCCTGGTCACGTTGGCCCAGCTCCTGGCGCCGTTCACGCCGTTCGTGGCCGAGGAGATATGGGGGAACCTCGCCGCGGGGCGGGGCGGCGCCGCGGAGTCCGTGCACCTCTCCGACTACCCGATGCTCCGCGACGGCGTGATCGACCCGGGTCTCGACGAGGCCATGCGGGCGGCCCGGGACATCGTGGAGCTGGGGCGACGGATCCGGACCGAAGCCAGGGTGAAGGTCCGCCAGCCGTTGCTCGAGGCGGTGGTGCACCACGCGGGCGACCGGGCGGGCCTGGAGCCCCTCCTCCCGTTGGTGGCCCAGGAGCTCAACGTGCGAGCCGTGTTGTTCGCCGAGTCCACGGCGCAGTTCGGCCGGTGGCGGGCCAAGCCGAACTTCAAGCTCCTTGGCCCTCGGCTCGGCCCCGGGGTGAAGGGGGTCGCGGTGGTGCTGGCCCAGGACGACGGGTCAGCCGCGGCCGCCCTGGCTCGGGGGGAGGCGGTCGCCCTTTCCACGCCGTCGGGGGAGGTCCGGCTGGAGCCCGCCGATGTGGACCTGGTCCAGGAGACGCTGGAGGGCTGGGGGGTGGCGGCCGACGGCGGGCTCACCGTGGCCCTCGAGCTGGAGCTCACCGAGGAGCTCCGCCGGGAGGGTCTGGCGCGCGACCTGGTGCGGCTGGTGCAGGACGCCCGGAAGGCCGCTGGGCTGGAGGTCACCGACCGCATCGCGCTCGGCGTGGATGCCGGTAACGATATTGCCGAGGCCCTGTCGGCGTTCCGCGACTACGTGGCCGCCGAAACCCTGGCCACGGAGGTGTCCGACCGGCCCATCGCCGATGCATCCTTCCGGCGGGAAGGGTCCATCGAGGGCTCACCCGTGACCATCACGCTTCGGCCAGCATGAGTCCTCCGGCCGAGACGGCCTCGGAGAATCGCCGCGCGCCTACTCCTCGCCCCAGAACAGCTCGCGGACGGACCCCCGCCCCTGGGGCCGGTGCTCGGAGGCAATCCTCGCGGTCGACTGGGCCGGCTCGATCGGGATGACCTCCGGCTCCTCGGCGCCGTCGAGCGCTTCGGTCGCGGCCGGCTCCGCCGAGGCGGCCCGGTCCTTCGCCACCTTGACCATCCGCCGGACGGTCTCAGCGTGCTCCTGCACCAGCTGCCCGAGGCTCTGGAGGAACTCGCGCTCCCGGCTGAGAAACGGGCCGATCATCGCCCGGTGGTCCCCGGTTCCCGCCGCGGCCGGGCCAATGATGGCGGCCGCCCCCTCCTCGGCATCGCGCACGATGGCCCCTGCCTTCGCTCGAGCCCGGGCCAGGATCTCCTCCGCCTCTCGAGAGACGTCGGTCGCATCGATGCCGCCGGACGGGGACGTGAAGCCGGCCATGCCGTCCTGGTCCTGGAGCCGACGGTTTTCCTCCACGTAGGCGGCGAGCTCCTCCGTGACCAGGTCCAAGAACTCGTCGACGTCCCGCTCGTTGTAACCCCGGAACGCCAGCCGGAACTCCTTCTGCTGCACGTCGATGGGCGTGAGCCGAGGCCGCGGCCCCAGACCCGAGGTGAACGCCGCCTCCTGGTTCTCCTTCTTCTTCTTCTTCTTCTTCCTCATGCCACCCCCAGGGCTAGCAGATCGCGATCCGCAGGACGAAGAGGATAACGAACGCCAGGATGATCGAGAGGTCCAGGCCCACGCCTCCCGCGCGGATCGGCGGGATCAAGGCCCTGAGCGGCCGGAGCACCGGCTCGGTCACGGCGTCGAGGAGGCCGAGCGCGGTGTGGAGCGGACCGGAGTAAGGACGACGGAACCCGAAGAGCTCCGCCCACGACACGATGACACGGACCAACAGGATGATGGTGTAGACGAAGAGGGCGACGCAAACCACCTCGGCGAGCGCGCTCTGCCCGATCATCGCCTTCGGCGCGCCGCCCGCGTCGCGCTAGAACTGGTTGTAGAAGTCGCCTCCAGCGATCCGCTCCCGATCCTCCGCCGATACTTCGATGTTGGCCGGCGTCAGCAGGTACACCCGGTTGGCGACCATCTCGATCTTGCCGTCGAGCCCGTAGACCAACCCCGACGCGAAGTCCACCAGGCGCCGCGCGATGGTGTCGTCGGTGCTCTGGAGGTTCATGATCACGGGGACGCCATCCTTGAACCGATCGGCGATCTCGCGGGCCTCGTTGAACCGGCGCGGCTCGGACTTGTGGATCGACGACGCCGTGGCCCTGGGCGAGGGGATGGTGCGCACGATGCCCACGTCCTCCCCGGGGGCGGCGACGCCCCGGACGGCCTGGGGACGCTGAAGTCGCCGGACCGGCGCCGAACCCGACTGGGCCGCAACCTCGTCCAGCTCCTCGAACTCGTCCTCCTCGACCAGCCCGAGGTACGTAAGCGTCTTCTTCCACACGCCTGGCATGGCTCCTCCCTACGTACGCATCGGAGGCCGCTCTCCGAACAGGGCCGTCCCGATCCGGACCATGGTAGCGCCTTCCTCTACCGCGACCTCGTAGTCCATCGACATTCCCATGGAAAGTTCGACCGCATCGGGGTGCCGGATGGCCATCTCCGCCAGGAGCTCGCGGAGCTTTCGAAAATACGGCCGGGTGTCCTCCGGCCTCTCCGGCATGGGGGGCAGCGTCATGAGGCCCGCGAGCTCCAGCCCGTCCAGCTCGGCCAGCTCGTCCCCGAAGTCCTTGCACACCTCCGGGGCCACGCCGGTCCGCGAACCGGTGAAGTCCACCTCGATCAGCGCGGGGATGCGCCGGCCTCGCTCCGCCGCCCGCCGAGCCAAGCGGGCCACCGCCTTGCCCGGCGTGAGGGTCTGGACCACGTCGGCCAGCTCGGCCACGTGGCGGGCGGTGTGGCTTTGCAAAGTCCCGATGAAGTGCCACCTGGCGTCGGGCACCTCGTCGCGCTTCGACCTCAACTCCCGCACGTAGTTCTCCCCGAAATCTTCGACCCCGCCCCTGCGAGCCCACCGGACGGCCTCCGTGGGCACCGTCTTCGTCGCGGCGACCAGGCGCACGGTCGCCGGATCGCGCCCACTCCTGCCGCAGGCCCGAGCGATGCCTTCCCGGACCTGGGCCAGGCTCGCCATCACGGCCTCGCGGGAGTGTAGCACCATCAGTGAACAGAAGTTGACAACAGTTGATCCTCGTTAACCGGCTTCACAGGCCAGCATACCCGTACGGGCTTGGCGGTCGCGTGGGCGAGGCCGGGTGGAGAGGGGGCGGGGGGTCCGTCTGGAGGCGGGGGAAGGGCGCCTCTCGACTCCTTACCTCCCCGCCCCCACGACCATGGGCCGAGAGGGCGGAGCTGATCCCGTCAGCTCTTCAGGAAGTCCGGGATGTCAAGGTCCTCTTCGGCGTCGAACGCCACGTGCTCCGGCACCGGCTTGAAAATCTCGTCCTCCTCGTCGATCAAGATGGAGGGAACGGGGGTGGGCTCCTCCTCCTCGAGGATGGCGGGAAGCGGCGCGGGCTCCTCGAGGATCCGAGACAACCTGTCGGCACGCCCCGGCCGCTCCATCAGCTTGTCGAAGCCTGCCGCGATCACCGTGACCCGAACCTCGTCGCCCAGGGTGTCGTCGACCACCGCGCCGAAGATGATGTTGGCGTCGGGATGCGCGACCCGGGTGATGGCGTCCGCCGCCCGGTTCACCTCGTGCAGCGTGAGATCGGTGGGGCCGGCGATCGAGAGCAGCACGCCCCGGGCGCCCTCGATGGACGACTCGAGGAGCGGCGAGGAGACGGCGGCCTTGGCGGCCTCCTCTGCCCGGTCATCGCCCGAGCCGCTGCCGATGCCCATCAAGGCGGAGCCAGCCCCGAGCATCACGGCCTTCACGTCGGCGAAGTCCAGGTTGATGAGCCCGGGCGTGGTGATGAGCGAGGTGATGCCCTCCACACCCTGATACAGGACCTGGTCCGCCATGCGGAAAGCGTCGACGATCGGCGTCTGGGGCTCGGACACCTGGAGCAGCCGGTCGTTGGGGACCACGATCAGGGTGTCGACCGCCTTCTTCAGCTCCGAGATACCGATGTCGGCCTGGGTCGCTCGCTTGCGGCCCTCGAAGCCGAACGGGCGGGTGACGACGCCGATGGTGAGGGCCCCGGCGTTCCGGGCAAGCTCGGCCACGATCGGAGCCCCGCCGGTTCCCGTCCCACCGCCTTCGCCGGCGGTGATGAAGACCATGTCGGAGCCCTTCAGGAGCTCCTCGACCTCCTCGCGGTGCTCATCGGCGGCCCTCCGGCCGACCTCCGGGTCGGACCCCGCCCCGAGACCCCTGGTGGTCTCCCTGCCGATGTCCAGCTTCACCTCGGCGTCGGACATCAACAGGGTCTGGGCGTCCGTGTTGATGGCTACGAATTCAACGCCTCGCAGCCCCGCCTCGACCATCCGGTTGACGGCGTTCACGCCTCCGCCGCCGATTCCCACCACCTTGATCACGGCGAGGTAGTTCTGAGGAGACTCCATCTCACCCCTCCGCTCCCCCGGGTGCTTCCGCCCCCGGTCTACCTGGGGAAACGCCGCTCCCGCACCTTCCCCCAACGGTGCAGGGAACTGAACCTCAACTTGAACCTTATTGTTATATCTACTTCAAGTTCAGTGGGCACGCTACTAGCAAACCCCAGGTCCGTCAAGGGATATCCCCAGGTCGTTGCTGCTAACGCTGACAAGAGCAAGGGACCCCGCCTTGTGCCCTTGCGCCGCTCGATCAGGCCAGGGTGGCCGCCGGCGCGTCGGGCGAGGAAACGTTCACGGTAGCCAGGGAGGCTCCCTCCGCTTTGGCCCACCGAAGGATCCGCCGGACGGCCTCGGCCTTGGCCTCGAGCCGGGTGGGGGACCCGTAGGAGATCCGGACGCCCCCCGCGAGCATCATGCGAAGCGTCCCGTCGGCGGTCACCACCGTACGCAGGATCCGAGGCCGGACCGTCGCGTCCAACACGGCGACGGCCCGGGCCGCTCCGCCATACACGGGGCCCGCGCCCTCCGGGCTCGAGCCGGGCGGCAGCACGATCGCGGGCAGGCGGTTGTTGGCCTCCGCCGCCCCCAGGACGGTCCCATCACCCGCGACCAACACGGGCCCCTCGCCTTCCCGCACCACGGCCACCGGACGGCGCTCCACTACCGCAATCCGGATGGTCCACGGCAGCGCTCGCGAGACGATGGCCCGGCCGATCCAGGGGTTCGCCTCCAGCCGGCGCTCGATCCCGGACCGATCGAACCACAGGACGTTCGTCGTGCCCGAGATCCCGGACAGACGCACCACATCACCGGGTGCGAGATGCGACGCGCCCGTCAATTCCAGATGTCGCACCCGCAGCAGCGACGACCTCGACGCGACGATCAGGACCGTCGCAAGGATCGCCGCGGCCAAGACCGCACCGAGCAGCCTCCGTCCCCGGGCCGCCCCGGCGAGCTCAGAGAGGCGCGAGGTCGAAGTTGCCAACGAGCTGCACCTCCCGCTCGAGATGGACACCGGACCGGGCCGCCACCAGGTCCTGCACCTTCCTGACGAGCTCAACAACGTCGGCGGCTCGCGCCCCTTCCGAGGCCACGATGAAGTTCGCGTGCTTCGAGGAGACCGCCGCCCCGCCGAACGAGAGACCTTTGCCGCCCGCTTCGTCGATCAACCGCGCGGCGTGGTCGCCCGGGGGATTCTTGAACACGCTCCCGCAGTTCGGCTCGGCGAGGGGCTGCGTGCGTCGGCGCCACTCGCGGGCCTCGTCCATCAGCCGCCGGATCGTCCCGGGATCCCCGGGAGCCAGTCCGAGCCATGCGCTCACCACCACCCAGTCTCGAGGCAACGCCGTAACTCGGTATCCGAACCCGGCTTCGTCGGCCGGCACCGCGCGGGCCGCACCGGCCAGGAGCTCGAACACTTCCACCGACTCCACGACGTCCGACAGCTCGCGACCGTGGGCCCCGGCGTTCATCCGGACCGCACCGCCCACGGACGCAGGGATGGCCACGCCGAATTCAAGTCCCGACAGTTCATGGGAGAGCGCGATGCCGGACAGGGCCGGCAGCGGCATCGCTCCGCCGGCGGTGATGCGATCGCCGCTCCGGGCGGCCCACCGGTAGCCCTTCCCCAGCCTGAGGACCAGGCCCGGGAACCCCCGGTCCGACACCAACACGTTCGATCCCTTGCCGATCACCACGAAGGGGAGCCCCGTCTCGCGGACCGCCTCCGCTGCGGCCATCAGGTCTCGCTCGGACTCCGGCTCCACGTACAGCGCGGCCGGCCCACCGATCCGAAACGAGGTGAGGGGCGCCAGGGGGAACCCGGTCCGGACCCGATCGCCGGTCGCGGCCCGGAGGATGGCCTCAGCGCGACGGAGGGCCTCCGTCACGAGGCCTCTCCCAGGGTCTCCAGCACCTCGTCCGTGATCATCGGGATGTCGCCGGCCCCCATCATCAGCACCAGGTCGCCCGGGCGGACCTCGCCCATCAGGAACCGCACGATGTCCTTTCGATGGGGCAGGTACACCACGCGCTGGCCGGGCGCCGAGGCAGTGAGCGCATTCACCACGAGCTTCCCGGTCACGCCCGGGATGGGGTCCTCGTCCGCGTGGTACACATCGGTCACCACGGCCACGTCAACGCCGGACAGACTCTCCCCGAGCTCTCGGGAGAGCGCGCGGGTGCGCGTGTATCGGTGGGGCTGGAACACCACCACGACGCGCGACCGGTCCGTGCGCGGCGCCGCCGCGAGCGTCGTCACGACTTCCGTGGGATGGTGCGCGTAGTCGTCGTAGAAAGCCGCGCCTCGAGCCGAGCCCCGGAACTCCAGCCGGCGCTTCACCCCCGTGAACGTCGTGAGCGCCTCGGCCGACTGCTCGGCCGCGACTCCCACCTCGCGCGCAGCGAGCAGTGCGGCCGTGGCGTCGAGCAGGCTGTGGAGGCCCATCACTCCCAGCCGGAGCTCGACCGCCTCGCCGTCTTCCAGCTCGACGCTCCCCGCCGCGCCCCAACCATCCGCCGGGGCCACCGCCAGTCGCACCCGGTTCTCCTGGCCCAGGCCGTAGGTGACGGCCTCCCCACTGCGACCCGATCGCTCCAGGGCCGCGCACGTACCGGGGTCGTCGCCGCACGCCACCAGATGCGCCGCCTGGCCCATGAATCGGGCGAACGCCGCCTCGATCTCCGGCCGCCCCCTCGAATAGAACGCGTGGTGGTCGGCCTCGACGTTCGTGACCACCGCGACTTCCGGGTGGAACAGCAGGAACGAGCCGTCGCTCTCGTCGACCTCCACCACGAACAGCTCGCCTTCGCCGTGCTTCGCGCCGGATCCGATCTCGTTCAGGTCTCCGCCCACCACGAAGCTCGGGTCGAGGCCGGCCCGTTCCAGGATCACCGAGAGCATCGAGGTCGTCGTGGTCTTCCCGTGTGTTCCGGCGACGGCCAAGGTTCGGCGTCCCGTCGTCAGCGCCGCCAGGACCTGGGCCCTGGCCAGCACGGCCAGGCGCCGGTGACGGGCCTCGCGGAGCTCCAGGTTCCGCTCCTGCACCGCGGAGGAGACCACCACCATGTCAGGGTCCTCGACCTGCTCCGCCCGGTGGCCGACCGAAACCGTGGCCCCCAGGGCACGGAGCTCGTCCAGCCCCCGATCCTTCAGATCCGAACCCATCACCCGAACCCCCCGCGCGATCAGCATGCGGGCCAGGGAGCGCATGCCATAGCCACCGATCCCGATCAGGTGCGCCGTCCGAACGCCCGAAAGGTCCGGCACCTCCAGGGTGGGGATGCTTCCCTTCGGCGGCACGTAGGCGTCGGTCACGGCTCCCCGGCATCCTCGACCACCGTGGCCAGGGCCCGCGCGGCATGCGGCCGCCCCCACGCCGTGGCCCGTTCCGCCATCGCGCGCAGCCGGCCAAGATCGCTCGCCAGTTCGCCGATGCGCGCTGCGAGAACCGGCCCGCTCAGGGCATCGTCCATCACCACGGTCGCCGCCCCTGCTCGCTGGAGGACCCGTGCGTTCGCCTCCTGGTGCCGCGCCGTCGCGTACGGGTACGGAACGAGGAGCGACGGAAGGCCGCACACCGTCACCTCGGCCACGGTAGTGGCACCGGCTCGGGCCACGACCAGATCCGCTACCGCGTACGCCAGCTCCATCCGGTCGAGGAACGGCAGAGCCCGGACCAGGAGGTCGCTGCCCGCGGGCAGGCGCCGGCGGACAGGGTCGATGTGGGCGGGCCCGGTCAGCACCAACACCTGGAGATCGCTCCGGCTCCGGAGGATGCGGAAGGCGTCCGCCGCGGCCCGGTTCACATGCAGCGCTCCCTGGCTCCCCCCGAACATCACGACCGTGGTCCTGCCTTCTTCCAGCTCGAGCTCGGCCCATGCCTCCTTGGCCAAAGCTTGCCGATCGGCCTGCACCGCAACGATCTCGTCGCGTACGGGGTTCCCGGTCACGACGGTTCGGGACCGTTTCGGGAGCAGCTTCGCCGCTTCCCCGAACGAGAGGGCGACGGTCCTCGCCACCCGGGCCAGCGTCCGGTTGGCCAGGCCCGGCACGGCGTTCTGCTCGTGGAGGACAAGGCGCCGTCGCGACCGGATCGCGGCGAGCGATGCCGGTACGCTCACGTACCCGCCCATCCCAAGCACCACGTCCGCCCAGTCCACCAAGGGCCGGCACTGCCCCACGGAGCGCAGCGCAGCCCACGGAGCGGCCGCGGCGCGAAGGGAGACCTTGCGGACGAACGGGCGGGCCTCGACCGGCGTGAACGGGAACCCCGCGGCAGGCACGAGGCGGGCCTCCTGCCCCTGCTCCGTCCCGGCGAACCGGACCTCGGCCCCGCCTTCGGCAAGCCGGCGGGCCACCGCGAGGGCCGGGAACACATGCCCTGCCGTTCCGCCCCCCGCGATCAGCACCTTCACGCCGCCCGCCTCGCCGTCCCCGCCTTCACCTTCCGCTTGGCCCGACGCATCGGCGCACGCCCCACGTTGATCAGGATGCCAACGGCGGCAAGCGACACCACCAGCGATGAACCGCCGTACGACAGCATCGGCAAGGGAACGCCGGTGATCGGGAGGAGCCCGGTGACGGCGCCCAGGTTCACCACGATCTGGAGCCCGAACCACGATACGATGCCGGAGGCAAGCAGCCTGCCGAACACGTCGGGCGCCCCCGCGGCCACTCGGATCCCCGCGTAGATCAGCAGCCCGAACGCGAACAGCACCACGATCTCGCCGACCAGGCCCACCTCCTCGCCGAGGATCGAGAAGATGAAGTCGGTGTGCGCGTTCGGCACGTACATCCATTTCTGCCTGCTGGCGCCGAGCCCCACACCGAACCATCCGCCGGAGCCCAGCGCGATCAGCGATTGGAACAGCTGGTATCCGGCGTTTTGGGGATCGGTCTCCGGGTGGAGAAACGAGAGGAACCGGGCTCGCCGGTACCCCTCGCCCATGATCAGCGCCAGCCCGACGGCGGTTCCCACGATCCCCGTGGCCATCAGGTATCGGAGGCGCACGCCGGCCGCGAACAGCAGCAGGAACGCCGAGCCCGCCAGGATCACCGTGGTCCCCAGGTCGGGCTGGAACATCACCATCCCGCACACGAGCACCGTGACCGGGAGCAGCGGCAGCGCGACGTGCATGGGCTCGCTCAGCCGGCCCCACTTGCGAGCCAGCATCGTGGCGGCGAACATCACGAGGGAGAGCTTCGCCAGCTCCGAGGGCTGGATGGTCACCGACCCCACCGAGATCCACCGCGAGGCCCCGTAGGCCTCGATCCCCGAGCTCGGATGAAGCGCTAGCGCAAGCAGCGCAACGGTGCCGACCAGGAAGGGAGCCGACAGTCGCTGCCACGCCTCGTACCGTATCCGTGAGGTCACGAGTAGCCCGAGAGCTCCAACCACGGCGTACGCCGCCTGACGCTTGAAGAACAGGAAGCTCGAGCCGTACTGCGCGTAGGCCGACACGGAGCTCGCCGACAGCACCATGATGAGCCCGCCCACCGTGAGGAATGCGGTCGCCCCGATCAGCAGGGCCAGCGTGCGCCGTGTCGAGATCTCCGCCGCGACTCGCCGGGCTGACGTCCGCGCCTCCGGGGCGACCAGACGGAGATGACGCGAGGCGGTCACGGCCCGGCTAGCCATACGTCACCGACTTCCCGAGCGCGCGGGCGGCGGCGGCGAACCGCTCTCCGCGCTCGACGTAGTCGCGGAACATGTCCCAGCTGGCGCAGGCGGGCGCGAGGAGCACGGTCCCTCCGGCCGGCGCGAGCTCGAACGCGGTGCGAACGGCCTCCTCCATGGACCCGGCCTTTCGGACCGCGACCCGTCCTTCGAACAGCGCCACGATCTCGGACGCCGCCTCCCCCAGCGCCACCACTCCGGCCAGGCTCGGGATGGCCTCCCCGAGTGACGACAGGTCGGCTCCCTTGGCCAGGCCGCCAGCGATCAGCACGACGTCGCGGCGGCCGGCAAGCGCGTGCAGCGTCGCATGGACGTTCGTGGCCTTGGAGTCGTCGAGGAAGGCCACCGACCCCGCGCGGGCGACCTCCTCGCCGCGGTGCGGGAGCGGCCGCATCCGCCGCATCCCTTCCGCGATCGCGGCGGGCTCGAGACCGAACGCCAGGGCGGCGGCGGCCGCGGCGGCGGCGTCGGTCCGGAATCCCTTCGAGTCCAAGACGGGACGCCCCAGGTTGGCATCCGCTCGCGATCGGGCGACCACCTCACCATCCACGTACCCGACATCGCCGTGGTCCGGCGCGCCCAGCCGGAACCACGCGATCCGACACGGCGCGCGGCGGGAGATCCTCGCCGCCGCCTCGTCGTCGGCGTTGCCGACGTGCGCGTCGCCGTCGCCCTGCAACTCGTACACGCGGGTCTTCGAGGCGGCGTACCCATCGAACGACCCGTGCCAGTCGAGGTGGTCCGGTGCCAGGTTCAGGAGCACCGACACCTTCGGGTGGACCCAGTGATGGAACCGGAGCTGGAACGACGAGGCCTCCACCGCCAGGGCGTCGTGCCCTTCCCGGGCGGCGAGGGAGAACGCATGGCCGATGTTCCCGCAGGCCACCGCGTCGAGGCCGGCGGCCTCCATCATCGTCGCGATCATCTTCGTCGTCGTGGACTTGCCGTTGGTGCCGGTCACCACGACGTAGGGGACCCGGCACAGCCGAGCGCCGACGTCCAACTCGCTCCAGACGGCGATGCCCCGGTCCTTCGCCCATCGCAGCACGGGGGCGAGCTCCGGGACCCCAGGGCTGGCCACCACCGCCGTCGCGCCCTCGAGGTGCCGGGGATCGTGGCCGCCGTCCAGGACCTCGATCCCCAGGCCGCGAATCTCGTCGGCGCCCTCCGCGTGGGGTCGTTCCTCGGTGACCCGCACGCTGGCGCGCTCCTCCGCTAGGACGCGGGCCGCGGCCCGCCCGGCCACGCCGAGCCCGATCACCACGATCCGCTCCCCCTGGAACTCGCCGCTCATCCGGTCATCCGCTCATCCACCCACCCGGCGCTTCGCGCCCTATCCCGTCCCGCCCCGGGCCACGAAGTCGGCGTAGAACAGCCCGATCCCGATCGCCACGCACATGCCGGCGATGATCCAGAACCGCACGATCACGGTGAACTCCGGCCATCCGGCCAGCTCGAAATGATGGTGGATGGGCGACATCCGGAATAGCCGTCGTCCGAACCCCCGGAACGAGACGACCTGGAGGATCACCGACGTGGTCTCGAGCACGAACAGCCCTCCCAGGACCAGCAGCAGCAGCTGCGTTTCGGTGACGATGGCGAGCGCGGCGACGAGACCGCCCAGCGCGAGCGCGCCCGTGTCGCCCATGAAGATCCGGGCCGGCGCCGCGTTCCACCACAGGAACCCGGCGACCGCTCCGACCGCGCCGCCGGCCACGATAGCGGTATCGAGCGCGGCGTTCACCGCGACCGGGTAGCAGGCCTCGACGGGCGGCACGTCGCACCAGTGACGGAACTGCCAGAACGCGATATACACGTAGGCCGAGAGCACCAGGAGGGAGGAGCCCGAGGCCAGGCCGTCCAGGCCGTCGGTGAGGTTCACCGCGTTCGACGACGATGCCAAGATCACGAACACCCACAGGTAGAAGGCGATGCCCAGGTGCACTCCCGTGTCACGGATGAACGACAGGTCCGTCGGCACGTGCGCCATCTTCACCGCGACGATCCCGAACGCCACCGCCACCACGCCCTGGCCGGCGACCTTCGCCGCCTTCGATAGGCCCAACGAACGCTGCCGCCGGACCTTGATGAAGTCGTCAACGAACCCCACCAATCCCAGTCCGATCGTGGCGAAGAGCACGGACAGGCCCGCCGCCGTCACGGTGCCGAACACGATCCGGGTGACGAGATAGGCCGCCACCACCCCGGCGACGATCACGGTGCCGCCCATCGTGGGGGTCCCCATCTTCTCGAGGTGGGTGTGGGGGCCATCCTCTCGGATGTGCTGCCCCCATCCCCATGCACGGAACGCCCTGATCGCCACGGGCGTGCCGAGGAGGGTCACGGCCATCCCCACCGCCGCGGCGAGCAGGATGGCTCTCACCGTAGGGCCTCCGCGACCCGCTCCAGCCCGACCACCCGAGAGCCCTTGATCAGCACCACGTCGCCGGGCTTCGCCCACCCCCGGATGTCGGCCGCCGCCTCCTCGGGCGAGTCGCAGCTGGCGACGTCCTGGGCGAGGGCGCCTTCCCGGAGCGCGGCACCCGCGATCATGCGGGCCGGCTCCCCCACCGTCACCAACCGGTCGACGCCGAGTCGTACCACGAGCCGGCCGAGCTTCTCGTGCTCCTGCGAGGAGACGGCTCCCAGCTCCGCCATGTGGCCCAGCACCGCCGCCAAGCGGCCTTCGCGAGCCATCCACCGCGCCGCCTTCAGCCCGGCCGCCGTCGATTCGGGGTTCGCGTTGTACGCGTCGTTCACCACCAGCACACCGGTGGCGGTCGTGAACGTCTCCATCCGCCACCGCGATACTCGGACGCCTTTCAGCGCGGCGGCGCTCTCCGCCGCCGACAGGCCGAGGGACAGCCCGCACGCCACCGCGGCCAGCGCGTTCGACACCATGTGCTCGCCCGGCGTGGCAAGCTCGACTCGCTCGGGGTTGCCCCGGGTCACGAGGTCAAAGCTGGGCCGGCCGGTCTCGTCCAGCACGACGCCCTCCGCCCGCACCTCGGCCTCCGGGGCCAAGCCGAACGTCACGACGCGGGCCTTCGTGCGGCGGGCCAGCGCCCGCGCCACGGCGTCGTCGGCATTCAGGATGGCCGTCCCGTCGTCGGGGAGTGCCTCGATGGGCTCGGCCGCCGCTTCGACGATCGCCTCCCATGACCCGAAGATCTCCATGTGGGCCAGACCGACGTTCGTCACGACCGCCGCGTCCGGCACCGCCACCCGACACAGCAGCGTCACGTCCCCCACGCGGCGAGCACCCATCTCCGTCACGATCACCTCGACCCCGTCGGGCGCCCCGAGCAGGGTGAGCGGAAGCCCGATCTCGTTGTTGAAGGACGCCGGGCTGGCATGGGTCCGAAATGCCGCCCTGAGGATGGCCGCGGTGAAGTCCTTCGCGGAGGTCTTGCCGTTCGCGCCGGTGATGGCGATCACCGTCGCGTCGGGCATTCGGGCTCGCTCGTCGGCCGCCAGGGCGAGAAGTGCGAGCGCCGTGTCGGCGACCTCGACCGCCGGGCCCTCGGGGACCGGCCGGTGCACCACCGCCCCCGTCGCGCCTCGGGCCATAGCATCGGCCACGAAGTCGTGGCCGTCCGCGTGCTCTCCGCGGAGCGCGACGAACAGCGACCCGGGAGTGGCCGAGCGGCTGTCCGTGGCGACCGACGTGGCCGTGGCGTCGTCGCCGAGGAGCCGCCCGCCAACCGCCTCCGCGACTTCCGACAGCGGCCGCGGCCTCATGCCGTTTCCCCTCGCGCCCGGATCTCCTCTGCCGCGACGGACCGGTCGTCGAACGGGATGGTGCGGTCCGCGAACTCCTGCCCGGTCTCGTGTCCCTTCCCCGCGACGACCACGACGTCACCTTCCCGCGCCTCCGACACCGCGAGGTGGATGGCCGCCCGGCGGTCGGGTTCGATCACGTAGGCGCCGCCCCCCTCCTTCGCGCCGGATTCGATGTCGGCGATGATCGCGACGGGATCCTCGCTTCGCGGGTTGTCGCTCGTGATGACCGTGAGGTCGGCCAGGCCGGTGGCCACCCTTCCCATGAGCGGGCGCTTCGCGCGATCGCGGTCCCCGCCGCACCCGAACACCACGATCATCCGCCCGGCGGCCAGTGGCCGCGCCGCCCGCAGCACGTTCTCCACGCTGTCCGGCGTGTGCGCATAGTCCACCATCACCAGGAAGCCCTGGCCCTCTTCCACCGTCTCCACCCGCCCCGGCACACCTCGGACGGCCTCGATCCCCTTCATCGAGACATCATCGGAGATGCCGAGCGACCTCCCGGTGGCCACCGTCGCCAGACAGTTCTCCACGTTGAACCGGCCGCGGAGCGACGAGCGCACATCCAGCTCGCCCACGCGGAACGAGATGCCGTCCGTGGCGGTTCGAACGTCCGTGGCCCGCACGTCGGCCCCTGCCGCCAGGCCGAAGGTGATCGTGGGGAGGTCCGGCCGGATCAGGCGGCGGCCCTCGGGGCTGTCGAGGTTCACCACCGCCCGCTCCGACATGCCCGGTGTGAACAGCCGTGCCTTCGCCTCGAAGTACTCCTCCATCGAGGGGTGATAGTCCAGGTGGTCCTGGGTGAGGTTGGTGAACACCGCGCAGTCGTATCGGATGCCGTCCACCCGGTGCTGATGGAGGCCGTGGGACGAGACCTCCATGGCCACCGCCTGCACGCCGCGATCGACCATCCGAGCCAGGAGGGCATGGAGGTCGGGAGCCTCCGGCGTGGTCCGGGGGAACGGCACCGGTTCGCCGTCGATCTTCACGCCCGTCGTCCCGATCACGCCGGGGACCCATCCGGCCGCGCGAAACACCGACTCCAACAGATAGGTGACCGTGGTCTTCCCGTTCGTCCCGGTGATCCCCACGATCGACATGCGGTCGGCCGGTCGCCCGAAGAACGCCGATGACACCGGCCCCATGGCCTCTCGAACGGACGGGACGAGCACCTGCGGCACGTCGATCGGCAGCCACCGCTCCACGAGCAGGGCCGCCGCTCCCCGCCCCACGGCATCCCCGGCGAAGCCGTGGCCGTCGAGCCTCGAGCCCGGCGCGCAGAAGAACAGGCTGCCCGGGACGGCGTCCTGCGATCGATACCCGATCGCGGCGATGTCGATGGATGCGTCGCCACGGACCTCGGGCCGGGACAGGGAGGCGATGAGGTCGGCGAGCGGTCGTGCCTGGGGGCCGAGCGCAACCACGTCACCCGAGCTTACCGTCCGCACCCCGCGGCGCCCCCAGGCGGTCCCGGTCATCGCGCCGGGAGGGCGTGGGGTGGTGGTCGAAGGGACCGTCCCGGAGCGATCGACAGCCGTTCGATCGCGTAGCGGGCGACGTCCTGGAAGAGGGGGGCCGCGGCGACACCGCCGTACACGGTGACTGGTCTGTCGAGGATGGCCGCGATCACGACCGTGGGGTCGGAGGCGGGCAGGAAACCGATGAACGCGGCGATGGCCTGGTCCGTGTAGTAGCCCCCGGTGGCTCGGGGGATCCGGGCCGTCCCGGTCTTCCCGGCGACGTCGTAGCCGGGGATCTGCGCGGCGGTGCCGGTCCCGGCTTTGACGGCGTACGCCAGCATCCGGGTGACCATCCGGGCCGTATCCGCCGACACGACTCGGCGAGTGACCGGCGCGGGGGCGGCGTGAAATGTCCCGCCCTCGTCCACGTGCCCCCGAACCAGACGAGGCTGAACCGATACGCCGTCGTTCGCGATCGTCGAATACACCGAGATCATCTGGAGCGGCGTGACGGCGATGCCCTGACCGTACGCCATGGTAGCCAGGCTGGTGTCGGACCAGAGATACAGCGGCAGCATCAGGCCGGGGGATTCGCCCGGGAACCCGATGCCCGTCGTCCGTCCCAGCCCGAACTCGGACAGGTACGCGGCCATCCGGACCTCTCCCAGGCGCCGCGCCACGAGCACCGCGCCGATGTTGCTCGACTGGGCCACGATGTCGCCGAGCGTCATCGGCTGCACGGGGTGGGTGTGCGCATCGTGGATCGTGAACTCGCCCACAGACATCTTCCACGCCACGGACAGACGCCGGTGGAGGGGGAGGGCGCGCTCCTCCACCGCCGCCGCGGCGGTAATGACCTTGTTCACCGATCCGGGCTCGAAGACGTCGGTGACAGCCCGGTTCCGCATCCTGGACGGCTTCGCGTTCACGAAGTCGTTCGGGTCGAACCACGGATAGCTGGCCATGGCGTACACGTCACCGGTGCGAGGGTCCATCACGATGACCGTCCCCCCGGCCGCATCGTTCGCCTCCACTGCCTCCTCCAGCGCCGCCTGGACCTGGAACTGGAATTCCCGGTCGATCGTGGTCACGAGGTCGGAGCCGGAAGCGGGCGGCCGCTCCCCGTCGATCCCTCCGACGATGGGTTGCCCGTCGCGGCCGAGCTCTCGGGTCCGTTCCCCCGGATGACCGGCCAGGAGGCTCTGGTGCTCGAGTTCCAGCCCTGCCAGCCCGACCCCGTCCACTCCCACGAACCCCAGGACCTGGGACCCGAGGGTACCGGCCGGGTAGGACCGCCGGGTGGTGGGGAGGAACCCGATCCCTGGAAGGCCCAGCCGCTCCACCCGCTCCGCCGTCCATAAGTCCACCTGGCGGGCCAGGTACACGAAGGTGGCGTCGGCCCGGAGCTTGGGAAGCAGCTCGCGGACCGGATTCCCCAACACCGAGGAGACCTCGACCGCCGTGCCCCAAGGATCGATGACGTAGCGTGGGTCGGCGTACACGTCCCGGGCGGGAAGCGAGATGGCGAGCGGCTCCCCCGAGCGATCGACGATCTGTCCCCGCCACGCCGGGAGCGACACGGTTTGCAGCCGCTGGGCGAGGGCCAGGGTCTGATACGCCCCGGCCCGGCTCACCTGGAGGACGGCAAGTCGGACCGTGATGGCCCCGAACGCCAGGGCAAGGGCCGCGAACAGGGCCACCAGCCGGCCTATGGGGGGTCGCCTCACCGCCCCGCCTCCGGAAGTTCCCTCAAGGATCGCTCCGGGTGTGGGGATGGTCCGCGTCCCCGGCCGGTGCCGCGGATCCCGCCGCGGGCACGTGGAGGAATCGGATGTCGTCGGGGAGACGCATGCCGTGGCTGCGGGCCCAAGCGGCGATCCGGCCGGGGGCGGACAGGGAAGCCTGCCTCCTCGTGAGCTCGAGGTTCTCCCGGGACAGGGCCTCGATCCGTTGCTGGAGGTCGTCCACACGGAAGGAGCTCTGAGCGAGCAGGGCGTACAAGGCGGCAAGGCCGAGGACCGCGGACCCCACCACGACGGAGAACAGGATCAGGAACCCCACATGGCGTCGCCTTCTCTGAAGGGCCACGGCCCGTGGTCGAGCGGGCACCGGCCTCGGCCTCGGGACCACCGCCCGCTCGGGCCGGGCGGGGGGCGCCGGCGCGCGCAGGGCTCTGGCGGGCTGGCTCACGCCGCCTCCTTCGATCCGGCCCACCCGCGGCTCACGCCGCCTCCCGGGTGCGCTCCGCGGCCCGGAGCCTCGCGCTCCGAGCTCGCGGGTTCCGGGCCACTTCCTCCGTGCTGGGGCGGAGCGGCTTGTTCGTAAGCACGTTCAGTCGCGGTTCTTCCATCAAGAACCGCTTGATGATGCGGTCCTCCAGGGAGTGATACGCGATCGTCACAACGCGGCCACCGGGAGTGAGGAGACCCACCGCTCGAGGCAGGGAAGCGGCGAGCTCCTCGAGCTCCCGGTTGACCGCGATGCGGAGCGCCTGGAACGTGCGGCGCGCGGGGTGGGGGCCCCCCGGTCGCCGTCCCACGGCGCTCACGACCACGCCGGCGAGCTGGTCGGTCGTTCGGATCGGCCGGCGGCGCACGATGGCCGCCGCGATCCGCCGCGACCGATGTTCCTCGCCGAAGCGGAAGATGAGATCGGCGAGCTCCCGCTCGGGGAGCTCGTTCACGAGATCGGCGGCGCTAGGACCCTCGTGGCCACCGCCGCCCATCCGCATGTCTAGCGGCGCGTCGACCCGGTAGGCGAAGCCGCGCTCGGGCCGGTCGAGCTGCATCGACGAGACGCCGAGGTCGTACAGGATCCCGCCGACGTGCTCGGCGGCGAGCTCCCTCGGGGCCTCGGAGAAGAGCGCCTCCACCGCCCGGAACCGCTCCCCGAAGCGCGCGAGCCGCCGGCGCGCCATATCGACAGCCTCCGCGTCGCGGTCTACGCCCACCACGAGGGGGACGCCGGCGTCCAGCAGCGCCTCGGCATGGCCGCCGGCGCCGACGGTCATGTCCACGACGGTGTCGAGGCCGCCGAGCAGCTCCGTCACCTCCGTGACCATGGCCGGCTCGTGTGCAGCCCCGGCCACGTCAACCGAGCTGTCCCGCCAACAGGCCCACCCCGATCGAGGCCAGGAGCGTGAGGGCGGTGATGAACAGGAGCGAGACGCTCTGGCGGACCTCCGCCCCGAGCTTGTTCGGTTGCTGCATCCTTACCTCCCCGGTCCAAGCGTTCCCGCCTGGTACGCGCCGGCATGATCCGCCTCGTAGCGCTCGTAGGCGGCGCGGTCCCAGACCTCCATCCGGTCCCCCACCCCGAGCACCACGACCTCTTTGCTGATCCCCACCGCCTCGCGCAGACGCTGCGGGATCGTCACGCGGCCCTGGCCGTCGAGCTTCGCTTCGTCGGACGAGCCGAAGAACAGCCGCGCGTATGCACGGCTGCCGGCGTCGGAAAGGGGCGAAGGCGCGACGTCGTGGCTCTGTCGCTCCCATTCGGCCCTGGGGAAGACGTACAGGCAGCGGTCCTGACCGAGCGTCAGGAAACAACCGTCCGCGAAGACCTCACGGAACCTCGCGGGCAGCGAAACCCTGCCCTTCGGGTCGAGCTGGTAACGGTGCGTGCCGAGCAGGTCGGTCACGCCTCCTCCCCTTTCCTCCACTGAGCCCCACGTTTATGCCACCAACACTCCACTCCGTCAATGGGAAACGACGCCGAACTGTTGTTCGGATGGCCAAGGGGAGCCCGGGTCGATCGTGAGGAACCGGGAGGGCCCGCTCCGCGAGAGCTAGAAGAGGTAGTCCTCCCAGCCCGGCTCGAGGCGTCCGAGCGTGAGGCGCAGCCCGTCGGTGGGAGCGAACGGCTGCCGAACGAGGCGGAACCCGGCCTCCTGGGGTGTGCGGTCCATCTTCTTCGCGTTACAGCGTCTGCACGCGGCCACGACGTTCTCCCAGGCGTGGATCCCGCCGCGAGAACGAGGCACGACGTGGTCCAGGTTCTCCGCGCTCCCGCCGCAGTATTGGCAGCGCCACTCGTCGCGCGCGAACACGGCACGCCGGGTGAGGGGCGCGTGGGCCCGGTAGGGCACGCGAACGAACCGCCGCAGCCGCACGATGGACGGGGCCTCGATCGCGACGTGCTCAGACCTGAAGATGGCGCCGTTCGAGAGCACGACCTCGGCCTTCTCCTTGATGACGAGGACCACGGCGCGGCGCGCCGCAACCACCGCGAGGGGTGAGTCGGACGCGTTCAGGACCAGGGAGCGACCCATGGGCGCGAGTTTAGCGGCCCGACCCGTCGGCGTGGGCTCCCCCACCCCCGAATCACAAGCGTGTAATCTCTGCGCGGGGTGGTGGTTCGGCTCGCGCGAGATGCCTTCTCGAGCGAACAGGGGCCGCGCGGGGTGTCTGCGCACCGGGCCGAACCGCCACCCTCCCCCCAGGATGGCCGCCGCATCCGGACGAGGCGGCGGCGCGATTCCGAAACCCCTCCTGTCGCTTGACCGTAAGATGGGGTACATGCGCGGGAGGTGATGGTGGAGGTACGCGAGCGACCACCGGATTGGCAGCGATTCGCAGCTCGGTTCCAGCAGATCGAGGCGAACGTCGAGCGTGTCGTTCGCGGGAAACACGGGGAGATCCGCCTGGCCCACGTGGCGCTCGTCGCCGAGGGCCACCTCCTCATCGAAGACGTGCCCGGGGTTGGGAAGACGATGCTCGCCAAGGCCATCGCCCGATCGGTGGACTGTTCGTTCCGTCGGATCCAGTTCACGCCGGATCTGCTGCCCACGGAC